>NZ_WTPX01000001.1 GCF_013036045.1 Alienimonas chondri
GAGGACGGGCTCTGGGGTCATCGAGGCGAGGTCGCAGCCGACGGCCCGCTCCAGCTCGGCGAGGGCCGTCCCGACGTCCGCACGCAGCCGGGCCTGTTGAACCTCCAACTGCAACAGGTCCCCATAACTGTTCGAGACTTCAGTGAAGCCGACCCGTTCGCCCCGATAGTCCGCCAGACTCACGTCCAGCGTCTGCTCCGCCCGGGGGAGGATGCGGTCGTTCAAGAGGACGAGTTGGTCCGCGAGAGTTTCCAGCCGAAAGCCCAGCCGGCGGATCTGCCGGAGCGTGTCGTCCTGTTCGGCGTCGAGGGCGCGGGAGTCCGCGGCGATGCGTCGGTCCGCCTCCGCCACGCCGGCGCGGATCTTGTCGCGATAGATCGGCAGGGTCAGGCCGAACTGTACGGAGACGTTGTCGCGGCCGTTGGCGTTGCCGGCGAGGGCGTCTTCCTCCGTCACCACGGCGTAGCCGAGGCCCGCGGTGAAGTCCGGCTTGGCGGCGAGGCAGGCGACCTGCCGTTGCGCCCGGTCGCGGGCGATCTCCCAGCCGATCCGCTGCAACTCCGGCCGACACCGCTTGGCCGCGGCGAAGAGGGCGTCGACCTCCGCAGCGGCGTTGAGCGGCGGCAGTTCCTCCGCGGCCGTCGGCAGCGCCGCCCCCGGCGGCAACCGGAGCGTCGCGGCGAGGTCCGCCCGGGCCAGGTCCCGCTGCCGACGGAGCGTCAGCATGCGATCGTCGAGGCGGTCGATTTCAAGCTGCGTCCGCAACACGTCCGTCTGCCCGCCCCCCGTCCGCACCCGGGCCACGGCGACGTCGAGGAGCTGTGCGAGGAGCTCGCGGTTCCGCAGCGTCACCTCAACGGCCCGGTCGGCGAACCACGCTTCGAACCAGGCGGTCCGGGCGGCGAGGGCGGCGTCCAGTTCGGCGGTCGTCGCCTCCGTTCGCGCCGCCTGCGCCTCCCGCCGGACGACTTCGCCCCGCGCGCCGAGTTTCGCCAACCAGGGAATGCGTTGGGTCACATGCACGCCGGTCTGAATGCGACCGGCGGCGGTTTGCAGGGCCTGATCGCGGATCGGGTAGCTGGTGCTCATCAGCGTCGGGTCGTCCAGCGCCGTCACCTGCGGAATGCGGGCGGCGGTCGCGGCCGCCCGATTCCGGGCGGCTTGCGCCCGCGGCGACCGGGCGACGGCGAGGGCGACGGCCTCCGCCAGTTCAATGGCGGAAGCGTCTTCGGGCAGGAAGGAACTGCCGCCCGGGAGCGATTCGGCCGTGCCCTCCGAAGCCGGCCGGTCTCCGACGGGGGCGTCCAGCAGTGGATCGGCAAACTCATCGTCCCGCCCGCCGTTCTCGGGCGAAGGGCGTTCGCCGGGGAGGTTCGCTGAGTCAGCCTGCGGGCTGTCCAGCAGCGGATCGAAGAATGATTCTCCGGCCGGTTCGCCCGTCTCTTCCTGATAGGAGGCGAGTTGATGGGAGGAGCGTTGCCGGCCGGAAGACGCGGTTGCCGAACGCTCCGCGTGAGGCGGCACTTCCGCGAGGACCGGCGACGTCCCGATCTGCCGCGTGGCTGTCTGACGCGTCGCCGTTTGCCGGCAGCAATCGCCGTCGGCGGCGCAACCGCCGGCGAGCGAGACGAAGCCCGCCAGCGGAAAGGCTGCGGCCAAGGCGAGCGACGGTCGGCGACGGAATTGATCTTGCATTGTCCGCCCGGTCTGCCACACTTGAAGATACCCTCTGTGGGTACTTCGACCCCGGCCGACCGTCGCTTTGAGCGCTTTCCGTACCGCCGTTACAGCTTGCCTGATTCTGGCGGTCTGTCTCGTCGGCGGCCCGGCGCCGATCGCGCTCGCGGGCGGATGCATCGAGGAGGGGAGTGCCGTTTCCTCGACAGACTCCGGCTCCGGCGGTCATTCCTGCTGCGGGGCAATCGTCGCGGTGGAAGCGACCCCGGCGGCATGCGTTCGCTGCGGGGAGGACTGTCAATGCGGTTCTTCCAAGAGCGGCGAGCGGGACGGATCATCCGCCAGTTGTCGCTGCAGCTCGGAGCATCCGGCTCCGACCGCTCCCGAACCGTCCCCGCGGCAAGAATCGCCGCTGGGAGAGGGCTTTTCGGTCGTCTGGTCGGTGGAACCCGCGGCCGCCCGTCCGGAGACGGCGGGCGACTCAGTCAACGGCCTCGTTAGGCCCCAAGGATTTGCGCAGCACGTGCTCAGCGTTTGGCTGACGTAGCCGCGGTTTCCCGGCGTGATCGGGCGGCGCAGTGCGCCGCCGGCGCCGCTCTCTTTCGCGTCCTATAGACGCAATACGCCGTATCAGTCGGCAAGTCCTCAGGGACTCTGCCATCTCCGATACCGCCCCGCCGCGGGCGGCGTTCGGATCGGCCGCTTCCGGCCTTCTTCTTTCCCCCCCTGTCTTGAAAGACGCTTCGATGACGTTCCGCGCACTGCTCTCCGTTCCCGCCGCCGCTCTTGTCGCTCTCGCGGTCGGTTGTGCGGTCGAATCCTCCCCCGACGACTCCGCCGAACTGACCTCCGCCGACGCCCCGCAGGCCGCGCCCGTCGTCTTGGTCAACGAAACCTGCCCGCTGATGGGCGGGGCGTCCGATCCGGCCGTCACGACGGAATGGAACGGCCAAACCGTCGGCTTCTGCTGCGCCAGTTGCATTCCTGAATGGAACGAACTGACCGACGAGCAGAAGGCCGAGAAGCTCGCCGCCGCCGAGGCCGGCGAGACGGAGAACGAAATGCACGACCACGGCGACGGACACGAGCACGGTCATGAGCACGGCGACGCCTGAGCCGTCGCTCCCGTCCGGTTTCTTCACCGGTTTCTTCAGGAGCCAATCGATGCTAGCCGCCCTCCGCCGCCGCCTGTCCCGATCCGCCGCGTCCCCTCCGCCCTCGGGCGACGGGACGCAGGTTTCCCCCGCGTCCGACACCGCCCCGCCGGCTCCGGCCCCGCACCAGTCTCTCGGAGACGACGGCGCGCCGGATCCCGCGACGCGGTCCGGCGGGCGGTGGTGGGTCGGCACGGCGGTGCGGACGGCGGCGTTTTTGATCGCCCTTGTCGGTCTGTTGGTCGGCGTGGGCGTCGCCCAGCGGTTCGGCCTCCTGGACGGGGCGGCGTCGGTCGCCGCGGCCGGCGTGGACGCCGTGGAAGACGGGGTGCAGTGGATCTGCCCGATGATGTGCACCCCGCCGTCATCGGAACCCGGGCGTTGCCCGGTCTGCGGGATGGAACTGGTGAAATCGGCCGGCGGCGGGGGGGGCGACGGGGTCTCCGTCACGCTCGATCCGGCGGCCCGCCGGGTGGCCGGGATCGAAACGGCCGAGGCGACGCTCGAAGCCCTGGATCGGCAGATTCGCACCGTCGGCGAACTGTCGTTCGACGAGGGCCGCGACGCCACAATCGCCGCTTATGTCGACGGGCGGCTCGAGCGGCTCTTCGCTGATTATGTCGGCGTGCCGGTGCAGGAGGGCGACGACCTCGCGGTGCTGTATAGCCCGGAGCTCTATACCGCTCAGCGGGAGTACCTCTCGGCCCGTTCTTCCCTCGCCGCGGGGGCCAACGCCGACGAACAGGTCACGCGGGAATTGGCTCTCGCCGCCCGCGATAAGCTGATCGAACTGGGCATGACGGCCGATCAGATCGTCGCGTTGCGGGAGAGCGGAACGGCTGAGACCCGATTGCGGATTCGCTCTCCGCTGGGCGGCACGGTGGTGGAGAAGCTGAAGACGGAGGGGCAGTACGTCTCCCGGGGCGAACCGATTCTGAAGATCGCGGATCTGTCGGCGGTCTGGTTAATGCTAGAATTATTCCCGGAGGACGCCGCCGGGGTGCGGTTCGGGACCAAGGTGCGGGCGACGCTGCGGAGCCTGCCGGGCGAGGAGTTCGTCGGCCGGGTCGCCTTCGTGGACCCCACCGTCGACCCGAACACCCGCACCGTGGGCGTGCGGGTGGAGATGCTCAATCCCGACGGCCGCCTTCGCCCCGGCGATCTGGCGACCGCCGTCGTCGAGGTGCCCGCGGTCCCGCCCCCGCCGGGCGAGCCGGTCTACGACCCGGAGCTCGCCATGAAGTACGTCAGCCCGATGCACCCGCAGATCGTGCGGGACGAGCCGGGCGAGTGCCCGGTGTGCGGCATGGACCTGGTGCCGGCGAGCGAGCTGGGCTTCGCCGAGAGCCGCACCGCCGACCGCCAAGTCCTCACCGTCCCCCGCGACGCCGTGCTGCGGGCCGGCGGGCACAGCGTGGTGTACGTCGAAACCGACCCCGGCCGATTCGAGCTCCGGGACGTGGAACTGGGCCCCACCGCGAACGGCCGCACCGTGATCCTCGGCGGCGTGAAGGCGGGGGAGGCGGTGGCGTCCGGCGGGAACTTCCTGATCGACTCCCAGATGCAGCTCGCCGGCAACCCGTCGCTGATCGACCCCACCCGGGCCAAGCCCCGGACGGAGCCGGCCGACGGCCCGCTGACCCTGCCGGACGAGCCCGTGCTGATCGTGGAGGGGGAGACCGGCGCGGCGTTGGACGCCCTGTTCGCCGCCTATTTTGACGTGCAGACGGCGTTGGCCGCGGACGAACCCCCGCCGGCCGGGGCCGTCCGGGCCCTCGCAGCCGCGGCGGATCGGCTGGACGCCGCGGACCTCGCCTCCGTCGCCGACCAGATCGTCGTGATCGAACGGCACGCGGCGGAACTGCGCACCGACGAGATCGAGGCCGCCCGGGTCGCCTTCAAACCGCTCAGCCATGCGGTGTTGCAGCTGTCCGCGGCGGTGCGGGGGCCGGACTCGAACGCGGCCTTCACCCACTTCTTCTGCCCCATGGTGAAGGGCGGGGGGGGCGATTGGCTCCAGCCCGGCGGCCTGCCCCGGGACGCCCTGCGGAACCCCTACTGGGGCGCCCAGATGTTGAAGTGCGGGGAGAAGGTACGCGAGGTCGCCGCGAACGCCGCGTCGGCTGACGGCGGCTCGTCGGGGGGCGTTTGATGCTCGCCGCCCTCGTTCGCTTTTGCGTCCGCGAACCGCTGATCGTCCTGCTGCTCACGGCGGGGCTGATCGGCTTCGGCGTCTATAGCGTCAATACGGTCCCGATCGACGCGATCCCGGACATCGGGGAGAACCAGGTGATCGTCCTCACCGACTGGCCCGGCCGGTCGCCGAAGGACGTGGAGGATCAGATCACCTACCCGCTGAGCGTAAATCTGCTGGCGGTGCCGGGGGCGGAGAGCGTCCGCGGAAAGAGCCTGTTCGGGGTCAGCTTCGTGCAGGTGACGTTCGCGGACTCGGTCGATTTTTATTGGGCCCGCAGCCGGGTGAGCGAACAACTGGGCGTGGCCGCGGCAAGCCTGCCGGACGGCGTCACCCCCCGGATGGGGCCGGACGCCACCGGCTTGGGACAAATCTATTACTACGTCCTCCGGCCGCCGCCCGGCGGGGGCGTAAACCTCGCGGAACTGCGGTCGTTGCAGGACTTCGTCGTCCGCTACGAGCTGCAGGCCGTGGAGGGGGTCAGCGAGGTCGCCGGCATCGGCGGATACGTTCGCCAATATCAGGTGGACGTGGACCCGGACCGCCTCCGGTTTCATCAACTCCCGCTGGACCGGGTGACGGCGGCGGTACAGGCCGCCGGCCGGGACGTCGGCGCCAAGACGGTCGAGAGCGGCGGGATGGAATACATCGTCCGCGGCCGCGGCCGGCTTGGTGACGGACCGGGCGGGGGCGGGGACGACGGCGACGCCGTGCGGGACCTGGAAGAAACCGTCGTCGCGGAGCGCGGCGGCGTGCCGGTGCGGCTGAAGGACGTGGCCGACGTGCAGCTCGGCCCGGACTTCCGCCGCGGCGCCCTGGATCTGAACGGAGCGGAAGCCGTCGGCGGGGTGGTCGTCATGCGGTACGGGGAGAACCCGCGGGCCGTCATCGAGCGGATCAAGGCGAAGATTCGCCAGATCGAACCGTCGCTGAACGGCGTGACGATCCGCGGCGTGTACGACCGCAGCGGCCTGATCGACGAGACGATCGCCACCCTCGCCACGGCCCTGTGGGAGGAGATTCTCATCACCGCCGCCGTCATCCTGCTGTTTTTACTGCACATTCGCAGCAGCCTGACGGTCGCCGCCACGCTGCCGGTCGCCGTGCTGCTGGCCTTCGGGGCGATGCGCGTCGGCGGAGTCGACGCGAACATCATGTCGCTGGCCGGCATCGCGATCGCGATCGGCACGATGGTCGATATGGGCATTATCGTCTCGGAGAATATCTATCAGCACCTCGCGTCGTGGACGGCCGGCGGTGGTGACGCGGGCGACGACGATCGCACCCGCGTGGAGGTGATCGAGGAGGCCGCCGGCGAGGTCGCCCCGGCGGTGTTCACGGCAGTCATGACGACCGTGGTCAGCTTCCTGCCGGTCTTCTTCCTCACCGGCCGCGACCACAAGCTGTTCGCCCCGCTGGCCTGGACGAAGACCTTCAGCATCGTGGCGGCGCTGATCGTGGCGGTCTGCTTGGTGCCGCCCGCCTGCCGGTTGCTGCTGGGCGGCAAACGGCGGTCGCGGTGGACGGCGGCGTGGGCCGGGTTGGCCGGGGCGGCGGTCTTTGCGGGCAGCGCCCTCGTCTGGGGCGAACGGGCCGCGGCGGCGCTGAGCGGGTGGCTGTTCCCCGGCGGCGGGTACGCCGTGCTCCCGGTGCACGTCGCCCTCGCGGCGGCGGCGATCGGCTTTGCAGTCGGCTACCAGATCGCCCGCGAGCGGCTCCGCCCGGTCGATGAAAACCCCGTCAGCCGCTTCATCGTCTGGATTTACGAGCCGACGCTGCGCTTCTTCCTGCGGCATAAGATCGCGTTCCTGACGGTCCCGGCCCTGATCGTCCTGCTGGGTCTGGGGGCGTGGAAGGGCCTCGGCAGAGTGCTGCGGCCGGTCGAACAGGGCGCCGCACTGGTCGGGGCCGACCTCAACGCAGTGCCCGGATATCTGGACGCAAAAAGGCAGTTTATGGGACTGCCGGGCGACGACTGGATCGCGCTGGACGAGGGCAGTTGGTTCTATATGCCGACGCTCTATCCCGCCGCGAGCTTCAGCGAAGCGATGCGGGTCCTGCAAACGCAGGACGTGCTGATCAGTCAGATCCCCGAGGTGGAAGACGTGCTGGGGAAGATCGGCCGGGTGGACAGCGCCCTGGACCCCGCCCCGGCGGCGATGGTGGAAACCTACGTGATGCTCAAACCCTGCGACCAGTGGCGGCCCGGCGTGACGAGCAGGGACGTGTGGGAGGAGATCAACGCCGTCGCCACCCTGCCGGGCGTCACCCCGGCGTCCCCCCTGCAACCGATCGAGGGCCGCGTGGTGATGCTGCAAAGCGGCATCAAGGCGCCCACCGCGGTGCGGATCTACGGCGACGACCTCGGCGAACTGGCCGCCGCCGCCCGCTCCGTCGCGGCGAAGCTGAAGGACTCCCCGTACGTCAACGCCGGCACGGTGAACCCGGACATCGTGCTCGGCAAGCCGTACGTGGAATTCGCCGTGAACCGCGAGGCCGCCGCCCGCTACGGCATGAGCGTGGAGATGGTGAACGGCGTCATCGAGACGGCCTTGGGCGGTATGAACGTCGACCGCACCGTCGAAGGCCGGGAGCGTTACCCCGTCCGCGTTCGCTACCGTCGCGACCTGCGGGAGCGCATCGACGACCTGGGCGAGTTGCCGGTCGTCGCCCACAGCGGGCAGACGGTCCCGCTGTCGGAATTGGCGACGCTGACGACCACCTGGGGGCCGGGGGCGATCTCCAGCGAGAACGCCCGCCTGGCCGCGCACGTGGCGTTTGCGACGAGCGGGGCCGTCGGCGACCTCGAAGCCGTGGCCGCGATCGAAGAGTCCCTCCGGGACGCCGCCGCGAAGCCGGCGGGCGATCCGGACGCCTTGACCCTGCCGGCGGGCTATTCGTTCGAATTGGTCGGCAGTTTTCGCAACCAGATCGAAGCCAACCGCCGGCTGATGTGGCTCGTCCCGCTGGTAATCGCGATAAATCTGCTGCTGATTTACTTCCAGTTCCGTGCCGTGCCGCTGACGTTGGCGGTGTTCGCGGGCATCCCGGTGGCGTTCGGCGGCGGGATGATCTGTCTGGCGCTGGCCGGCACGGAGATGAACACGGCGGTTTGGGTGGGGTTCATCGCCCTGTTCGGCATCGCCGTGGACGACGGGGTGGTGATCGCCACCTACCTCGACCAAGTCTTCACCCGCCGCCGACTGCGGACCGTGGAGGATATCCGGGCCGCGACCGTGGCCGCCGGCGCCCGCCGCATCCGACCCTGCCTGATGACGACGGCGACAACCGTGCTGGCGTTGGTTCCCGTGCTGCTGTCGGACGGCCGCGGAGCGGACGTCGCCCGGGCGATGGCTCTGCCAGTGTTCGGCGGGATGACCGTCGAACTGGTGACGCTGTTCGTCGTCCCGGTGCTGTTCTGCGGGTTCAAGGAATTTAAGCTGCGGGCCGGTCTCGCCGACCGCCACTGGGCCGGGGTCGAGGACACGCCCGTCGACGATCCTGGCAAATCCGCCCCGGCCCCGCTCGCCCCCTCGGCGGCTTGAAGAAAGTCCCGTGAGGGGCGTGATCCGTTGGGTCGTCGGTGCGGTCCGTCGGCGTTCACGTTTGATCGCACCTGGGTCGTGCGGCGCCTGTTTCCAAGAGACTTCCCGACCAGCCGTCTCAGCCTTCCCGCCGCCGCCCGGGTGCGGCGACTGGTCCAGCGTCTTCCGCTGCGCCGATGATCAGGCCTCGAAGCCGGAATAGCGGGCGCTGCGTCGGTCAGGCCGCGTGACGGAACGGGAGCAGCACCGGACCCTGCGCATCCGTCCGCTCGGCCGGACGGCGGATCAGGCCGTTCTTCGTCAGGCAGCGTTTCATCGCCTCCCAAACGGTCGAGACCTGCACGTCTTCCAGACAGCCGCAGTGCCCCGCGCCGGGGATCGGGCACGTTTTTTTGTAGCTGCCGGCGCAGGCGACCTCGGTTTGCAGCAATTCGTGCTGATCGCCCGGGGGGCCGCTTCGCACCGGATCGGTACAGGTGAAGACGCCGACGACCGGGGTGTTGACCGCCGCGGCGAGGTGCATCGGACCGGTGTCGTTCGAGAGCGCCAGATCGCAGCCGGCCAACACCGCGGCCAGCTGTCGCAACGTCGTCCCGCCCGCGAGATTGATCGCTCCGCAGCCGGGGGCGAAGCGGAGGATCGCCTGCGTGACCTGTCCGCACAGGTCGACTTCGTCCGGCGCTCCGACCACGACCGGCAGTGCTCCCGTCTTGCGGAAGGCTTTCACGGCCAGCCGGGCGAACTTCTCCGGCGGCCAGCGCTTCGTGTCCCACCGCGCCCCGGGCACGAGCGCGAGCTTCAACCGGCCCGCCGGAAGGAGCGTCTGGGCGAACGCGGCGTCCGACCGCGACACGGCGATCGGCGTGGACCGATCCAGTCCGCCCATCCCCAGTTCCTCCGCGACGCGCCAGTAGCGGGCATGGGCGGGCATCATGCGGCCGCTATCCGGCAGCGTGCGGTGCACGGCCAGCGAAGCGCCTTCGCGGGCGCTTTCCAGTCCGATCCGCATCGGGGCGCCGGTGGCCGCCGTCATCAGTCCGGTGCGGGCCAACCCCTGCAGATCGAATACCAGATCGAATCGGGCCGTCCGCAGTTCGCCCAGCAACGTGCGCCATTCCCGCCAACCGCCGCGACGTTCGAAGCGAATCACCCGATCGACCATCGGATGCGGGGCGACGAGGTCGGACAGGCCGGAGGCGATCACCCAGGTGATCTCCGCTCCCGGAAAACGCCGCCGCAACACGCGGAGCAGCGGCATCGCCTGCACCACGTCGCCCAGGGCGCTCGGTTTGATCACGCAGACCCGCGCGGCGGTAACGCGGGCGAGACGGGACACGGGCGACGAGGGGGAACGAGGAGAGGCGGGCGGCGGGGGCGGGGCAGCGTCGGTCATTCCGCGTCAGCGTAAACGCGGACCGGCTCGGAGCGTTTCGCCGGTTCCGGGAGATGATCGGCGGAGACGCTCAACTCGATCGCCCCGCCGCCGGCGGCGGCGCCTTCGACCAACACCTCCGCGGTGACCGTCTCGCCCGGGGCGACCTGCCGTTTGGGGTTCAAGCGGACGCCGTCGTCGATCTCGACCGCCTCAAAGTCTTCGCTGGCGCACATCAGCGCCCGCATCGAGGGGGGCAGGTGCACGTCGGCGAACAGGGCCGAGGTCGTCTCGGTGCCCGTGTTTTGCAGCGTGACCAGCACCGCGACACGCTCGCCGACCGCCAGCGGACCGTTCAACCCGCCGATGCGCGGGGCGACGGCGGTGTAGCCGCGAACCTGCGTGGCGGCGATGAGTTCGGCCTCCGTGCGACCGTCCGATTGCAGCGCGACGACGCTTTCCCACTGACCCGCTTCCTCCGCTTTCAACTCCACGCCCAGCGTCGCGGAACGGCCGGGGTCCAATGCGGGCACTTCCCAGGAGACTTGGCGGGAAGAGGGATCGAACGTCCCTCCGTTCGTGGCGGAGGCGAAGGTCATCCCGAGCGGCACGGCTTCGACGACCCGGGCCGGGGGCGCCGCGGCGTTCGAGGCGTTCGTGACCACGTTCTCGAACGTCCCCGTGCGACCGAGGAACCGGGTCCGCGGGCCGCTGCGGGTCAGCGTGAGTTGGCGCCGGCCCACTTCGACGTTCGCCGTCGAGGCCGCCGGGGCGGCGCCCGCGGCCGTGACTTCACAGGAGAATTGAACCGGACCCGCCGCCTTGGCGACGACCGTTAGCGAAACATCGCGCGTTTCCCCGGCCCGCAGGGCGCCGAGGTCGTAGACGAGATCTTGCTCCCCGCTGGCGTGGGTTACGCCCGCCGGCAACAGCGTGCGAACGGCGGCGTCAGGGGCGTTCGCGGTGCCGGCGTTCGTGACCGTCAGATTCAGATCGAATGGACGACCTGCGCGGACTGAGCCGTTCGGCGCCGCGCTGAGCGTCAACCGCGGGGCCAGCACGGCCGTCCGTGCCGCGGCGGAGAGATCGCAGCGAACCACCGTGACGCTGCCGACGGTTCCGGCGGCGTCGGGGACCACTTTGATGCTGAATTCCCGCGTTCCGCCCGGCTGCAAGTCACCCAGCGCCCAGCGGAGCGTGCGACCGTCGAGATCCGCCCGGGGATCGGTGCCTTCCAACGTCACGCCGGCCGGCACCGGTTCCTCGACGGAGACGGACTTCGCCGGCGTGCGGCCGTCGTTGGTCACGGTAATCGTGTAAACGAAGGACTCTCCCGGTTTTGCTTCCGCGGGGGCGTTCTTGACGACGCTCAATTGGACGGCCGCGTCCGCGGGGCGGCGGTCGTCGAACTCAAGTTGGGCCGGGACGGGCTGTGCCGGAACCGGCGTCCTCGGATTCATCGGCATGCCGGCGCCGCTCTCGCCGAAGTCCGGGTCGTCGAAATCGTCCGAAACGGATTCGCGCTCGGCGGGAGCGGGGCGAACGGGGGCGGCGGTCGGCGGGTCGGTCCAGCTATCGAAATCGACCTCCACGCCGGGCGAAACGGCCGGTTCTTCGGCTGGCCACTCCGGCGTCGGTTCGATCCGCCGCGGCTCGGTCGTGGCGTCGCGAACCGGGGCTTCGTCGAAGGCCGCACCGGCTTCGAACGCCGGGGTTTCCTCCGGCCAAGAGGCGTCGTCGCTCGGTTCGACGGCGGTCGGTTCGGTCGCGGGGGCGTCGTCGAACCAGCCGGTGTCGAGATCGACGTCGCCGGGGTTCTCGCCGAAGTCCTCGCCGAAATCGTCTGCGCCGTCCGGGGCCGCTTGCGCGACGGCGGCGGCCGCGAGGGAGCCTTCGACGGCGTCGTTGGCTTGCAACAGGGCGAACGCCCCGCCTAGCAGGGCTGTCGCCATGCCGCCCGCTTTGAGGATCGCCGCGCCCATGTGTCGTGCCGTTCGGCCGGACCGAGAAAGAAACTTCGCGCTCGCAATAACATCGATCGGCGCTCGGGTGGAACCCGGTTTTCTGTCCGTCCCGCGGCAGTCCGAGTCACTCGGCGGGCGGCTCGGTGTGGAGTTCGCTCCACCGCAGTCCGCGTTCGACCGGTTCGATACGCAAGACGACGCGGCCGTTCTGAAACACCCGCACCGTGCCTGTAGACTCGCTGACGGCGACGAGGATCGCGTCCGTCACCTTGGACATCGCGGCCGCCGCCCAGTGCCGGGCGCCCAGTCCCTTGGACAGCGTCAGCCCCTCGGCCGGGGCGTTGAGGTTCCGCCCGGCGCCGTGCACCAAACCGTCCGAGGCGATCACGAACGCCCCGTCCATCTGAGCGATCTCCTTGACCGACTCCTGCACGCGGGGATTGCGAATCAGGCAGTCCTTGCGGGCGTAGCCGCGGAACGGATCGTGCACCTGCTCATGGCTGAGCGTCATCACGCGTTCGTGATCCCCGACGGCGAACAGGGCGCCGACTTTTTTCCCCTCACGCCCTTCGCGGCCGATCTCCACGGCAAGATCGACGACCTGACGCAGCGTCTCCAGCGGCACCTGCGTGTCGAGCCGCCGCAGATCGCGGGAGGTCAGCCGGGATAGGTGATCCGCGAGGCTGACGACCGACAGCGAATCGACGCCGTGCTTCTCGAACAACGAGTACAGGCAGACGACGTTGTCGCCGCTGGCGAACAGGTCGTCCGCGATCGCTTCGAGAAGCGCCTGGGAAAGCTGCGTCTGTCGGGTCTGCGGTTCGTGTTGCAGCACGACGACCGGCAGCCCGGCCTCCTTGGCGGCGCGTTGCACCGCAGGCCGATCGGACGCGACGATCAGTCGGGTTCGCTTGAGCAGATCCGTCCACGCGGCGAAATCCGGGGCCACGTCGGCCAGCACCAGGACCGGGGCGCCGCCGGCGTCTAACGCCGCCCGTTTCGCCGCCTTGATGAGACTGAGATCGCGTTCCTGCGTAGGGGACGGGGGCATCGAGCGAAGCGACGGGCGGCACGGCGGGCTGATCGTCAGTCTACGACGCCCGCAACATGCTGCAAGCCGCGTGCCGTTCTCCCCCGACAGGCTTTCAGCGAACACTCGCGGCGGCGGTGCGGGAGACTCGCAGTTCACTCGTCGGGCCGCTCTCGATGAGGCGTTGGACATGCGTGCTCTTCAGTTTGAGCAGGCCGCCGGGGCCGCGGAAACCGATGATTTCCGCATCGACGTCCGCCCGCAGGGAAAGGATGCGACCCTTCGCGATGTCGAACTCCATCAGCCCCGCGGGGCATTTCATCGCCAGCTGTTCCTGAAACGCCGGATCGACCGGCGGGGGCAGGGGGGTGACCTTCACCGTGATCGTGGCGATGCCGTCTTCGACCTTCGTCAGCGTGGACAGGCGCCGCAGTTTCCAGGGCTTGAGCAGCTGCCCTTCCTGCACGCGGACGGTGAGCATTTCGGTCCACGTTTCGCCCACGGTCACCGGCTCGACCGGCATATGGGGATACAGATCGCGGTAGGCGTCGGTCGCTTTTTCGGCATCCAGATCCTCCATGCCGGGCAGCAGGCTCTTGGCGTGGGTGACCTCGCCGAGTTCGGAGACCGTCAACTCTCCCAACGGCGCCTTGGCGACGGCGTCGACCGCTTGGTAGCCGTCCGCGACGGGTTCGGTCGACTCGCTGTCGTAGCCGGTCGGCGGCTCAAGATTGAACTGGGCGGACAGCTTCACCTTTTCGCTGGTGACGCGGAGCACGCCGGCCGTGCCGGGTTTGGCGTCGGCGGGCAGCGGCAGCACGTCGATCCGCTGCACGGTCGTCCCGCCGTTCCGGACGATCTGGGCGTTGCCCTGCATCAGGCTGTCGATCGTGACGGCCGTCGTGATCTCGTGCCGCAGGCTCTCGCCCGGCGCGAATTGATAGCGAAGCAGATGAGCGCCCGCGTCGCCGTCGGCGGTTTCCCCGAACGGGGACAGGGCGAGGGCGACGAGCAGCAACGGGGTCACGGCGGAGGCTCCGGGCGCGAAGGAAGACGTGCCGCGGGGCGTAGCAGATCGAGGTTGAAGGTGGAAAGGTTGAAGGTGGAAAGGTTGAAGGTGGAAAGGTTGAAGGTGGAAAGGTTGAAGGTGGAAAGGTTGAAGGTGGAAAGGAGGGACGACCTGAACAGCGAGTCACCCGATACGGAACGCCGCTGACCCGGCCGCCTCGTTCTACGACCTTCCACCTGACACCTTCCACCTGGTTCTACCGGCGATACCGCGGCTGGCCGCCCCAGCCGAGCTTGTTGTGCAGCGCCGCGTAGAAGCTGGCCCCGGGGAGCTTCACCAGCGGGCAGGTCACTTCCGCGGCGGTCAGTTCCAGCACGTCGCCGCAGGTCATCGGGAGGCGGGTGCGGCCGTCGATCGTGGCGGTGGCGCCGTCGCATTCGTTCTGCAGCGCCAGCGTGTAGGTCGCGTCCGCCACGTCGACCAACGGACGCACCGTGAGCGTGTGCGGGCAGATGGGGGTGACCACGAAGGCCCGCAAGTCCTGCCGCAAAATCGGCCCGCCGGCGGAGAGGTTGTGGGCCGTGCTGCCGACCGGCGTGCTGACGATCAGCCCGTCGCCATTGTAGGTGGTGACGGGGACGCCGCCGATTTCCAGCCGCACCTCGATCATGTGCAGCGTGCGGCTCGTCACGGCGAGTTCGTTCAGCCCGAGGAAACCTTCGTTCCCGCCGGGAGCGCCGTCGACATCCACATATTCTCCGCCGCGCCGCAGCCGCACGCGGAACATCAGGTGCTCGCGGATTTCGTAGCGGCGCTCGATCAACTCGTCGAAGCGATCGAAGAACTCATCCGGGGCAAGGTCCGCCAGAAACCCCAGGCGCCCGAGGTTGACCCCCAGCAGCGGCACCTGTTTCGTGCCGAACATGCGGCAGGCCCGCAGGATCGCCCCGTCCCCGCCCAGGACCACGGCCATCTCAGTCCCCTGCGGCGCGACGTGGAGATCGTCGTCCAGCGCCGCGGCGAGCAGTTCCACGTCGGCCCGGTCCTGCAGGAAACGATTCACCTCCCGCCACGCGGAGCGAACGCGGTCGCTGCCGTCGCGGGCCAGCACGACCAGCCGGAGGGGATCGGCGGGGGGCACGGGCAGTTCGAGAACGAGGGGGGAAACGACTCCCGATTGTGGACCGCGGGGGGCGAACCCTCAACAATGCCTCTCCCGGAATGCCCACGCATTGCCGTCACGCCCGTCGGATCGCCCGTTCTGAATTTTCTTGCACACGCCGTTCCCCTGCTCGGGACGGACGACGCCCACGGCATCGATGGTCACTTGGCGCTGCGCGTCGCGGGGACGGGAACCCCGGACATGCTCAGCGTCGCCGATCGCCGGGTGCGGCTGCGGGAACGGATGTTGAAGCATGACGACGCCGACCCACGCCTCGCCGCGTTCTGCGACGGCGTGCGTCGCCACCTCCATGACGACGGCTGGTTCCACTCGACCCGAGCCTTCGCCGAAGTGACCGCGCACCTCGGCGTGACGCTGCGGGAGACGTTCGGCCCTGGCGACGGGTTTCGCAGCGGGTTTCTGGGCCATATCGGCATGGAGATGCTGCTGGACGACGTTCTCCGCGAGCGCATCCCCGGCTGCCTGGACCGCTACTACGACGCCGTTGACGCGGTCGATCCGGAGGAGGTTCAGGCGCTCGTCGATCGCCTGCATCCGACCGGCACCGACCGACTGGCGAAGCTGATCCGCGGCTTCCGCGAGGCACGCTTCCTCGAAGACTACGCCGACCCGAGCCGCTTGTTGTTTCGCATGAATCAGGTCTGCAAGCGGGTGAAGCTGACGCCGCTGCCGGAGGAGGCGTCGGGCGTGTTGGCGGAGGCGCGGACGATGGTGGATGATCGGCGGTTCGATCTGCTGCCCCCGGCCCGCTACGACTGGCCGGCGGTCGCGCTCCCGCCGCTCTCCGACGTCCCCTGACACCGATGAAATACGGACTGAACCTGCTGCTCTGGACGCCCGAAGTCACTGCGGAGCACGCTCCGCTGCTGGCGGACGTGAAGAAGTGGGGCTACGACGGGGCGGAGCTGCCGCTGTTCGCCGGCGACGGATCGACCGGCGCGGCGCTCGGCAAGATGTGCGACGACGCCGGCCTCGCTCGGACCGCCGTGACCGTCTGCGACGCGGACCACGATCCGATCTCCACGGACGCCGCCGTGCGGGCCGCGGCGGCGGATCACCTCAAGCAGATCCTCGATTGCTGCGCCGCGGCGGGCGTCGAAACGCTTTGTGGACCATTACATTCCGCCCTCGGCAAGTTCAGCGGCTCGGGGCGCACCGAGGAGGAATGGAAGCGGGCCGTCGACGTCCTCGCCGAGGTCGCCGATCACGCCCAGAGCGTCGGCGTGACCGTCGCCGTCGAGGCGATCAACCGCTTCGAGTGCTACTTCCTGAACGCCCAGACGGACGTCGCCGACTTCGCCGCCGCCGTGAACAAGCCGGCGCTCGGCTGCATGTACGACACCTTCCACGCGAACCTCGAAGAAAAGAACGTCCCCGCCGCGATCCGGCACGTGAAGGACCAACTGCGGCACGTTCACATCTCCGAGAACGACCGCAGCACCCCCGGCGAGGGTCAGGTGCACTGGGACGAGACATTCGCCGCGCTGAAGGAGATTGGCTACGACGGCTGGATGGTCATCGAAGCGTTCGGCCTGGCGATGCCGGAACTGGCGGAGCCGACGAAGATCTGGCGGCGGATGTATCCCACCGAGGAGCATCTCGCCGTGAACGGCCTCGCCTTCATGAAGCAGCACGCGGAATAAGCTACGGTTCCTGAAAGCCAATTGTCCCGGACGCTTCAGGCGTCCGGGACAATCTCGATCAACCAGAAATCAGTCTATGTCCGGCCGTCCCCCCGCTCGCGAACTGCCCCCGCCGACGATCCGTACCACCGACGGCTGGCACTGTCTGCATGCCTATTTTCAGGCGCAGCCGGGCCAGCACGAAATCGATCGCGACCGGTTGCTCGCCGCGTTGGACCCTGACCGGGAGTACGCTCCGCAGCGCCTGCAAACGTTCGCCGTCACCGGCCACCGGGCGGACCTCGGCGTGATGGCGATGGACCCGGACCCGCTCCGACTCGACGCCGTGCTGCAAGAGGTCCGGGCCGCCGCGGGGCACGCGCTCAAGCCGGTCTATTCGTTCGTCTCCATCACGGAGGTCAGCGAATACGTGCCCAGCCTGGAGCAGTTCGCCGAGCGCCTGAAGAGAGAAGGGATGGGCGAGGACAGCCCCGGTTTCAAGGCCCGCCTCGCCGGGTACGAAAAGCGCCTGCCGGCGATGAACGTGCAACGGCTGACGCCGGATATCCCGGAGTTGCCGGTGCACTGCTTCTACCCGATGAACAAGATCCGCGACCCGAACGCGAACTGGTACACGCTGCCGTTCTCGCGTCGCAGCGAGTTGATGGCAGAACACGCCACCAGCGGCATCAAGTTCGCCGGGCGGGTCTCGCAGCTCATCACCGCCAGCACCGGCTTCGATGATTGGGAGTGGGGCGTCACCCTGTGGGCGCGCTCGCCGGAGGACGTGAAGGAGATCGTCTACACGATGCGATTCGACGCCGCGAGCGCCAACTACGCGGAGTTCGGCGAGTTCTACGTCGGCTACGTCATGCCCGCCGCCGAGTGCCTGAACCACCTGCGGCTGTGACGGCTCCCCCCGGACCGTGCGTCATTTGACGTGGAATCCGGTGAACTCGACCAGGTCGTCGACGGACTCGGCGTCCGTCAGGCTGTCCAAGTCGATCGCGGTGTAGCTGTAGCGGCCGGTCAGGGTGCGGGCGTCGAGTTCGTCCGCGGGCACGTCGCCGGCCGGCCAGCCGTAGGTCTCGAGCCGGACGGGCAGGTTCCATTCGCGATCGATCAGCACGACGGATCGGCGGAACTCCCCGCCGACCTGCGGCGTGCTGTAGTCCAGGACGTGCTTCCAGGCCGGCCGCCCGTCGTGCTCGTGCCCGTCGGACAGCGTGCAAACGAAGTCTTCGCCGGAAGCGAGTTCCTTCACCCGGTGGCTCAACAATGTCTCGGCCAGGCGCTCAAGTCCGATCATCGTCACCGGCTGACGGGCTTCGCTTTTGGCGAGCGAGCCCTCCGGATCGAGCCGCAGCGTGCCGGTCAGTCGGCCTTTCCAGCCGCCGGGGTTCACCAACATCCGGCCGTCGTGCCGCCCGGCTTCATAGAGCAGGGTGCGTCCCCGCTGGCCCTCCAGCCATGACAGATGCACGCCGAACGGTTCGTGCCGCAGCGTGAGCGCCATCGTCTGCGGATCGAGCAGCACGCCGTCGACCGCTTCCCGCTTCTGGAAGGTCGCGGTGTAGGCGGGCACCGCGTCGAGGCGTTCGAGGCCGTCGCGGAGCAGTTCCACGCTGCGGCGCAACGCCCGGGTGGAAGGGCCGTCGCTGGGCTTGGCCAGTATGAGCGACGAATCCGCGGAGGCGACCCGCAGCAGTTCGACAGTGCCCGCGCGATTCGCCTCGACCGTTCCGTTATTCGGAGCGGCCGGCGCTTCCGGGGCGACGCCGCCCACGAACGCCCACGCCCCGCAAAGCAGCAACGACGAACCGAGCACGGGCAATGGGCGAAGCATGAGCGCTCGAACGACGGGGGCGGCGGACGGGCCGCGACCAAACGACGCGGCTCGCCCGAAGATCGGCGAAGCGCATCCCGCCCTCCAGCTTTCCGCCTCGCCCCCGCGTCACCTTGAGAACCGGCCGGGAACCCTAATCGCTACGACCCGTCCCCGACGGCGGCGGCGTCTTCAAACGCCTCATCGACCGCCTCGCCGCTTCGACCGCCCGCAGCGGGCGACGGATCGGCCGCGGGCCGCTTCTCCGGGTTCTCCGCGGCTTTCGCGGAGAAGGTGATCAGCACTTCGGTGCCCATCGGCGGGATCAGCTCCGTGGCGGCCTCGTACAACACGCCCTCCGCCTCCGCGGAACTGCGTTCGGCGATGTCGATCGTCGCGGCGGGGAAGTTCGCCACGCACACGACTTCTCCTCCCTCCGCCGCGTACGAACGCACGGTCTCCATCACCTCGCCCTCCGCGTCGTACGCCACCGGTTTGTCGTAGACGAAGCTGCCGGCGAACACGAAATTCGCGGTGAGCGGCCGCGGCTGGCTCTCGTCGTAGAAGGAGAGAATGTGCTCGCGGAACGTTGCGTCCGTCGAAAGGGCGAGGGCGCGATCGCGGTCCTCTTCGCTCATCCGTCCGTACCACAGCAGTTCCTTATTGCCGGGGTCGTAACGCACCTCGAGATCCTCCGGCAGGGAAACGCTTTTGGGCAGCGCGGCGAGGTCGCGTTCGTACCACTTGTCCGTGCTGGTCCGCACCCAGTCCTGCCCCGGGGCGGAGCGGGCGACGCCCTCTTTATCCGTCCAATGCAGCGTGATATCGAGGATCGGCCCTTTCGGCGGGACGAACGCCGGGCTGAACGACACCGGCTGGCCCGGTTCGAGGCCCGCGGCCACCAACCCGGCGTGCAGGGAGCGGGCGTCGCCCTCGAACTTCAAAATCGATTCGTGCTCCTTCGTCTGCGGCAGACAGACCAGCATCTCCAGCGGCCCGCGGCGGAGACAGACCTCGCCCTTCACCACGACGCGTTTCTTCGCCCGATCCAGCAGCACGGTGCCCGCTTCGTTCAGCGGGTGCGTTCCCTCCGTCAGTTCCGCGGCGGTCGGAACGGTCGCGGGACCCGGCGGGGCGGCGGGCGTCGGGGGAGCCGGCTGGGCGAGGAGGGCGGCGAGCAGCAACGTGGGCATCGGGGTGTCCGGGGCGATCGGCCGGGGCAAAGGGTCCGGGGCAGTCTAACGCATTGCCCCTTGCGGCAGACGATTCAACCAGTCGATCAGGAGGTCGAAGATCGCCTCCCGGTTCGGCTCGAACTCCAAAGTGTGCCGAGCGGCCGGAAAGGTCCGAATCGTCAGATCCTCGGTTCCGCAGCGCCCCAACAGCCGACGCGTCGCCGGATTATCGACGATCTCGTCCCGACCGGCGAGCGCTGTGTAAGTGGGAACGGAGAGCCGCTCGACGGCGGCTTTCGCCCGCTGATCGAGATCCAGCGACGCCGCGGTGAATCGCAGCGTGACCGCATCGAGCGTCAGCGGATCGTCTTCGATAAAACGGACGAAGTCGTTTTCCGCGGTGAACAATCGGGCGTCTTCGAGCGGCACGCGCACCAGCGTTCGCCCCCGCCCGCTTCGCACCGCGGCGCGAACAGCGGCGGCCTGCACCGGACCGACCCGCACCCGGGCGCGCAGCCCCGGCGTCAGCAGGAGCAACGCATCACAGAGGCCGTCCTCCGCCGCGAGCGTGGCCGCCAGCTTCCCCCCCCAACTGATCCCGCCGAGCGTCACCGGCGTTTCGGGATCGCGACGGCGTGCGAGCCGCACCACATGCCGCACGTCTGCGAGCAACCGGTCCGCGTGCGGCGCGTCGCCCCGGGGGCCGCCGTTCGCACCGGTCCCCCGGCGATCGGCGAACCAGACCCGCCAGCCCGCCTCCGCCAACCTGCGACCGCTCCACCCGTACCAGCCGGAGTGGCTTCGCACCCCGGGACAGAGCACGACCGATCCCTTCACGGCGCCGCTCGGATCGAACCGTCGACAAAACAGCGGCACTCCGTCCGAGGCGACGATCCGCAGGCACGCGGCGGACTCCAGCGCCGATCGCGACGCCTGCACGGCCGGCGATTCCTGATCGTGGACGGGCGCGGGCAAGGCGGGTTCGGGGAGAGCGGGGGATTCGGCTATTGTTTCGACAGCCTACGTCCTGAACGCCGCTTCGCCGCGGGAATTGATCGCACCGTGCCACGCGTCCTGTCCGTCATCGCCACCCTCGACGGCAGCGGCGCCGAGAAGCAGTTCGCCCTGCTGAACGCCGGTTTGCAGGCGCGCGGCTGGGACATGCACGCGGTCGCGCTGACCCGCGGCGGCCCCAACTCGCAACCGCTGGACGCGGCCGGCGTCCCCTTGACGGTCCTACATAAGGCGTTGAAGTTCGACCCGCTCTGTCTGGCGCGACTGCGGCGGATCGTGGCGAAGCTGAAGCCGGACGTCATCCACAGCTGGATGTTCACCGCGAACGCCTACGCCCGCATGGCGAGCGGCGGACGCCCGGTCGTGACGGGGGAACGCTGCGTCGATCGGTGGAAGGGCGGCTGGCAGCACGCCGTCGATCGGCGGTTGATCGGCCGGACGGCCCGTGTGGTGGGGAACAGTCAGGCGGTGGCGGACTTTGCGATCGAACGCGGCGCCCCGGCGGACCTCCTCACCGTCATCCCCAACGGCGTGGAACCGCTGACGCCCGATCCGTCGTTTCGGGCGAATCTGCTCAGTTCGCTCCAGTTGCCGCCGGACTCCCAGCCGGTGGTGTTCGCCGGGCGCTTGGCGTCGCAGAAGCGGCCGGAAGACCTCATCTGGGCCTTTCAGTTATTGCACCAGGCGAACCCCTCGGCGGTACACCTGATCGTCGGGGAAGGGCCGCTGCGGGAGCGATGCGAGCGGCAGGCGCTTCACTTCGGGCACGCCCATCGGTGTCGGTTCCTGGGACATCGGCAGGACGCCGCGAAGATCATCGCCGCCGCCGACGTCCTCTGGCTCGCGAGCGAATACGAGGGTCAATCGAATACCGTGATGGAAGCGATGAGCGCCGGAGTCGTGCCGATCGTCAGCGACATCCCCTCCAATCGGGAACTCGTCGCCGACGGGGAGACCGGCTTCGTGGTGAAGGTCGGCGACTCGTTGGGCTTCTGTCAGTTCGCGGACCGGCTCCTCAGCGCGGGCGATCTGCGGAGCCGCATGGGGGCGGCGGCCGGAGATCGGATGCGGGAGGAGTTCTCCGTCGACGTGATGTTGGACCGATACGAGGCGCTGTACCGAGAACTTCTTGACGAAAAGGCCGGGCCCTGATGTGCGGAATCGTCGGCGCCGTCTGGGAGGCCGGCGCGAAGCCGGTCACGATGCGGGAACTTCGCGCGATGACCGAGGCGCTGACGCATCGCGGCCCGGACGACGGCGACGTGTGGATCGGCGAGACGGCCTCCGGCGGCGGCGTGGCGCTGGGCCACCGGCGGTTGTCGATTCTCGATCCGACGCCCTGCGGCCGGCAGCCGATGACCGACGAGGCGACCGGCTGCCGCATCGCCTTCAACGGGGAGATCTACAACTACCGCGAGCTGCGGAAGCGGCATGCCGGCGATCGGACCTTCCGCACCGGAACCGACACCGAAGTCCTGCTGCGGCTGTTCGGAGAGCGGGGGGCCGATTGCGTCGACGAATTGCGCGGGATGTTTGGCTTCGCGGCGTTCGATCCGCGATCCGAGACGCTGCTGATCGCTCGCGATCGGCTCGGGCAGAAACCGTTGTTCCTCAGGCGGGAGCCGGGGCGAGTGCTGTTCGCCAGCGAGTTGAAGTCGCTCCTGCAGGTGGACGGGGCGCCCCGGGAGGTCGACCCCGCGGCAGTCGATCGGTTCCTCGCTTACCAATACGTTCCCGATCCGCACTGCATCCTCCGCGGTTACGAAAAGCTGCCGCCCGGGCACAGGCTCCGCTGGCGTCGGGGGGCGGTTGAGATTCAGCGCTACTGGCGCCCGCGGTACGACGCGGGGACGCGCGACGCCTCGCCGACGGAATGGCTGGAGGAAACCCGTGAGACGCTGTCCGAGGCCGTGCGGCTTCGCCTGCGCAGCGACGTGCCGCTGGGGGCGTTCCTCTCCGGCGGCGTCGACAGCACGGTGATCTGTGCGGTCGCTCAGCGAATCTTGAAGGAGCAGGGCGCCGGTTCGCTCAAGACGTTCAGCATCGGCTTCGCGGAGAAGCGGTACGACGAATCCGAGCACGCCCGCGTCGCCGCGGAAACGCTGGGGACGGAGCACCGCGAGTTCCGCGTGACGCCCGATGCGCTCGCGGCGCTGCCGCGTCTCGCCTGGCACTTCGACGAGCCGTTCGGCGATTCCTCGGCAATCCCCACGCTGGCGCTGTCGGAGCACACCCGCGAGCACGTCACGGTGGCGATATCGGGCGACGGCGGGGACGAATTGTTCTGCGGCTATGAACGTTACGCGGCGGTGAGGTTGGCCGCCCGGCTGGACCGGACGGGGCCGTTCAAGTCGCTCCTGACCGCGAATCTCTGGCAGAAATTGCCTTCCGGAGTCGAGCAGAAGGGATTCATGCGGCGGGCGAAACGGTTCGTGAAGGAGCTCGGGAACCCGCCGCACGAGCGGTATCTGCGTTGGGTCGGGATCTTCGACCGGGAAACGCGCGGCGGGCTGTACACGCCGGAGTTCCGTGTCGCGATGGGCGACGCCGACGCCGCATCGGACCTGTTGGACGCGTTTGAGGACTGCGGCTGCGGCGAGGACTCGGCGGAGGAACAGGTTCGAGCCGCGACCTGCGCCGACCTGCCCACCTATCTGGCCGGCGACATCCTCACGAAGGTCGATCGAGCCAGTATGGCGGTGGGACTGGAGGCGCGCAGTCCGTTGCTGGATCACCGCGTCGCGGAACTCGCCGCGGAGATGCCGCAGTCGATCAAGGTGAGGGGCGGTTCCGCCAAATGGCCGCTCAAAGCGACGGCCTGGTCGGACGATTTCGCTCGCCTGCCGAAAGGCTTTCTGGATCGAAAAAAGACCGGATTCGGCGTGCCGCTGGGACCGTGGTTCCGCGGCGAACTGCGACCTCTGCTCGATCGCATCCTGCTGAGCGATCGCGCCCTGGGCCGGGGATGGTTCCGCCCGGAGGCCGTCCGTCGGCTGATCGACGATCACGCGGCCAGCCGCTGGGATCACTCTGCCCGGCTGTGGTGTTTGCTAATGTTGGAGGTCTGGTGTCGGGTGTGGATCGACGGGCCGACCGTGCCGACCGCCGGCCCGACGACGATCGAAGAACTGATGTGAGCGCCCCCGCGACAGCCGCGCGCCGCAACAGGGCACCCGTCAGTACAACGACAGACTGATGCCGGCCCCTTGCCACACGGGCTGCGGCGTCTGGCGGGAGCGGCCGAAAATCCGCACCTTCTCCGCCCGTCCCCACACCACCGGCACGCGGGGCAGAGTGGCTTCGCCGTTCGTTTGGAAGGACTCCCAGCCGGAAAACAGGCGTTCCCAAGCCTCGCGTCGCCGACTGCGGCGAATGTGGATCGGGTCGAAACCGTACCACTCCGCCGGCGGTTCGAGCGGCGCGACCGACCGGCTCTCCGCCAAGGCGGACAGCCGGTCGTGCAACTCGTCCGCCCGCCGGCGCATTTCATCCCACGGCAGCGGATTCAGGCTGGGGAAGAGCAGCCCTCGAGCCATGTGATATTCCCACGCGGGCAGCGCCGCGGCTCGCTTGCTGGGCGGAAGCGTCATGACGACCTCCGCGGACCCGCCGAGGCGATCGAAACAGGCGGCGACCCAGCCGACCAGCGTCGCCGGCGGCGTGTCGTACAGCAGATCGTTGCCGACGTCGGTGAAGCAGACCAGCGGCGGCGGTCCCTCGGGTCGGTTCGCGTACGCCGACCAGGCGCCGCATCGCAACAGGCCCGGCAGGCTCCGCCCGAAAGTGATCGTGCGATCCGCGTAGCTGCGGCCGTGCCCGGCCGCGACCAAGACGTTCAATTCGCCTTCCAGTCCGCCCCGGAGGCAGCGGAGGATCGGTCGCAGACCCAGCGAGATGTTGCTCGCCCCGAGGAGCAGCACGGTGCGGGCCGGGGCGTCGGTCGGCTCGTCGGGACGGGTCTGGGGGGACATCGACGTACGGGACCGCCGATCGCGCGTGGGTGCAAGGGGGTGGGCCGCGAGTCGTTGCTAAGCCGTCAGTTTTCGCCGACGGCGGCGGCGGTCGCGGTCGTGCATCAACTCCTCCCCGTCTTCGCTTTCGACCAACAGCCGGCCGGAGAACAGGCGGTAGAACAACAGCAGCGTGAACGCTCCGGCGATCCCCGCAGCGAATCCGACGGGGCTGATCGGCGTGATTGGTCCGTGACGGCGGCCGAGTTGTTCCAGCGTGAAGATCAGCACCCCGCAGCCGATCACGCTGCCGGCGATGCCCATCAGCGTCGTGGCGATCGCCCCGCCGGGGTCGCGGCCGGGCATCACGGCCTTCGCGCAGAGGCCGACGATCGTGCCGAAGCCCACCCACAGCAGAAACTCATGGGCGGCGGCGCTGAACACGCCGCGGAACTGGTCGAAGTCCATCAGTCGGTCCGGCGGGTCGGTCATCGGGGCGAAACTTCGGCTCGACCCGCTTCATCGACAGGAGCGGACCGCCGCGTCCGGTTCCGTTTGCGGCCCCCCGCGCGCGACGGCTTCAATCCGACGTGCCCCGGTCGAACGACGCCCCCGCCGCCCGGAGCGAACCGCGGCGCCCCACCGTCGCCGTTGCGGCGGCCCTGGCCGTCGGCGTCTGCTTGGATCGGGCGCTGGCGCCCCCGATTGCCGTCGTCCTCGCGGTCGGCGGGCTGGCGATCGCGTTTTCGCTCGCGGCGCCGGCGGCTCGACGCGCGGCCGTCCTGCTGGGACTGGTCGCAGTCGGGGCGGCGCTCCATCATCTCCAGTGGTACGCCGTGCCGGAGACCGACGTATCGAAACGTGTGGGGGAGGAAGCGATACTCGCCCGACTCACGGGCGTGCTTGCGGCCGATCCGCGGGAGTACGAAGACCCGGACCGCCCCGCGTGGGAGGATCCGCGTCGCTCGATCGCGGAGGTGCGCTGCGAATCGTTGCTTGGCGAGGAGGGGCCGGTCGTCTGTTCGGGGACGGTTCGCCTCTATGTCGAAGGGTCGCTGGCCGGGTACGGGGCGGGCGACCGGGTGCGGGTTCTGGGATGGCTGGGACCGGTCCGCGGACCGCGGAACCCCGGCGAGTGGGATCGCCGTGCCGGACTGCGGCGCCGGGGCGTGCGGGGGGAGATGTCCGCGGACGCCGGGACGGTCGAGTTGCTTTCTGAAGGCTGGAACCTCTCCGCCCCACTGGACGGGCTCCGCAAGCGGTGCGGCCGTCAAATCGAACGCCTGATGCCGGAGCGGGCCGCGGCGGCGGCGAAGGCCTTGCTATTAGGCGATCGGACGGATCTCAGCCGGGAGGACCGACGGCGGTTCGTCGCCAGCGGCACGATGCACCTGCTCGCGATCAGCGGATTGCACGTCGGCATGCTGGCGGCGTTCGCCGCGGTGCTGTGCCGGCTGATCGGGTTCGGGCCGACGCTCACCGCCGTGGCGTGCGTCGCCGTCGTCGGGGCGTTCGCGACGCTGGCGGAGTTCCGCCCCCCGGTCCTGCGGGCCGTCCTGTTCGTGCTATTGGCGGCGCTGGCGTGGTGGTCCCGCCGCACGCTTGATCTGTTCAACACGCTGTGCGCCGCCGTCGCCATCGTGCTGCTGATCACCCCGGCATCGCTGTTCGAAGCGGGGACGCAACTGTCGTTCGTCGCTGTGGCCGGGTTGGAATGGGGGCGCCGGGTCTTTCCAACCCGTCCGCACTTCTGGCCGGCCGGACCGTATGGACTGGGAGAGCGCTTGTGGGACGGCTATCGCCTGACGGCCGGCATCGCGCTGTGGACGGGACCGCTGGTCGCCGCAAACTTCGGCTTGGTGACGCCGATCGGCTATCTGCTGAACGTCCTGCTGCTCCCGGCGTTCGGGGTGCTGTTGGCCTGCGGATTCGTGACGCTCGGCCTGCTGATCGTCGCTCCGTCGCTGGCCTGGGGACCGGGCGTGTCGTTCGGCGCGGGCCTGACGGCGTTGCTGTGGATCGTAGACGCCGCCGCGGCGCTCCCCGGCGGGCACGCGGCCGTGCCGCCGCCGCCGGGGTGGTGGCTGGCGGGGTGGTACGTGGGCCTGACTGCGTCGCTGCTGGTTCCGATCGCTGCGGTCCGCACGTCGATCGGTCGCGCGGCGTTGTTTCTCGGCGGGGCCGGGTGGGCGATGGCGCTGTACCTGGCGCCGGGCGATCTGCCGCCGGGATCATTGCGGGTGACGGTTCTCGACGTCGGCCACGGTTCGGCGACGTTGATCGAACTGCCCGACGGACACACGCTGCTGTACGACTGCGGCAGTCTCTCCGGGGGCGAGCGAGCCGCCGACGCCGTCGCCGCGGCGTTGCGCGCCCGCGGCCGGACGCGGCTTGATGAAATCGTGATCTCCCACGCGGACGCCGACCACTTCAACGGCCTCTCCGAACTCTTGGACGGGGCCGCGTGGAGCGGCGTGGCGGTCGGCGGGGTGTCCTTCGGCCCGAACTTCACGGCGTCCGGGCAGACGGACGCGGCAGTGGCGTTTGATGCTGCGAAGGACTGGCCGACCGCGGCGCTGGCACGGGGACTGACGCGCGACGCCGGCGCGGCGGTTCTCACCATTTTGCATCCGCAGCGGGAGATGAAACCCGCAGAGTCGGACAACGCACGCAGCGTCGTCCTGCTGATCGAGTTTGCCGGTCGCCGCCTCCTGCTTCCCGGCGATCTAGAGGGCGGTCCGCAGGACGAACTGGCTGCGGATTTCATCAATCGCTTTGGCCCGGGCCTCGATCTTTTGCTCGCTCCGCACCACGGCGGAAAGCGGGCGAATCCGCAATCGCTCGCGCAGCGACTGGAACCGAAGATCGTGGCCGTCAGCGGCGCTCAGCATGCGGATGCCGAGTTCCTGCGCGGCGTCTATCCCGCCGCCGACCTGTTCCTCACCTCCGAGGTCGGCGCCGTCACCGTGACGATCACGCCGGACGGGGCGGTCAAAACGGAGTCGTTCCTCAACCGTTGACCTCCGGGGCGGCCGAGCCGCCCGCCATCAGTGCCGGAGATGAGGCGGAGGAGGGCGGTTCCTCAGATTCCGGAGCGGCCGCCGCCGCTGCGGGGAGCTTGGGCGCCCGGATCAGTTCTTCATGGGCTCGAACCTGGACGATCTCCGCCCGATAGGCCGTGGCTGCGGTCTCGGCTTGTTCCCCGGCCTGTTCAAAGGCGTCGTAGGCGGCGGAGAGCGTGGTGCCTGTAGAGCCGGCGATCGCATGTTCCATCTTCGCGAGCGATCCCGGGAGATCGCCCTTCAAACACTCGCCCCAACTTGCCGCCGCGGTTTCGACGGCGGCGGACAGCTTGAGAAGCTGCAACCGATCCATGGCGCGACGGCTGGCGGAGAGTTCCGGATAGCAGCGGGCGTTGGCCTTCGCCTTGCGAGCGAGATCGGCCGTCACGGAGGGCGACGCCAGCCGATCCAGCGAGGCCAAAGAGGCCTTCTTCTCCGCGGCGTCGGACTCGGCTCGCCGCAACCCCGCGCTGGCCTTCGGGAAGTCCGGTCGAATACGGAGGGCTTCGCGGAACGCCGCCGCCGCCGCCCGCGCGCGGCCGAGATCGAGCAACGTGTTGCCGAGATTCTGATGAGCCTCCGCGAACGACGGGTCCAGTCGAACCGCCTCCCGGTACGCCTCCGCAGCGAGCTTGTTGCGACTGAGTTTCCGCCGCGCGATGCCGAGATTGTAGAACGCTTCGGCGACCGTGTGATCCACGGCAATCGCCTTGAGCAGCACCTTCTCCGCCTGCTTGTACTCCTTGGTGCGATTGTGGATCGCCCCGATGTTGATCAGTGCCCGGCAGTGGGCCGGTGTGAGCCGCGTGACTTTCTCGAATAATTCGACGGCCCGCTCGAATCGCCCGGCTGCGAAGGCCGATCCGCCCGCGGCCATGTGCAACTCGACGTCCATCGGAGCCGCGGCCGCGGCGGCCTCGTAGGTGTCGGCGGCCTCGTCTCGCCGCCCCGCCGCAGCGTGAGCCTTCGCAGCGGACGACAGCTCTGAGGCAGACGGAGCAGACATGGCGAACGTCCGATGGGAAGAATCGACGACGCCGCAGCCTAGACCTCTTCACACCCCCGCGAAAGCGGCGCAGCCCCCCGGACTCACCCTTGGGAAGAAAAGCGGCTAGCGAGGCAACTTAAAGGGGGCGGACGACGCCCCGGATTCGTCCGATCCGGGGCCGGCCATCTCCGTGAGCGAGGAACCGGTGACCGCGCGCACCGCCCGTCGGCTGAGGGCTTCGAGTTCCCGCCGCCGCTCCTCAATCTCGCGGTCGACTCCCTGGTAGAACAGAACGTACGTCACGCCGGCATCGCGGAACGCCCGGACTCGCGCCGCGACGGTGCTGTCCAGACAGAAGAATGCGGTGTCCAGCCCGGACTCCCCTTCGACCAGCGGAGGAGCCGGCAGCGGCTCGCTTTCAAAATCTTCGTACTCGTCCCGCAATCCAGCGACGGCGCTGTCCACCGCGTCGGCGGGGTCCGGGCCGCCCGGGATCGCGGTGAAGGTCCAGAAGCAGGTGTCCGGCGTAATCAGCGTCAGCGTCCCGCCGTCCCGCTCCGCGGTCCATCCCTCGGGCACGGGGACGGGCGGGGCGGCGGGCAGGCCGTCGGCGGACTCGTCGGGACTCATCACGGCGGGGGAGCATTCGAATCGGGGAAGGGCGGACCATCCTAGCGATCGGTGCGTGCGAATCGGGCCGCCAGCGCCGCACCTGTCGGCGTTTCCCGTTCGGCGATCTCCCGCGGAGTTCCCTCTGCGATCAGTCGCCCGCCGGCCGGTCCGGCGCCCGGGCCGAGTTCCACGATGTGATCGCAGCGGGCAATCAGGTCGGGGTCGTGTTCGACGCACAGGGCCGTGTGTCCCCGTTCGACCAACCGCAGCAACAGTTCCGTCAACCTGGCCACGTCGAGCGGATGCAGGCCCGCCGTCGGTTCGTCCAGCACGAATAACGTCGGCGTCGCCCCCGGGTCGGCGAGCGCGGCGGCCAGTCGCACCCGCTGGGCCTCCCCGCCGGAGAGCGTGCTGGCGGGCTGTCCTAACGGCAGATAGCCCAGCCCGACCTCCACGAACGTCTCGAGCACGCGCGCGATCGGCGTGACCTCCGCGAACGTCTCGGCCGCCTCGCCAGCCCGCATCGCCAGCAGATCCCCGGCCGTCCGGCCCTTCCATCGCACGGCGAGGGTTTGCGGATTGAATCGCGCCCCGCGGCAGGCGCCGCACACGGTCGTGGAGGAGGGCAGGAAGTCCATTTTCAGCGTGCGAAAGCCGCGGCCACGACACTCCGGGCAGCGCCCCGCACGATTGGCGGGGCTGAAGCGGCTCGCGGTAAAACCGAGTCGCCGGGCGTCCCGCGTGCGGGCCAACAGCTTGCGGATTTCCGTCCACACGCCGCTCGCCGTCGCGGGGCAGCTTCGAGCCGAACCCCCCAGGCGCGATTGGTCCACCTCCGCGAGTCGTCCGATCGGCTCCAAACCGAGGAGCGATCCGTAGAACGAAGCGGGCGGCGGATGAGCCGACGGGGACAGCGCCGCCCGCACCGCCGGCACGAGCAACCCGGCCACCAGCGACGACTTTCCCGAACCGCTCACGCCCGTCACCGCCGTCAGCCGGCCGTGCGGCACGCGCAGCGTGACTCCCTGAAGCGAGTGCAGCCGGGCGTCTGCGAGAGTCAACGACTCCCTTGGCGGAGTCAGGGTGTTTCGGGCGGGAGTCCCGGACTCTCCGGCTACGGCGAGGGCGGTGGGGGAGTCGCCGCGAGCGAAGACCTCCGCGGGCGTTCCCGTGTCGCAGATCGTGCCGCCTTCGGCACCGGCGCCGGGGCCGAGGTCGATCAAACGGTCGGCACGCCGAATGAGGTCCGGGTCGTGCTCCACGAGCAGCACCGTGTTGCCGGCGTCGCGCAGTTCGACGAGCGCCTCCCACAGGCGATCCGCATCGGCGGGGTGTAGGCCGACGGTCGGCTCGTCCAGCACGAAGCATCCCCCGCTCGTGCGTTCGCCCAGGGCCCCGGCCAGCCGCGAGCGGCGATATTCCCCGCCGGACAGCGTCCCGGCCCGCCGGTCGAGCGTGAGATATCCCAGCCCCACTTTCCGCAGTCCGGTGAACAGGCGGCTCACTTCAGGCAGCAGACGGGCGACGACCTCGTCTCCGCCGGCCGATAGCTCCGCCTTACCGTCAGTTGCACGGGCCTCCAGCGCCGCGAATCGCTCCGCCGCCGCATCGACGGAGAGGCGGGCCGCTCCGCCGATCGTCAGGCCGTCCAACCGCGTCGCCAAGGACTCTGGGTTGAGCCGCTGGCCGTCGCACGCCGGGCAGGGCGCCGGGAGGCCGAGGCGGCTCGCCTGGGCGTCGGGATCGGCGAGTCCTGTGCCGCCGCACGCCGGACAGGCGCCGCGGGGGGAGTGGAAGCTGAACGACTGCGGCGTCAGCGGCCGCCGCTCCCCGCCGGTCGCCGGATCGATCAGGCGGGTGCGATAGTCCTCGGTCTGCCAGCCGCCGGGGGCGTCGGCGTCGGTGAATCGCAACGAGACCGCTCCACCGGATCGGGACGCCGCCAGATCGACGCTCTCCCGCACCCGGTCCTCGGCGCCCGGTTTCACGATCGCGCGGTCGATCACGACGCCCACGGCGCCGCTCGGCGTGGCTTCGCCGGCAGCCAGTTCCGCCGTCTCGAAGGACTCGCCGCCCACGTCGCAGCGTACGAACCCCTCCTTTAACGCCTGTTCATAGATTACGCGATCGTCTTCGGCGCCGACCGCTTCGCCGGCCGGGGCGAGGACCATCAGCTTCGTACGTTCCGGCAACGCGAAGATCCGATCGACGACCTGCCGGACCGTGTGTCGGACGAGCGGATCGCCGGTCTCGGGGTCGTGCGGAACGCCGGCGCCGGCCCAGAGCAGGCGAAACAGATCGTGCAGACCGACGAGCGTCGCCAGCGTGGTCCGCGGCCCGGCAGTGGGATCGGATTGCCCGATCGCGATCACCGGCGGGAGGTTCTCGACCGCATCGACCTCCGGGCGATCCAGCTTCGCCACGGCGGCCCGAGCCTTGGGGGAAGCCGTGGCGAGAAACCGGCGCTGGCCTTCGGCGTGGACCGTATCGAAGGCGAGGGAGCTCTTACCGCTGCCGCTGACGCCCGAGAGGACGGTCAGTTCGCCGGCGGGGAACTCGACGGAAACGTTCCGCAGATTGTGGACGCGGGCGCCGACGACGCGGATCGGCGGACGCTCGTGCATGGCGGGGCGGAACAATCGAAGACGGATGAGGGGCGATCGGTACGATAGCGGCATGCCCGCCGCCGTCCCCGCCCCCGCCGTTCCGACCGCTCCCGCCGCCAGCGGAGCGGATCGTCCCGTGCCCGCCGCGTTCCTCGCGCGATTCGAGGTCGATCTCCCGCGTGTGGGGGACGACCTGCTCGAACCGCCGTTCGATCTGCCCCCCGCGGCGGAATTGCCGCACTTCGGCGGGTTGGACGATTTGCCGCGGTTTGCGGTGGTGAAGGTCGGTTGGACGCCGGCCGGACTGGCGATCGCCTGTCGGGTCGAAGGCAAGTCCCGCAAGCCGGAGGCGTCGGCGAAAGCGGTCAGCGGCGGCGACGGGCTGCACCTGTGGATCGATACCCGCCCCACCGGCACGTCGCATCGCGCCGGCAAATATTGCCGTCGCTTTGCTCTGCTGCCTCGGGTCGGCCGCGTCGGCAAGCCGGGCGTTTACGAGTCGCCGATCATGAAGACGGGGGACGCGTCCGTTGCTGAGCCGCTGCCGATTCCGCTGCAGGCGACGGTCGAACGCGGCGGAGACTACGAACTCGCGGCGTTTCTCCCCGCGGAGCAGCTCCCCGGGTTTGATCCGTCCCGAAGTACGACGATCGCGTTGCACACGGTCGTGACGGACGGGGAACTCGGTTCGCAGCCGTTGACGGTCAGTGAGGCGTTCCCCACCGCCCACGACCCCAGCCTCTGGACCCGTGCGGCCCTCTCGAATTGAAGTGGTCGAAGTGCTCGTCGTCGTGGGGCCGCCAGGGCAACGCGGCGGCGTAGAGCGTCATCACGGCGCCCAGCGAGGTCGCGGCGAAGGACGCCCACAGCGGCGGGTCGAGCCAGAGCGTCTCGTCTTCGACGCTCGTGAACGGCAGATCGCCGTCCCAGTCCGGTCCGAGCCGCAGCGAGCAGCGCTCGACGAACGCCAGGGAGAGTCCGCCCAGCAGCACCCACAGGCCGACGGCGAAGAAACAAGCGCGGAGCACGGCGTCGGCTTTCGGCGGGGGGCGGGCGAAGGGGGCGGTCCGTGCGGTGGACATCGACCGGCCGCAGGCCCACCCTTCGGCCCCGAACCGCCCGCCGGTCCTGCCGGCGCGATCCGCACGTCCCCTCCCTCTCCGCGTTCGACCCGCCCCCCGCCTGATGCACGCCCGAATCGCTCTACTCCCCGGTGACGGCATCGGCCCGGAGATCGTCGCCGAAGCCGTCCGCGTGTTGCAGGCCGTCGCGGACCGGTTCAGTCACACGTTCGAGTTGTCCGAACATCTGATCGGCGGCGCCGCAATCGACGCGGTCGGCGATCCTCTCCCCCCGGACACGCTCAAGGCCTGCAAACAGGCCGACGCGATTCTGCTCGGCGCCGTCGGCGGACCGAAGTGGGACGATCCGAACGCCGCAGTGCGTCCGGAGCAGGGGCTGCTGAGGATTCGGAAGGAGCTCGGCCTGTTCGCCAACCTGCGGCCGATCAAGCCGCTGGACGCCCTCGTCGACGCCTCGCCGCTGAAGACGGACATCGTCCGCGGGACAGACATCCTGTTCGTCCGCGAGCTGACCGGCGGCGTGTATTTCGGCGACAGCGGCCGCCGCGACGACGGCAAGACGGCCTATCAGGAGATGGTCTACTCCGAGGCGGAGGTCGAACGGATCGTCCGTCTGGCCGCCAGGCTCGCCCAAGGCCGCGGCGGTCGCCTGACCAGCGTCGACAAAGCGAACGTCCTCGAACCCTCCCGCTTGTGGCGGAGCGTGACGACCCGCGTGCTGGCCGACGAGTTCCCGGACGTGACGCTGGAGCACGTGCTGGTCGATGCGATGGCGATGCATCTGCTGGTGCGACCGCGGGACTTCGACGTCGTCGTCACCGGCAACCTGTTCGGCGACATTCTTACCGACGAAGCCAGCATGCTGCCCGGGTCATTGGGCCTGCTGCCGAGCGCCTCGCTGGGCGCTCCGAAGAGCGAGGGCGGCGGCCCGGGGCTGTTCGAGCCGATTCACGGCTCCGCCCCGGACATCGCCGGCACCGGTAAGGCCAATCCGCTGGCGACGATTCTGTGCACGGCGATGCTGCTGCGCGACGGCCTCGGCTTGCCGGACGAAGCGGCCGCGGTTGAGGGGGCCGTGCATGACGCCGTCGGCTCCGGCGTTCGCACCGCCGACATCGCCGCCGGCGCCGCGTCCGTGACCACCACCGAAGCCGCCGACGCGGTGCTGGAACGCATCTGAGCGAGCCAAGGCGAGCGGCGGGGCGTCAGCCCCCCGTGCCCTGAATCGTTCGACAGGCAAATAAAAAGCGACCCGGACGCTCCGAGCGTCCGGGTCGCTTTGCTTTGTACCAAACTCAAAGGCTCAGGGGGCTGACGCCCCCCGCTCGCCTCCCTGGCGATCAGTCGTCGCCGGCGAAGCCGAGCAGCATCACCACGTAGTAGAACAGCGTCGCGACGCTGGCGAACAGCGCGAGGCTGGCGGCGACATGCTGGTGCGTGCGGTAGTGATGCAGCACGTTCGAGGTGTTGTAGAGGATCGATCCGCTCATCAGCACGATCATCCCGACGCTGAACCACAGGCCCAGACTGAACCCGAACAGCCAGCCGGCGATGATGACCCCGAACGCCGCGAAGCTGCCGATCGCCAAGGCGCCGCGGAGAAACGAGAAGTCCGCCCCCGATACGAACACCGCGGCCGATAGTCCGCCGAAGATCACCGCCGTAATCAGTCCGGCCATCGGCAGCACGTTGCCGTCCAGTTGCTTCGCGTACCACAGCAACGGCACGAAGATCAGCGCTTCCGCGAGGACGTAGAGACCGAGGCCGAGATACTGCTTGCCGGTGGAGGAGGCGTCCGAACTGGCCCAGGACTGGGCGAGCCAGGAGGCGCCCATGAACAGGAAGAACGCGATGTACCAGTGTCCGCCGATCAAACCGACGAGGAGCCGTTCCAACGGCTCGACGGTCTGAAAGATGCCCTCGATCCCGCAGAAGATCAGCACCGCGGTCAGCAAGTGGGCGTAGGTCCGGCGGATGAACGTCGCCCGCTCCGACCGCGCGGCGTCCGCCGCGAAGCCGTAGCCGGAGGACAGTTCGTAATCGTCAGCGGCGCCGCCGAAGCTCATCGGAGGGATCTCGAGACAGGTGGGGGATGATTCCGTGAGGGAAGTGTCCGTCGCATTGACCGGCGGGTCCAGCAGGAAACGACCCAAGACGCGCTCGGGGCGGTTGGGGGCGTCGGCCTGGACCGGTAGGCTGGGGGGACAAACCCTCAAACCTGCAGCTGATCCGCACCGTGGCCAAGAACTACAAGTCCGACGTCGAAAAGCACACCGCCGACTTCGATCCCGCCAAGCAGTACCGAGTCACCCTCAACACCACCGCCGGTCCGATCCGCCTCGACCTGCGGTCCGACAAGGCGCCCGGTCACTGCAAGAACATGGTCGGCCTGGCGAAGGTCGGCTTCTACGACGACTGCATCTTTCACCGGGTGATCGACGGGTTCATGATCCAGGGCGGCGACCCGACCGGCACCGGCACCGGCGGCCCGGGCTATCAGATCGACGCGGAGTTCAACGACCTCCCGCACGAGCCGGGCGTGCTCAGCATGGCCCGCAGCCAGGATCCGAACAGCGCCGGCAGCCAGTTCTTCATCTGCTTGCCGGGCGACACCAGCTTCCTCAACAACCAATACACCGCGTTCGGCAAGGTCGCGGACGAGGAGAGCATGGCGACGGTCGCCAAGATCGGCGCCGTCGAGACCAACACCGGCGATCGCCCGCTGGACGAAGTGAAGATCGAAAAGGCGTCCGCCGAAGTCGTCGGCTGAAGTCAGCGAAGCTCCAAGACCAAGAACTCAAGAACCAAATGACGAGCAGTCGATCGCTTTGGGATCTTGATTTCTTGGTCTTGAGATTTCACAACGCTTCGCCGTCGCGGTAGCGCTCCGGATGCCAGTCCCGGCCGACTGCCTGAAGCGTCGCTAACGTCGCCGGATCGTTGGCAGTAGCGACGACGCGGGGGAGACGGAGCATGTCCGCTCGGTCGTCCATCCACAGCTCCCGGTAATGAACCGGTTCGCCGGTGTCGCACCAGACGCTGCCGCCGCCGAAGGCGGCGGCGATCTGGGCGGCGGCGGGATAGTCGTAGACGTTGGGGGAATGAATTAACGACCCGGCGAAGGCGCCGGTCGCCATCAGGTCGTAGATGCTGCCGGGAGTTTCGTCGGCGACGACGCCCTCCAAGCCCGCCGCGGTGATCGCCGCCGCGGCGGCGGGATCGCGGTGTTGGAAGCCGATGACGTAGATCTTCTTTGACCCCGACGGCGGCGCGGCCGGCGTGGGCCGGGGAGCGAACGAAGCAAGCGCCGCTCCGGCGGGGCGGGAGGGATCGTCGTCCCCGCAGCGCACTTTGGCGCCGGGACCGGCGCCGACGCACTCGACCCATCGACCGTGTGCTCCCGCATCCGGCACGAAGGTGAGGGAATAGTGGACCGCGTCCTCGGTCCGCAGATTGAGCATCACCGCCCAGCCGTCGCCGGCGTGATCGCGGTACTGCTTCGTGCCGTCGATCGGATCGAGGCACAGCGTCAGCGGCGAATCGGTCGCGAACGCCTCCAGCGGGCCGGTCGCTTCCTCCGCCTCGATGCGACAGGCCAGAAACCGTGGATCGAGATCGCGGAGGGCCGTGACGACCAATTCCTGCACCGTCAGATCGGCGAGGGTGAGGGCGTCGGTGTTACTGGATCCGCTGATCTTGCCGGCGACGGCGATGTCGAACTGCCGCATCCGCGACGCCACCCGTCCCGCCCAGCGGAAGACGGCGGGCAGATGGGCATGCAGGGCCGCGGCGACTTCGGCAGGAACTGGCTGATTCATGCGAAGATAGTAGAGCGGGCCGCGTCCGAACGCTCGCTCGCCGATGACCCCGGTGGCCGGTTCGGCGGCTCCTAATCCCGCGTGCGCGACTCCTACTCGACGGGGGCGTCCTCGCCTCGCGATTCCAAGGACTCCCCCCACCGCCGGAGCGTCGCGACCGCCTCGCGGCGAGCGGCGGGGATCTCACCGGCGGCGTCATCCAGCAGCGCGCGGAGCCGTGCGGCCGCTTCCTCGGAATCAAAGTACCGTAGCGCCCGTGCGGCTTCCGCCCGCGTCTGCGGGTCGTCGGAATTGAGGTTGCGAAAGGCACGGTCTCTCAGCCGATCGTCCACCGGCACGTTCACGCTCAGGCGTCCCCCTGCGTCGTAGAACGGCTCCCAGTCCGTGTTTTGAACCGTCTCCCGAGGCGCTTGCAGACCGAACGTGTGAACCCGCCGCACGCCCGGCGGCGTCTCACGAATCGCGGTGCGGGCGACCCGAAGCACCTCCGCCGGATCCCTGAGCAGCGTGAGGTCTGCGGTCATCGCCTCGACGTCGCCCGGTTTCAGCGAGATAACGCTTACCTTATGTGTTTCGTCCGAACTCGTCAGCAGCAGTCGGGTCTGTTGCTTCTTCCACCGGGCGACGACGGCATCGGGATAGCGGAGAAACTGCTGGACCTGGGTATATGGCGTATCCTCGCGAAAGGGCTGCTTGAGCGTCTCTTCCACGAGGACCACGGTGTTGCGGCCATAATCCGGTTCCCCGTCCTGCTCGGGGAGGTCGTCCCGGATCACCCGCGCGACGAACACGTAGTCGGCGTTGATGACGGCCGCCTCCACGCTGTCAGTCTGGGGAGACAGCGGTTGGGCGGCGGCGGACGGGACCAGCGCCGCACACAGGAGATAGGCGAACGAAAACTTCGACATCGGCTGCGACGGACGCCGGAAGGCGAGCGGTAGGGCGGCTCAACCTATCAACTCGCAACGAACCCGGCCGACTACAAGCCGAAGGAACGCGCCAGAAGATCCTCCCTTAGCGTGCCCGCGGACACGGCGGAGCCGTCGCGGAGGCCGATCAGGGTGACCTGCGCCGGGCTGAACAGCAGCGGGTCCAAGTCGTAGAAGTTCCCGCCGGCTTCGGCGAGCAACTCGGCGAACGGGCGGCCGTGTTGCGGGCTGGACTCGGACGGAACCTTGGACACGAGATCGCGCAGTTCCGCCTGATCCGCTTCGATCCACAACGTGACGCGGGCGCCGTAGAGGATCGAATCGTTCGTTCGTCCCAACGCAACCGAGTCTTCGCCGCCGGCGGGGGCCAGCGGGGCGGAGCCGACGCCGCTGCGCACCCGGCCGACGTCGAAGCCGAGGGCGTCGAGCTTGTGCAGCGCCGTCTCCACGCTGCGGGCGGCGATCTGCACCGTGCCGGCGAGGCTCGCCGTGGGAGCGATACAGAGGATGAGTTTGTCCGGGGCGAGGCCGGCGGACTCCGCAAGATGGGCGGCGACGTTCGGCGGCGGGATTTGGCGGGTCTCCAGCACGCCGACCGCTCGGCGGGCCTCTTCCGAGCCGCCGAGTTTGCGAATCAGTTCTTCTTCGTCGCAGGCCGCCCGCAGCGGGCCGGAGGCCATCGCGAAGAACTGCCCGCCGCTGGAGTCGGCCAGCTCCACCTTCCGACCCGCGTACTGACAACGCAGGCAGGCCGAGATAGGATCGTCCGTCCGCACCGCCGCGTGCGGCCATGGGCGACCGGCGAGCGTCCCCGAATCGATCGACACGTCCAACAGGTCCGCCGAGGAGAGTCGGGCCAGCACGATGCCGGCCTCCAACCCGCCGGGGGCGTGGGCGCCGAAGTCGAGGACCGTGGTGCCGGTCGAGAGCCGCAGCAGGTCGACGCCGAGGTCGTCCAGCCGCTTCATCGTGAAGTCCGCCAACCGGGCGGCGCGGCGGTTCAGCAACCCGCCGGGCGGACTGCCGCCGCCGGGTTTGGCGCCCGCCGCCTTGCGGCCGGGGGAAGGGGACTGTTTCTTGCGTTTCGCCAAGGGGGGCCGATGCCGTTCGTACAACTGTGCCGGGAGCATTGTTCATGCAGACCGTACCCGATCTGCTCGCTTCGATCCCGCAGGTCGGCCGGCTGGAATGGATCGGCCTGTCGCCGGGCCGCCGAATGACGCTGCTCGAACCGGCCGACGCGATCTGCCGGGTCGGCACCGGCCTCGACGGCGACCACCACAGTCTTCGCGGGACCGGCAAGCGGCAGGTGACGTTGATTCAGGCCGAACATCTCCCGGCGATCGCCGCGATGCTCACCCCGACTGCGGACGGTTCAGCGAGAATCGTCACCCCGGCCAAACTCCGGCGGAATCTGTGCGTCGCCGGGTTCCCCTTGCTGGCGGTGAAGAACCGGCGGTTCCGGGTGGGCGATGTGTTGCTGGAGGGCACCGGCTTGTGTCACCCATGCAGCCGGATGGAGTACTACTTCGGCCCCGGCGGGTACAACGCCGTCCGCGGGCACGGCGGCATCACGGCCCGTGTACTCGAACCCGGGACGTTGCGGATCGGCGATGTGATCGAAGCTACGTGAGTCAGCCCGATCGCGGCTACGCCGTGCCGGTGCAGATCTGCGACCATTCGACGAGGCTGCGGCCCACGATCAGCGGGAGGGTCACCCCGCCGGAATCGCGGAGCTTCGCCTGTTTGCTGAGCCGCTTCACCACGGGACGCAGCGGGTTCTCCGAGACCTCGACGGTTCGGGGGATCATCTGCAGTTCGCCCGCCTGGCCCATGCCGCAGGTTCGAGCCGTCGCGGCGAGTTCCTGCAACATCAGGCCGAAACGTTCCTCGTGCAGTAACCCCGCCATCGCGGCGATCTCCGACGGGCCGGCTTCCATGAGGCTGCTCACGGCCGCTTGAAAGTCCGGGCAGTCCCGGCAGCTCCGCACCAGGGCCTCGCGGCAGGACTGCAGGCTGTCCTCCGGCACCGGCAAGGCCATCAGCCGTTCGGCCGACCAACCTTCCCGTTCTTCGGTCGAGCGGGCGTGATCCCAGTCCGCAGCGGTGATGTGCACGTTGGGTGCAGGGGGGGGGAGGGTCGGGATAAACACCGAGGAATCCTCCGTAGGAATTAGGCAAGGGACGCAAAGTTTGCCCGGGAAAATCCCCGGTCGTCAACTCTAGGATCCGCCAAGCGACCGACCGCCGGGCAATTGTGAAGGATCGGACAATCGAGCAGGTTTTCGTGAACCGCGCGAGAGCCGTGGGCGCGAACGATTCAATCCGCAAACTCGGGCCGCGACCGTCCGCGTACTGGAGCATGGCCGGCGATCTCGGCTACAGCCCGCCGATCACTTCGAGGTACTCCAGGAGCAGGAGCCAAGCTGACATCAACCCCGATTCGACCATGACGTAGGCGATCGCTGCCGGGATTCGCCACAGCCAGGGCTGTGGCAGGGGCGCCGCCACGGCGCCCAGTACAAGCGGAAAGCCGAACGCGAGGATCCAGAACCAGACGACGAGCCATTCGGGGTTCATCGCGTCGGCGACGGCGATAAAGCCCATCAGCAGCGGGGCCGCGAGCCACAGGGGGACGAGCGTGGCCGCCGCGATCCGCAAGCCAAAAATCCACCCGGGGGGGAGGCTTGAAATCCGATCCCTGCGGACCGGCTGATCCAAAATCGTCCGGTTCGGAAGCAACTCGATCGCGGCGACGTCGGCGAACCGGACGGAGCGATAGCTCGAAAGTCCCTCCCGTACGCACGCGGTCGTCGCGCTGAACGTCGCGTCCCCGGGGTCGAGCACGGCGAGCGACTCGCCCGCCGCGGTTCTGAGCAGGAACGGCTCGAACGGCTCCCGGAGTACGGCGTCCAGCACGTCGCCCGCCGTCACGGGCGGCGGGGCGTCGCCTTCCGCGGGGGAGGTCATCCCTCGCCCTTCGCCAACTGCCGCAGCACGTAGTGCAGGATGCCCCCGTGCTTGTGGTAGTCCACTTCGACCGGGGTATCGATCCGACAGGCGACGGTGAACATCGTCTCCTCGCCGTCGTCGCCCCGCGCGATCACCTCCACCGGCTGGCCGGGCTTCAGCTCCGCTTCGAGGTGCAGGTCGAAGGTTTCTTTCCCGGTCAGGCCGAGCGCCTCGGCGGATTCGCCCTCGCGGTACTGCAACGGGAGCACGCCCATACCGACGAGGTTGCTGCGGTGAATCCGCTCGTAGCTCTCCGCGATGACGGCCTGAATGCCGAGCAGGTTGGTGCCCTTGGCGGCCCAGTCGCGGGAGGAACCGGTGCCGTACTCTTTGCCGGCCAGCACGATCAACGGGGTGCCGGCCTCGATGTACCGGCGGGAGGCTTCGTAAATGCTGGTCTGCTCGCCCGTCGGCAGGTGCGTGGTGACGGAGCCCTCGGTACCGGGGGCCATTTCGTTCCGCAGGCGGATGTTGGCGAACGTGCCGCGGGTCATCACGCGATCGTTGCCGCGGCGAGAGCCGTAAGAGTTGAACTCCGCCACCGGCACGCCGCGTTCCTGAAGGTATTCGCCGGCCGGACTGCTCGGCTTGATGGCGCCGGCGGGGGAGATGTGGTCGGTCGTGACGCTGTCGCCGACCTTCACGAGACAGCGGGCGCCGTTGATGCTGGCGGTGTCCGCGGGCGTCTCCGGCATGTCGACGAAGAAGGGCGGCTCCTGAATATAGGTGCTGCTGTCCTCCCAGTCGTAGATCTGCCCGTCGGGGCTTTGAATGCTCCGCCATTCCTCCGGACCTTCGGTCGCCTTGGCGTACTGCTCCCGGTAATCGTCCGGGGAGCTGCTGGCGGCGATGGTGTCCTTGATCTCCTGCGCGTCCGGCCACAGGTCCGACAGATAGACCGGGTTGCCGTCGGCGTCGTCGCCCAGCGGCTGGGCGGTGAGGTCGATATCCGTCGTCCCGGCGATGGCGTAGGCGACCACCAGCGGGGGCGAGGCGAGGTAGTTCGCCTTCACGTCCGGGCTGATGCGCCCCTCGAAGTTACGGTTCCCGGAGAGGACCGAGGTGGCGACGAGGTCGTGCTTGTTGATCGCCTCGCTGATCGGCGCCGGCAGCGGGCCGGAGTTGCCGATGCAGGTCGTGCAGCCGTAGCCGACCGTCTGGAAGCCGAGGGCGTTGAGGTCTTCGCTCAGGCCGCTCTTGTCGAGGTAGTCCGTGACGACACGGCTCCCCGGGGCCAGCGAGGTCTTTACCCAGGGCTTGCGGGTGAGTCCGCGCTGCCGGGCTTTCCGAGCGAGCAGCCCGGCGCCGACCATCACGGAGGGGTTGGACGTGTTCGTGCAGGAGGTGATCGCGGCGATCACGACGCTGCCGTGCTTCAATTTGAACGTCTCGTCCTCAAGGAACACTTCGACGCCGTCGAACCCGGGGTCCACGACCGCCTCCTTCACCACGGAACCGTCCGGGGCGGCGACCGCTTCCAACGTCGCTCCCGCGGTCGGCTGAACGGGCGATCCGCCGTCCTTGCCGTTCGGGTGGTTGCCGACCTGTCCGGCGGGCTGGCCGCCCTCCTCGGTCCAGCCGCCGACCGGGTTGTCCTCAATGGTCGTGCTCGACTTGGCGAAGGTCTGCTTGAGCGCCGTCGCCCAGGTGTCCTTCATCTCGTTCAGCGGAATGCGGTCCTGCGGCCGCTTCGGGCCGGCGAGGCAGGGGACCACCGTGCCGATATCCAGCGTCAGGTGGCTGGAGTAGGTGGGCGTCTTGGCGTTCGAGCCGAGGAACAGCCCGTTCTCCTTGGTGTACCGCTCGACGGTGTCCACCAGTTCCGCCGGGCGGCCGGTGCGGCGGAGGTAGTCCAGAGTCTCGCCGTCGACGGGGAAGAAGCCCATCGTCGCCCCGTACTCGGGGGCCATGTTGGCGATCGTCGCCCGGTCCGCGAGGCTCATCGAAGCCAAGGCCGAGCCGTGGAACTCGACGAATTTCCCCACCACGCCGTGCTCGCGGAGCATCTGGACCACGGTCAACACGAGGTCCGTCGCGGTGGCGCCTTCCGGCAGCGTCCCGGTCAGCTCAAAGCCGACGACTTCGGGCGTCAGCATGTAGATCGGCTGGCCGAGCATGACGGCCTCCGCTTCGATGCCGCCCACGCCCCAGCCGACCACGCCGAGGCCGTTGATCATCGTTGTGTGGCTGTCAGTCCCGACGAGGCTGTCCGGGTAGGCGACCCCGTCCTTCGTCAGCACCACGTCCGCGAGGTACTCCAGATTCACCTGGTGGACGATACCCGTCGCGGGGGGGACGACCCGGAAGTTGTCGAACGCTTTCTGTGCCCAGTGCAGCAGTTCGTAGCGCTCGTTGTTGCGCTCGAACTCCCGTTCGACGTTCGTGGCGAGGGCGAACTTGGTTGCGAAGGCGTCCACCTGCACGCTGTGGTCGACGACGAGGTCGCAGGGCACCAGCGGGTTGATCTTCGCCGGGTCGCCGCCCATCCGCACCATCGCGCTGCGGAGCGCCGCCAGGTCCACCACCGCGGGCACGCCGGTGAAGTCCTGCAGGACGACCCGGCCGGGCTTGAAGGGGATCTCCGTCCGGTTCACGTTCGCCGCGTCGTACTTCGCCAACCCGGCGACGTCGTCCTCGGTGACGGCGAACCCGTCCACGTTTCGCAGCAGGCTCTCCAGCAGCACTCGGACGCTGAAGGGGATCGAATCGAGGTCGCACATCCCCGCCTCGGCCAGTTTCGGCAGGCTGTAGTAGTCCATCGAACCGCCGGCCGTGGCAAACGATTGGCGGGCGCCGAAGGGGTTGTGCGACTGGGACATCGGAGTGGGCGAGGACGCGGGCGTGAATGCAGGTGTACGGTTGCCGATCCTAGCCGCCTCCGTGGATGATCGACACCGCTCCGCCCCCGTATGCCTGACTGCCGATGTCTTCCGCCCTGTTGATCGCTGCGGCCGTCGTGTTCGCCGGACCCGCGGACGCCGGCGAGACGCTCACGCCCGGCGAATGGCCGATGTTCCGCGGTCCGAACGGCAGCGGCGTGGGAACCGACCCGCTGCCGGCGGATCTCATCCAATCGAAGTATCTCCGCTGGCAGGTGGACGTACCGGGCCGCGGTTGGGGCAGCCCGGTCGTCGCGGACGGCCCGGAAGGACCGACGATTTACGTCCCCACGGCGATGCCCGACGGCACGCAGATGGACGTGCTGGCCTACGACCTCGCCACCGGCGAGCGCCGCTGGCTGCGAAAGCTGTTTCGCGTCGCCGAGCCGGACTTCACCCACCCCACCAACACCTACGCCAGCTGCACGCCGGTCGCGACGAACGAAGCGGTCTTCGTGCATTTCGGCAAGTACGGCACCGCCCGCCTCGATCCCGCGAACGGGCATGTGGTGTGGGAGCGTCGCGACTTTGAATGCGATCACTTCCGCGGCCCGGCGTCCTCCCCGCTGCTGGTGCAGGTCGACGGTTTGAGTCCGCGGCTGATCGTGCCGTTCGACGGCGTGGGGGAGGACGACCAGTACGTCGTCGCGCTGGACGCGGCGACCGGCGAGACGTTGTGGCGGACGAATCGCAACCCGGAGGTGCAGGAAGTCGTGCCGGACCTGCGGAAGGCGTACGGGACTCCGGTCTTGGCCGAGATCGGCGGCCGCACCCTGGTCGTGACGACCGGCGCCATCGCGACGGACTTCCTCGATCCTGCCACCGGGGAGCGCGTCTGGCGAATCAAGCACGGCGGGATGAACTCCGGGAGCGCTCCGCAGGTGATGGACGAACCGGATCCATTTCAGGGCGGACCTGCGATCCTCGTCACCACCGGAGATGCGCCGACCTCGATGGCGATGCTGACTGTGGAGGACGCTCTGGACGCCGAATCCGCTCAGGCCGGCACGTCGAAGGCGAGTCCTCCGAAGCTCGTCTGGTCTTCGAACAAGTCGGCCCCGAAGCGCACGTCGCCGCTCAGGCTGGACTCCGACCATGTCCTCACGGTCGACGACGGCGGCGTTGCATCGCTCATTCACCTGGGCCGTTCCGAGCCTGCCGCTGGAGGCGAGGTCGAATCGCGCGTTCGCCTGGGCGATTCCTACTGGTCCTCGCCGGTCATGGCCGGCGCGATCTTCACGTTCGGCAAGGAAGGAACGGCCGCGACGCTGAGCACCGGCATCTTCCGCGGCAGGGCCGGCGCCCCGATCGAATTGAAGGTCGAAGAGAAAACGAGCTTGGACGAGGGCGTGTGGGCGACGCCCGCGCTCGCCGGCGGCGGACTCGTGCTGCGGACGGAGCACACGCTGCGGTTCTATCACCCCGAAGGAACGACGAAATGACACTCCGCCTGCCGTTCCGCCTCACCAGCGGCTGTCTCCTCGCGGCGAGCATTCCGGCGCTGGCCGTCGCCCAGCAGGGCGACGGGAGTGCGAAACCGAAGTTCCCGGAGGTGCCGGCGGACGTGTTCTTCCCGGACCCGTTTGCTGTATTCGAAGACCAGACGCCCGTGCCCGGCGCCGCCCCGGTTGCGCCCTCCGCGGTGATGAATCCGGCGGAAGCGCCGGTCACGGGCGGGCCGGTCGATGCGGTCGCGGTCGGCGGTTCGGACGAGCCGGAGACCGCCGCCGTCGATTGGGCGGCGCTGCTTCCGCCGGATGCGCTCGACGCCCAGGTCCGCGCCGTCATGGAGGAACTGGCCAGAAACAGCCGCGACGTGCAGACCTACAACAACGCCTACCTGTCGATCCCGCCGGCGGCCGCGGAACTCGGTTCGCTCTTCGCGGTCGGATCCCGCTACGACAAAGGCGTGGCGTGGTCGGACAACGCCGCGGCGCTGGCTCGAAAGGCCGCCGAGATCAACGAGACCCAGCTTCGCCGCGGCGCCGGCGGTCAGAAGCAGGTGGCCGATCCGCTGCGGACGCTGGATGCGCTGCTCAACGGCGGCGGGGCCGGCGGCGGCGAGGTGGTGGACTTCGCGGAGGCTGCCGACTTCAACCTGATCATGAAGCGTTTTCAGGTGGGCGTCGACTCGCTCAAGGCGCTGGCGTCCTCCGCCCAGCTGATGGAGGCGAATAAGGAGGCCGTCGAGCGCGAGGCGCGGGTTCTGTCGGTGCTGAGCGAAGTCAGCGCCGACGAATCGCACGGCTGGGGCTTCGAGCAGGAATTCGTCGCGCTCTCAAAAAAGATGACGAAGGCCGCCTCGGAAACGGCCGCAGCGGTCGGCCAGGACTTCGACACGTTCGACGCGGCCCGTCGACGCCTATCGCAGACCTGCTCCGACTGTCACGGCGAATACCGCAACTGAGGCGGCGTTGTGGCGGGAGGTCTCGTGTCTCGGTCCGGCTGCTACCGCGGTTGGGGCGGACTCGGTTCATCGGCGACGCGTTCACACTCGACGATGATCCCGCCGAACTTCAACGCCTTGTGGACGGGGCTGAGGTGGTGGCGCCGCACCCACGGCAGCCCGGCGGCGGCACACGCCGCCGCGAGTTCGTCCGGGTTGTAGGTCCGGCACTTCCAGGTCCGGCTGTTCCATTGACCGGTGACGTTGTCCGCCGTGCAAAGCAGCAGCAGGCGACCGCCCGGACGCAGCACGCGGGCCATCTCTTCCAACCCCGGCGCCGGATCGGGGAGGTGTTCCAACACCCATCCGGCCGTAACGCAATCGAACGCCCCGTCGACGAACGGCATCCGCAGCATATCGCCGGCGACGTACCCCGGCTCGTGACCGTGGCGGACGGAGCGAGCCTCCATCCGACGCCGCGACCGTCGCAGCATCTGCTTGGAGAGATCGAACGCCGTCAAGCGGGCGTCCGGCGAGGCTTCGCGAATGAGATGGCCGAGGATCTGCCCGGCCCCGCTGCCCACGTCCAGCACGTCGCGGAACCGCGTCACGTCAAATCGGGGCGGCCGCCGCTCTTCGCCACGCCCCGGGGGAGGAGCCTTGAGCAGTTGGCCGATCAACGGCTCGTGCAGGCTGACGGCGCTCGCCAACGCCAGCACGGCGCCGGCCGGTCCGTCGTACAAGCGACGCGTGAGATCGCGGTTCTGACCTTCCGAACGCTCCACGACCGGAGCCTGCCCCGCACGCCGATCCCGATTGGCGAGGCGCCGCCGGGCCGCGAACCGACGAGGGAGCCGCCGCAGTTGACGAACGACGCGGTCCGCCGGACTCGGAGGTCCGATACGATCGGCTTCGTTGTCGAGTCCGGACTGACCAGGCGGCGGAGCGACGGGGAGCGGGGGGGGAAGCAAGGCGTACCTCAACCGACGGAACTGCACCGTTATGACGGGGCGGGGGGAGCGGGGCAACGTAACCGATGCCCGTGTCTGCGGTTGGGGCCGACCCGGGGACGGTTCGACCGATGGGGTAAGGGTTGAAGCGCGGCGCCGGCCGCACGATACTCGCTCGGTCTCCCACCCGGCCCGATCCCCCGTATGACCACTCCAGCCTCGCCCGGCGCGGCCAGGGATCGCATCCACGAGCAGGTCCGCACCCTCGCGGCCGGCGGCGCCGCGGAGATTGACACGGCCGAGGGGCCGGTGCGGGTCGTTTCTTTACTCACGCGGCCCGACTGGAGCGACGGAGAGACGGGGCCGATCCTGCTGCTCCGCGATCCATCGGAGTTCCTCGACTACTTCCCGCGTCTGGCGGCGGCGGCGTCCCGCACCACGGCCCGCTGGTGGCCGGGGGCCGTGACGGTCGAAGTCAGCGGCTCCGCGGAAGGGCTCGCCCGTTCGCTCTACGGCCAGACTCCCGAATCCGCCGCTCGCACCCGCACCCGTTGTCCAGACGATCCGGCCGTCGCCGCGGTTCTGGAACTTAGTCCGACGCCGCTGGTGCAGGTCGGCGGACAGGCGACGGAGACGCTCGTTCGCCTCGACGACGACGGCCGCTGGGAGATTCTTGTGGAAGGCACGATGAGCCAGCGGGATCTCGCGGAAAGGCAGGGCGAGACGATCGTCTTCGTGTGCACCGGCAACACCTGCCGAAGCCCTCTGGCCGAGGCATTGCTTCGACATCGTCTCTCGCAGGTTGAAGCCCCGGCCGTCCGCGTCGTCTCCGCGGGACTCTCCGCCGGATACGGCTCCGCGGCGAGCCCGGAATCCGTCGATCTGGCGAGGAGAGCCGGGGCCGATCTGGACGCCCACCGTTCACAACCCCTCACCGAAGACCTGCTGGACTCCGCGGATCGCGTGATGTGCATGACCAGGGGGCACCGCGACGCCATCCTGCGGCATCGGCCGGACGTGCGGGATCGCGTCACGCTGCTGGACGCCGCCGGCTACGATATTCCGGACCCGATTGGTGGAGAGATGGCGGACTACGAGGCCTGCCGGCTGGCAATCGATCGGGGCCTCGATCGATTGATGGCCGACCTCGGACTCGCCCCCGAACCGGACGATCCGCCGCCCGGTCGCAGCTAGCCCGACCGCCGGATTCCTACTCACATCCTCCCCAAGGATCGGGATCATACGATGTCCAATCCCTCCAAAAATGACGAATCATCCGGCGCCGACGACCTATCGGAGTCGGACACGATGCTGCACCCCATCCCGGGCCACGTGGCCAGCGGCCACGAAGGGCCCTGGCGAATCGCCGTCGCGAGCGACCACCGCGGTCAGCACGTGAAGGGCCGCATCCTGGATCGAATCCGGGAGTTGGGGCACACGACCGAAGACTTCGGCCCCGGCGACGAGACGAGCGTCGACTATCCGGACTTCGCCGCCCGGGTCGCGGAAGCGATCGGCTCCGGCAAGTTCGATCGCGGGATCCTGATCTGCGGGTCCGGGCTGGGGATGTGCATCGTCGCGAACAAGTTTCCCGGCGTCCGGGCCGTCCCCTGTCACGACGACCTCAGCGCGGAAGTCTCCCGGCTGCACAACGACGCCAACGTGCTGTGCCTGTCGGCGGATCTGCTCGGCGAGCGGTTGATCGACCGCATGCTGGAGCTCTGGCTGTCGACCGGCTTCGAAGGCGGCCGGCACGCCCGTCGGCTGGAGAAGATCGCCGCATTGGAACGCAAGGTCGCCGGTCTTCCGCCCGAGGATTAGCTCGCCCGCAGCGTCGCGGGGGGCTATGGTCCCGATTTCGACTCCGCCCCCAGATCGTTTCCACGATGTCGCCCGACGAACTGCACTACCTTGAGAGCCACGAATGGGTCGGCCGCGACGGCGACGTCGCGGTGGTCGGCATCAGCGAGTTCGCCGTCAACCAACTGACCGATCTTGTCTACGTCGACCTGCCGAAGGTCGGCGACACCGTGACCCGCGGCGAGACCTTCGGCGAAGTCGAAAGCGTCAAAGCGGTCTCCGATCTCTACTCGCCGGTCACCGGCGAGGTGCTGGAGGTGAACTCCGGTTTGGAAGACGACACCAGCCCGCTGTCCGAAGATCCGTTCGGCAAGGGCTGGTTGATGAAGGTGAAGCCGTCCGACGACAGCGTCGAGGGGTTGATGGACGGTCCCGCGTATCGCGAGTTTTGTAAGACATCGGACCAGTGAGTCCGGCGAACGACCCGGCCGCGTCGGTCTGACGCCGGGCGAGACGATCCGTCGTGGCTACACTGCGACGGCTCGCCGCCTCCCTTCAGCACCACATCCCCCCGCAGCGTCTTGGCGTACCTCTTTGATTCACCCGACGACGTCTCCGCGATGTTGGCGGAGGTCGGGGCGGAGTCCGTCGAGGATCTCCTCGCGCAGATCCCCGCGTCCGTCCGGCTCGATCGCCCCCTGAACCTCCCCGAGGGGCTGTGCGAGTCGGAGTTGCAACGGCACGTCGCGGCGCTCGCGGAGCGGAACCGTCCCCGCGACGCGGCGAACTTCGTGCACGGCGGAGGAGACCGCGTCTGCTTTCTCGGCGGCGGCGTCTACGACCACTTCGTTCCGGCCGCGGTCGATGAAATCGCCGGCCGCGGCGAATTCTACACGGCCTACACCCCCTATCAGGCGGAAGCGTCGCAGGGCAGTCTGCAGGCGTTCTTCGAGTTTCAAACGCTCGTCTGCCGCCTGACCGGCTTCACCGTCGCCAACGCCAGCCTGTACGATGGCGGCACCGCGGCGGCCGAGGCGGCGCTGCTGGCCATTCGGGAGACGAAACGGGAGGGCCGCGTGGTGGTCCTCGGGTCCGTGCACCCGGAGTACCGCCAGACGCTCTCCACGCTGCTGGAATACCTGCCCGCGGACGTGGTGACGGTCGATTGCCCGAACGGCGTGACGGACGTCGCCGCGGTCGAGGCGGCCCTGACGGACGACACCGCGGCGCTGATCGTCCAGCACCCGAACTTCTTCGGGAATCTGGAAGACGCGGAACGCCTGTTCGCCGCCGCGAAGGCGAAGGGCGTGATCTCCGTGCAGGTCTTCGACCCGGTCACGCTGGGCCTGTTGAAGTCTCCGGCAGAATTGGGCGCGGACATTGCCGTCGGCGAGGGGCAGGGGCTGGGCATTCCGATGCAGTACGGCGGCCCCTACCTCGGGCTGTTCGCCTGTCGTGAGGAGTTCCTCCGCAAGACGCCGGGGCGCTTGATCGGTCGCACGGAGGACGCCGACGGACGCGAGTGTTACGTCCTCGCCCTGCAAACCCGCGAGCAGCACATCCGCCGCGGAAAGGCGACCAGCAATATTTGCTCGAACCAAGGGTTGCTGGCGCTGAGGGCGACGGTGCATCTGGCGTTGCTCGGCCCGCAGGGGCTGCGCGAGGTCGCGGATCTGTCCGTGCGGAAGACGCATTACCTCGCCGATCGTCTGTGCGAAACGCCCGGGGTGACGAAGGCGTTCGACGCTCCGTTCGTTCGCGAGGTCTGTCTGCGCGTGGAGGGCGGGGCGCGAGGCTTGTTGGGAACCGCGAGGGCGGCCGGATTCGATTTGGGGCCGGCGCTGTCTCGATTCCCGGCCGAGTTGTTCCCCGCGGAGATGCGGGCGGAGGAGCTGGTGCTCGTCGCGGCGACGGAACGGCGGACGAAGCAGGAGATCGACCTGCTCGCCGCCGCGCTCTCCGACGATCCGGCCGCGACTCCGCTCGACCGCGGCGAACCCGTGCTCGCCGTCGCCTGACTCGCTTCGCACCTCCCCCGAACAGCGCCCGGCCGACGACGTTTTCGGCCTCACCCCGAGCTTGCCATGCGGAATACTCTCGCCATCCGTCCCCTGACGGAGATGTCCCGGCCCGGCTACCGCGCCGCGCGGTTCCCGACCCCGGACGTGCCCGACCACGCCCCCGCCGACGTCCTGCCGGCCGGCGCCCTCGCCGCGGCTCCGCCCGAGTTGCCGGAGCTGACGGAGCCGGACGTGATTCGTCATTTCACGAATCTGTCGACGCTTAACATGAGCGTCGACACCCACTTCTATCCGCTCGGCAGTTGTACGATGAAGTACAACCCCAAGCGGCACGAACGCCTCGCGGGGCTGCCGGGCATTGGCGACCCGCACCCTTATCGGGATGAGGCGGACCTGCAGGGGATGCTGCAGATCCTGCATGAATTGCAGGGGATGCTGGCGGAGATCAGCGGCCTCCCCGCGGTCAGCTTGCAGCCGGCGGCCGGCGCTCAGGGCGAGCTGACGGCGCTGCTGACGGCCGCGGCCTACTTCCGCGACCGCGGCGAGGGGGAGCAGCGTCGCAAAGTGATCTTCCCCAGCTCCGCGCACGGTACGAACCCGGCCAGCGCGGCGCTCGCGGGGTTCGACACGGTCCAGCTCAAGCCGACGAAGACCGGCCTGACGGACCTGGACGAGCTGGCGTCGAAGGTCGGCGAGGACACCGCCGTCTTCATGATCACCAACCCGAACACGCTGGGCCTGTTCGAGAAGGACATCGAGGCGATCACTGCCCTGCTGCACGATCATGGCGCGCTGGTCTACATCGACGGGGCGAATATGAACGCGATCCTCGGTCTGACCCGGCCGGGCGATTTCGGCGGCGACATGATGCACTACAACGTGCATAAGACATTTACCGGCCCCCATGGCGGCGGCGGCCCCGGCGCCGGGCCGATCGCGGTCCGGGATTTCCTCGGTCCGTACCTGCCCGGTCCGGTCGTGAAGAAGGTCGGCGGCACGCCGGAGCGGCCGGAATTCGCCCTGCACACGCCCTCCAAAAGCATCGGCCGCGTCCGCAGCCACTTCGGGAACGTCGGCATCCTGCTGCGGGGCTATTTCTATCTGCGGACGTTAGCTGCGGCGGGCATGCGCGACGTCTCGGAGCGGGCCGTTCTCAATGCCAATTACCTGCGGAGCAAGCTGAAGGACGTGCTGGAGATCCCGCATCCGGCGCCCTGCATGCATGAATTCGTCGCGAGCGCCTCGCGGAGCAAGAAGAACCGACAGATCTCCGCGATGGACGTCGCGAAGCGGTTGCTCGACTACGGCGTGCACGCCCCCACGGTCTACTTCCCGCTCGACGTGCCGGAGGCGTTGATGATCGAGCCGACCGAAACGGAGTCCAAGGCGACGCTCGATCAGTTCGCCGACATCGTCCGGGACATCCTGACCAAGGAGGACGCCGAGACGGTGAAGACCGCTCCCCACACGACGCCGGTCCGGCGGCCGGACGAGGTGAAGGCCGCCCGCCAGCCGGTCCTGTGCGGCGTCGCGAAGGGGTGCGGAACGGTGCCGGTGGACGAGGTCACGGTCTCCGCGTGATTTCGGTTCCCATCGAAACGACTCCGCGGAGCGGGGCGGCGAACATGGCCGCGGACGCCGCGATGCTGGACGCCGCCGCAAACGGCGTCGCCGCGGGGCGTTGGTATCGGTGGACGGAGGCGACCGTCTCGCTCGGCCACTTTCAGGAGGAAACCGATCTCGACTGCGTCGTTCCCCCAGACCTGCCGCTAGTCCGGCGACTCTCAGGGGGCGGGGCGATCGTGCACCATCACGAGTGGACGTATGCGCTCGCGGTGCCCCGCGGTCATGCCCTCGCCGCGCGGCCGGAACAGTTTTACGAAGCGGTTCACGGAGAATTAATCGCGGCGCTCGGCACATCCGGAGTCGCGGCCCGATTGCGGGGCGAGCGGCCGACGGAAGGACCGGATCCGGCGCTTTGCTTCCGCCGTAGCGACCCACGGGACGTGGTGATTACGGACGCCGACGGCGTGGAGCGGAAGATCGTCGGGAGCGCCCAGCGCCGGCGCAAGGGGGCGGTCCTGCAGCACGGCTCGCTGCTGATCACAGCCTCGCCGTACGCTCCGCATGTGCCGGGGCTTCGTGAGACGCAAGGGATAACGGACGCCCGGGCGGCAGCGATCGTGCGGGACGCCGCCGTCCGCTTCGGCCGGTTACTCACGGCCGGCTCCGCGAGCGGACCGTTCGGGGGTCCGAGCCTTATTGACGACCTCCCGAAGCCGCTCTAGATTTCATGGGCCCCGGAAGCGCCCGACGAGCGGTATTCCGCTTCTCAACTAAGATTGAACGAACATGCTGTCCGCCCAACTGGTCGTCCGTGGGGGCAAGCATGAGGGGAAACGCATCGTCCTGGAACGCGGTCGATTCCTCATCGGCCGGGAACAGGACTGCAATCTGCGTCCCAGCAGCGATCTCGTCAGTCGGCATCACTGTGTCTTCCACGTCGACGACTTTACGGTCCGGCTGCGAGATCTCGGCAGTACGAACGGGACGTTGGTCAACGGCGAACGGCTCAGCGGGGAACGAACCCTGGTCGCGGGCGACCGCGTGACGGTGGGGAAACTGACCTTCGAGGTCGCGCTCAAAGAGGTCGCAGACGAGCAGGCCGCGGCCGAGCAGGGGCCGTCCGAAGAGATGTCCCTGCCGACCGACGGCGCGGATACGTCCTATGAACTACCGGTGAATCCCGGTCAGTCCGATTCTCAGGCCGAGGGAGCGACGATGCCGGTCCCCGGGCCGAACCCGAACGATACGGCGATGTTCCCGGCGAACCCGGGCTATCCGCCGCCGGGATACGGCTATCCGCCGCAGTATCCGGGATATCCGCCGCAGTATCCGGGGTATCCGCCTCAGTACCCGCAATATCCGCCCCAGGGCGGCCCGACGCCGGCGCCGCAGCAGGAGGGAGGCGACTCCAAGTCCTCGGCGCCCCCCGTGAAGCTTCCGCCCCCGCCGAAACGCGATTGAGTCGGCTGCCGTCGGCGGCAGGCGTTTGTGGGCGTCCGACGGGGATCGCATACTCGCGGCGTTCCGTTCGCCTTTCGTTTGCCCCCGAACCGCCCGATGGCCGACCCCGCCAACCCCGTCAAACCCGCCGGCGCTAATCCGGAGGACGTGAAGCGTCGTTACCGGGAGTTCCTCGATCTGCTTCCGCTGACGCTGTCGCTCGCCGGCCTGCCGACCAGCGAATCGGGTCGCTATTACACGGAGGAGCAGATCGAAAGCCGCGCGTTCACGATCAAATCCGCCTGGCGTCTCGCCCGGCAGACCACGCGGGAGTGTCTGCAGAAGTAGTTTTTCGCCGGACCGAGGAACGAGCGAAGATTTTTCGCACGTCGTCGAAACCCGTTCGTGGCCGGGCGGGTATATCCCCGTGACCGGACCTCCGTTCGGCCTCCCGCACACAACCCGCATGAGCGACGACTCGGACGCCGCCCTCGCCCGTCGCGCCATCGACGGAGACGACGCCGCTGCCGCCGCCCTCGTGCGACGGTATCAGCGGTCGGTTTTCGGGGTCTGCCTACGGATGCTGGGGCGTCGGGAGGACGCCGAAGATGTCGCCCAGGAAGCTTTTCTGCGGCTGTTCAAGCACCTCCATCGCTGGGATGCGTCCCGCCCGCTTCGCCCCTGGCTCATGACGATCACCGTGAACCGCTGTCGTACGGCTCTCAGCCGCCGGGCGAGAAAGCAGCCGCTGCTGCCGGGCGATCTGGATCCGACAGACACGTCCGTGCCGCTGACGGACGCGGCGCTCGCGGAGGAGCTGCAACGGGCCGTCGACGGTTTGCGTGACGATCATCGGGCCGCGTTCGTGTTGTTTCATTACGAGGAAATGAGCTTGCAGGAGGTCGGCGAAGCGCTTGAACGCCCGGACGGGACGATTAAGACCTGGCTGCATCGTGCCCGCAAACAGCTCTCCGAAACGCTCTCCCGGCGCGGTATCCAGCCGGACCAACGTCGCTCTGATTCCCCCCGTTCCCTGACCCGGGAGCCTATCCGTGCCTAATTCCCCCCCGGAGATCGAACCGCTTCCCGAGTCGCTCCGTCTGACGCTGCCGGCGTGGCGGGCGGACCTGGACGTGCCGGATCTTGCGCCGGGCGTCGTCCGTCGTCTGAGGTCGACCCCGACCGTCGAACCGCCGCCGCGGAATTGGGCGCACGTCGGCTGGGCGACGCTTGCGGCAGGGCTGTTGATCGCCTCGTCGTTTGTGCCGAACGCTTTCCGCCAAGGCGTCGATCAAGATGCGGAATCCGCGATCGTGGAAGCGCAGCCGATATCGGCGCCCTCAGGCACGAACTTGCAGCCGCTGGACGGTTCCGAAACAACGGTCGTTCGGGTGGAGACGCCGCCCGAAGATACGGACGAGAACATTCGCGAGCCGCGCGCCTTCCCGGCAGATCGGCTCACATTGCGAGAAAACTTGCTCCCCAAGGATCTCTTCTCCGCGGATCGGTTAGCGGGGGCGTGGGCCGCCCTGCCGGACCCGAACAGGACGTGGCGGGACGAAGTTCGGGACGGCGTGCAGCCTTTCCGCGACGGCGCCCAGACCGTCGCGACGTTGTTCGCCGAAGCGCTCCCGCCGGCCCGCCGGCCGTACTGATCGAGCGGCGGCGGGGCGGGGCAGCGCCCGTCAGGGCGACGCCGTCGTCATATTCGAAGCGATCCGCAGGCAGAACCGGATCGGCCGGCGCGACCGGACCGGCGCCCCTTCGCGAGCCGGAACTTCTTGCCCGAACGGTCAGGTTCACGGTGGTTGGGGGCCGATGAAGTTTGTGCGGCGGGAGGCCGCCGCGACCGGACGGACTCGGTTTTCTTCCCCCCAGTGAACAGCCCGATGTCCGCCACCTTGAACGCTCCCGCCTCTTCCAAGAAGCGAACCGCACACGTCAATCGATTGGCGGTCGTCGATCGGCGGGCCCGCGCCCGCCGCCAAGCGCTCGCCGAAGACACCCCGCCGCCGGTCGAACGCCGCACGGTCGAACGTCGGAAGCAGATCGATCCGACGACCTGCGAACGCGACTACAGCGATGACGAAGTCGACTTCATGCGGGCGATGGACGAATACAAACGCCTCGCCGGCCGACAGTTCCCGACCTGGAGCGAAGTGCTGGAGGTCGTTCGCGCGATCGGCTACGAGCGTGTGAACGCCTCGGTGGAGATCTCGACCATCCTCGAAGATGACTGAACGGAAGGCTGCTTGAGGCTCCCGGGGGGGATTGCAGGTTCGATGCGAGACCCCGCAGGTTCAAAACGAAGCACGGCGGCGGGACGAGAGTCTCGCCGCCGTGCTTGCGTTACGGTGCGGAGATGTCCGCCGAGTTCGACCTGATCCGCTCGCTCCAACGCGCCGCTCGACCGGACTCGCGGACGCCGTTGGGAATCGGCGACGACGCGGCGGTCCTGAACCTCGCCGGACGTCCCGTCGTCTGCTGCGATCTGATCGCCGAGGGGACGCACTTCCCGGCGGAGACCCCGCCGGACCTCGTCGGTCGGAAGGCATTGGCCGTGAACCTGTCGGACTGTGCCGCGATGGCGGCAACGCCGACGGCGGCGTTCGTCGGACTGCTCGTGGATCGTCGCCGCGGCTTCGCCTATGCCGAAGCGATCATGGGAGGGCTGACCGAGCTGGCCGAGCAGTTCGACGTGACGCTCGCCGGGGGCGATACGGCCACGCACGACGGGCCGACCAGCGTGTGCGTGACGGTCGTCGGAACGTGCGAACGGGAAGTGCGACGCACCGGGGCCAGGCCGGGCGACGCCCTCCTGGTCACCGGTTCGCTCGGCGGCAGTTTGCCGTCCGGTCGCCATCTGACGTTCCCACCGAGGGTCGCCGAAGCCCAGGCGTTGGTCGCGGCGGCGAACCTGCACGCCATGATCGATCTCTCGGACGGTCTCCTCGCTGACTGCGGACGGCTCTGCGAAGCGTCGGGCGTGTCCGCAGAGCTGACAGCGGAGGCGATCCCCGTCGCCGAGGGCGCCGCGGGGCTACGGGCGGCTCTGACGGACGGCGAAGATTTCGAATTGCTGTTCGCCGTCGCGGAGACCGATGCGGTGCGTCTCCTGGCCGATCCCCCTGTCGACTGCGGGTTAACCCGAGTCGGTCGCATCGGCGCAGGCGCCGGCGTGACGGTCCGTGACGCTACGGGAGAACCGCTGTCGTTCCGCACGGCCGGCTACGAGCATCAATTCGCCTCGTAATCGCCCGGCGACGATTGCAGACGACCGGTGCTAAGCAGCCCGTTTCGGATCGAACCCGCGGGCCAGTTCGTCGTCCCATTCTTCCAGCAGCGGCCAATCGACGGCGCAGGTGCCGAAGTCCGAGAGGTGCAGATAACCGCGCAGCCGGTCGATCGCTCCCTGCAAGACCTTCGGATCGTTGCGGAAGATGGGGCCGTGGCTCGGCAGCAGCCAGGCGGCGTCGCAGTCGCGGATGCGTTCCAAGCTCTGGATGAACGCGGGCAGTTCGCTGCCGTGGTGGGCGTCGATGTTGCCGACTCCGCCGTCCCGGTAGATGTTGTCGCCGCTGAACAGCAGGTCGTTCATGCGAAACGACAGCTGCCCGTCGGTGTGGCCGGGGGTGCTCCAGACGGTCAACGTCTGAGAACCGACCGTCAGTTCGTCGCCCTCGTCGATCGTGCGGTCGAACGTGACCGCCGGCATCGGTTCGTCGATCCCCTGAGCCGGGATCAGCGCATAGCTGGTAATCCGATCGTCCGCTTCCAGCACCGCCTTGGTCCGGGGGTGGCCGATCACTTCCGCATTGGGCAACAATGCCTTCGCCGCGGCGAGCCCCTGCACGTGGTCGGCGTCGGCATGCGTGGCGACCAGCGCCCGGCAGTTCGCCAGCGGCAAGTCGACCGACCGGACGATGTCGATGACCTCCGCGACGGTGTCTTCATACCCGACGTCGATCATCAGCCAGTCGGCCCCGTCGTGCACGACATAAACGGCGCAGCCCAGTCGACGGCCGGCTTGATTGTTGAGTTCAAGGACGTGCGGAAAGACGTCGCGGCGAGGCTGCATGGGGGGCGAACGAGACGAACTGCGGCGGAGCGGCGAATGCCGGCGGGTATCCTAGATCGCAGGAGCGTGGGGCCGACCGCTCCCGGGGCAAGCCGCGTCGTCCGGCCACGGATTGACACCCGATCCCAGTCTGACCCGGATGATCCTCCCGGGGAACGTCCCGCGAGCCGCTGATCGCTCCCCGACCGTTTGCGTCCGGGGCCTCGGGGGGGCACCCTGCCCGGTCCATTTTGGACTTCGCTTCCGCCGTTCCGCTCACACGCCCGCGGTCGATCGCCCGCCCCGCCCCGATCGAGTTCGCCTGTCCGCATTGCCGGGCCATTCTGCGCGCGCCGCATGACGCCGCCGGCGCCCTCGGCGACTGCCCCCACTGCGAAAAGGAAGCCCGCATCCCCGGTGGCGCGGCGCCGGAGGCCGCGGATCCGCTGGCGTTCATTCCCGTCGGCGCCCCCCTCGATCACGAGGCGGTGCAGGCCGCCATCGAGCAGTCGGCGCCGGAGCGCACGCCCGATGTCTCCGACTCGGCAAAGTCCGGCTCCGCGAAGGAGGAGGGCGAACCGGCCAAGACGCCGATCGCGACCGCGGAGCGCTCGCCCGACGCCGCGGCGCCTGACGGCGGAGTGGTGTTCGCACCGGCCGACGGGGACGACGCGGCGCCTGTCACGTTCGAATCCGCTGACGACTCGGACGGCCTGCCGGGCGACGACGCGGCGCCGGACAAATATGACGACGAGTACGCCCCCGCGGCCGCCAGGGGGCCGGCGCCGAGACGTGGGACGCGCCGCCGGAAGCGGGGGAATCCGGTCTTGGCGAGCGTGGTGTTGCTCCTGCTGCTCGGCGGAATCGGGGCGGCCGGGTGGGTGATGTACGACCGGCTCGCCGGGCCCCCGCCGGTCGGGTTGGCGGCGACGGAACTCTCCGCGGACGCCGTTCCGCCCGCTTCCTTCCGCCCCCCCGCCGGCGTCGATCAGGAGGCGCTGCGGAAGGTCGAAGCCGGCGTGCCGTTCAACAGCCCGGTCCTCGAAGTGCTGCTGACCGGGACGCGATCCCGGTCCGGCGGCGGCGGTGGCCGACAACCGGAACCTGACGCGGGCGGCATGACGGACCGCGGCGGTATGTCCGACGCCGCTCCCATGGACGGAGAACCGGACGACGACCCCGCGGACGAAGAGGCCAGCGACGGCGAGATGGCCGCGGACAGGGACGACGCGGCTGAGCCGAACGCCGATCCGCCGGCGGGGGCGCCGTCGATCGAAGAGGGATCGATCCGAGTGGAGATCCGCCCCGGATCCGCCGGCCGATTGGTTCGGGTCTCCCCCCGCGAGCGCCCGGAGGTCGCGGCATGGATCGAAGCGAACACTGGGCTGTACGGCGAAAAACAGCTCGCGTTCGTGAAGGCCCGCGGGGAGTTCTTCGCCGCCGTCCCGGCGGGGAAGCAGACCGCGGAGTACCGCAATTCCGTCGCCTTGAACGTGGCGACGGAGGCGTTGGGCTGGAGCGTCGAGGCGGTCGCCGACGGCCGCGTCGTCCCCTGCTGTCGGGAGACCGAGTCGGGCGACCTGCTGTTCTGCATCCCCCGGACCGCCGCCGGCTTCACGATCCGCGGCCGCGACATCCCGGGGCAGGGCCGCGTGTTTCCGTACGAATTCATCGCGACGCTCGATCCGCCGCCCGGCGGCGCGGGGGAGTAGACTACGGTCGCCCTGCTTGCCTGCGTCGAAGGCTCACCGATGTCCGCGTTCCTGCTGTATCTGCCCGCCGGCATCGCCGCGGTCGTCTTGATCTGGATTGCGGCCCGGGTGAGGTCGGCGTACTTCGGCTGGACGGCAGCGACGACGTTCGGCGTGGCGCTGCTCCTCTGCGGCTTCAATCCGGGTCTCGGCGCGATCCCCCACACGTTAGGGGCGCTGTCGTGCGGGTTCGCCGTTGCGATGTTGCGGGCCTGCGGGGTGAAGCCAAAATGGGCCGCGGCGGGCGTCGGCGCGACGTTCATGGCAGCCTGCGCCGTCGACGCGGGACGCTTCTACGCGTCGGAATATCGACCTTGGCTGGCGGAGGTGACGGAACAGCGTGAGGCCCACCCCGCCGTCCCCCGATCGACCCGGCTGCCGCGGACGGAACCGGTCGTCGCACAATCGGCTCCCTACCGCAGCGACGAGAAGTGGGACCAGTATTTCTCTGAAACTGAACCGTCGTGGCACAGCGATGAACGCCCCGGCGACGGCTTCCGGCGGGTGATGGGGCGGTTGCACTCAGTGCACACCGATTTCGCCGATCGCTTCGCCCAGCGAATGGGGTTTGGCATCCACCGCATGCCCCAGGTGCAATGGGAGCTACGCGAGTTCAAAACCTTCCCCGCCGCCCCGACGGGCAGCGAACGCATCCGGCAGCCGAGTGGCGTGAGCGGTGAAGACCCGAAGGCTGCGACGGCGGTCATCGGCACGGAGCGGGCGGCGATCGCCGCGTGGCACAGGGAGCGGGGGATCGACTTCGCGAACGAAGCCGGCTTCGGCGCGTTCGGCGATCGAGGACCGGGATACGGGGACTTGCTCCCGAAAGACTTCGATCCCGCCAGCGGCGAGGGACCGTTCCTGATCGGCTTCGAATCGCACGCCGCACAAACCGCGGCCGACGAGGAACCGTTACCGGGATGGTCGCTGACCGGGTTCGAGTTGATCGGTCTGATCCTCCACGACGAACCGGTCGCCTATCAGTCCGACTACCTGCCGATCGCCGGGCCGAACGCCCCGCACAACATCCGACCGCTGACCGACTTTGAAGCGAAGGGGCTGGCCCGGCTCGCGATGGGCGAGTGGGTCTACGCCGAGGCCGATGCCGAACGATTCCGGGCCGTCGGCGCCCTCACCGCCGCGACCGCCTGCGCGGACTGTCACGCCGTCGAGGAGGGTCGCTTGTTGGGCGCCCTGAGCTACGAGTTTCTGCGGTCCCCCAGCGCTGAGGGGATCGGCCCCGGGGCGGGCGACGGTGGGATCGACTGACGCGGGTGCGTAGGCTGCCGGCCGTCGTACGCATCCATCGTAGCCGCTATGTCTCTCCGTCGTCTGTCGTTCGCCCTGATCTTGTTAGCTGGCCCGGCGTTCTTGCCGGCCGGGGAGTTGAAATACGCCGGCTTGCCGGCCGAAGAGGCGGCGGCGGTCATGCGGTTGCCGGACGGCTTCCGGGTCGTGCCGTTCGCGGCGGAACCGGACGTGGTGCAGCCGATCGCGATGACGATCGACCACCGCGGCCGGCTGTGGGTCGCCGAGGGGCACAGCTACCCGGTCAAACGGCCGGAGGGCGAGGGGAAGGACCGCATCCTGATTTTCGAGGACACCGACGGCGACGGCCGGCATGACGTGCGGAAGGTCTTCGCGGAGGGGCTGAACCTCGTCAGCGGCTTGGAAGTCGGCTTCGGCGGGGTGTTCGTCGGGCAGGCGCCGCACCTGCTGTTCATCCCGGACGCCGACGGCGACGACGTGCCGGACGGCCCGCCGGAGGTGCTGCTCGACGGCTGGCACGACGAAGACACCCACGAAACGCTGAACTCCTTCATCTGGGGACCGGACGGCTGGCTCTACGGCTGCCACGGCGTGTTCACCCACTCGCGGGTCGGCCCGCCAGGCACGCCGGACGATCAGCGGGTGCCGATTAACGCCGGCATCTGGCGGTATCACCCGACCAGCCGGGCGTTCGAGGTCTTCGCCCACGGCACCAGCAACCCGTGGGGCGTGGACTTCGACGAACGCGGCCAGAGCTTTCTGACCTGCTGCGTGATCCCGCACCTGTTCCACGTGATCCCCGGGGCCCGCTACTTCCGTCAGGCGGGCCGGCATTTCGATCCGCACGTCTACGAAGACATCCCCACGATCGCCAAACACCGACACTTCGTCGGGCACCAGTGGACGCAGGCGGACAGGGAGGCCAGCCTCGACTTCGGCGGCGGACACGCCCACGCGGGAGCGATGATCTATCAGGGGGACGCCTGGCCGGCCGAGTTTCGTGGCCAACTGCTGATGAATAACATTCACGGCGCGCGGCTGAACGCCGATTCGCTCACGCCGTCCGGCAGCGGATTCGTCGGCGATCGCCTGCCGGACTTCTGCCTGACGGACGATCTCGCCAGTCAGATGCTCTACCTGCGAACCGGCCCGGACGGGAACGTGTTCGTAATCGACTGGTACGACACGAACCAGTGCCACCACCGCGGGATCGAAAACCACGACCGCTCGAACGGCCGGATCTGGAAGATTGTCCACGAGAACCCTGTAACGCCGAGGCCCCGCGGGGCCTCGGCGTTACAGGGGACGAGCGAGGAACTGGTCGATCTCCTGACGCACGAGAACGTCTTCCAACGCCGACAGGCTCAGCGGTTGCTTCAAGAACGCGGCCCGGACGAAGCCGCGGTCGAAGCGTTAGGCAAAATGTACTCTTCCGCCGACTCCCTCGACCGTCTGCGGGCCCTGTGGGCGCTGACCGCGACCGCGACGCTGACCGGCGAACAACTGGACGCGGCCTTGGGCGACGAAGACGCTGACGTCCGACTGTGGGGCGTCCGGCTGACCGGCCAATCGCTCCCGGCGCTGCCGATGAGCGGCGGCATCCCCCGCGCGATCGGCGACTTGCCCCCGCTGCCGGCGTTCGGCGATCGGCTGGACGTCTTGGTTGAGATGGCGAAGTCGGACGACGACGCTTCGGTACGGCTGGAACTCGCCTCCCTGGCTCAGCGGTTGCCGGTCGACCAGCGGTGGGGACTGCTTGAAGCGCTGCTGGCGCGGGGCGAAGACGCGGACGATCACAACTTGCCGCTGATGCTGTGGTACGCCTTCGAACCGTTGGTGCCGGCGGACGCTGAACGCGCGTTGTCGGTCGCGTTGGCGGGCGAGATCCCGACTGTCCGGCGGCTGGCGTTGCGGCGGGTGGGCGAATTGGGCACGGCGGAATCGCGTGCAGCGATCGTGTCGGTGATTTCCGATTCGGCCGAGCGCCCCGAGCGCGCCCTCGAAGCGCTGGCGGGGCTGAGATCCGCGATCGCCGGTCGTGACGTCGAGCGGCCGGCCGGCTGGGATGCGGCGCTCACGGCTCTGGCGCTCAGCGACGATCTGCGAGTTCTGGATCGCGCGCAGGGACTGGATTACCGCTTCGGCACCGCGGAGGCGGGACAGGAACGGCAGGCGGTCCTCGCCGATGAGGCCGCTTCCCTCGAACGTCGCCGCGGGGCGCTGGCGGACCTGCTGGACGTATCGCCCCGGGAGTTACCGATTTTCCTACGGCGCCTGATCAGCGCCGAGCCGGCCAGCCCGTTCGCGGCGGATCTGATTCGCGGATTGGGCCGCACGAACGACCCGGCGAACGCTCCGTTCCTGAGGCAGTATTACCCCCGCTTCGCCCCCGCCGCGAAACGGGCGGCGCTCGCGGTATTGGTCGCTCGCCCCGTCGGCGCCGACCTGCTTCTGACCGCCATGGCGAACGAAGAGATTCCCACGGTCGACCTCACCGCCGACCTGGCTCGACAGATTCGCAGCTTGAACGATGAGGGGCTGACCGCCCGGTTGCGAGACGTTTGGGGCACGGTCGCGGAGACGGATGCGGACCGCCTTCGTCTGATCGACTCGTGGAAGCGAAAGGTCGCCGCGGGCAACAACGACAGCGACGTGACGCCGGACCTCGTCGCCGGCCGGGCGCTGTTCAAGAAGACCTGCGGGCAGTGCCACGAGTTGTACGGCGAGGGGGAGAAGGTCGGCCCCGGCTTGACCGGATCGAACCGCAGAGACCTCGATTACCTGCTGTCCAACATCCTCGCCCCGTCCGCCGTGATGGCAAAGGACTACCGGCCGACCGTGTTCCTGCTTGCCGACGGTCGCGTGCTGACCGGTTTGATTCAGGCCAAAACCGACGCCGTCGTGACGCTCGCCACCGCGGACGGCGAAGCGATCGTGCCGGTCGCGGACATCCTCGAACGCACGGAGAGCGACACCTCGATGATGCCGGACGGCTTGCTCACGCCGCTGTCGACCGAGCAGGTGCGGAACCTCGTCGCCTATCTCCGCAGCGACAGCCCGCCGGAAAGCGGTGACGAATGAACGTTGATGCCGCCGACGGACGTTGAGGCCGTTTGAACTGAGAGGGACGGAAGGCCAGAGTCTGCGAATGAACTGGATCGTCCGCCCCACTGCGTTTCTGTCCCTCGTCGCGACGCTGCTCGTCGCCGTTCCGTCAACTCGCGGCGACGATCCACTGGGCGATGAGGAGACTGGCGTGGCGACGCGTCGGGCGCCGAACGTCATCTATATCAATACGGACGATTGGGGCATGGGGAAGGTGCCTCCGTACGGGATGGACGAGGCGTCGGAACGGATCATCCGCACTCCGCACCTCGATCAATTGATGCGGGACGGGATGCGATTCACGAACGCCTATGCCGGCAATGCGGTGTGCGGACCGTCGCGTTGTTCTCTCATCAGCGGGAAGCACCCGGGGCACGCCGCGTGGCGGGCGAACCGGGGAGCGATGCCGGAGGGGGTCTGGCCGCCGGAATCCCCGCTGCTGGGCGAAGTCGCCCGCTCGGCCGGCTATGCGACCGCGGCGTTCGGAAAGGTCAGCTTCGGCGGCCATGCGACGCCGGAAGAAATCACCGCCTGCGGGTGGGACCGCTGGCTCGGGTTCCTCGGCCACGTCGACTGCCGGGACTATTACTCCAACTATATTTGGAAGGACGGCGAGCGCATCACGCTGCCGGCGAACGATCCGGAGACGTTGAAGGGCACGGTCCTCAGCAAGGGAGGCACGGGGGTCGTCGGAGAAGGCGAAGGCACGTTTATCGAAGATCTTTATGCCGACCGGATTATCGAGTTCATGACGGAGCGGCAGGACCGGCCCTTCTTCGTTTACTACGCCAGCACGGTGCCCCATGGCGGACCGCCGGGCGGGATGCGGGTCCCCAGTCTCGAAGGCTACGACGAGGTCCCAGGCCTCACGCGGTACGAGCAGGTGTATTGCGCCCTGCTGGCCCGTCACGATCGCAACGTCGGCCGCATTCGGGAGGCGGTGCGAGAGCTGGGGCTGGAGAACGACACGATCATCGTGTGGACCTCGGACAACGGCGACGAAGATTCCTATTACAAGCGGACGGACACCTTCGACGGCAACGGTCCGTTCCGCGGCGTAAAACGTTCGCTCTACGAGGGAGGGATCCGCGTCCCTTTGATCGCCTGCTGGCCCGGGACGATCCCGCCCGGGTCGACGTCCGACCTGCAAACGACGCAGTGGGACCTGATGCCGACGCTCGCCGACTTGGGCGGGCAGCCCGTCACCGAGGCGATGGACGGCCTCTCGATCGCCCCCACGTTGCGGGGACGCCCCGAGGCACAGACTAAACGCGAGTATCTCTACTTCGAGTTCTACGAAACCGGGGCGCAACAGTCCGTCCGCAAGGGCGACTGGAAGGCCTATCGCCGCGGCGGATGGAACGGCACCACGGAGCTGTACGATCTGTCGAAGGACGTTGACGAGTCCGACGACCTGGCCGCCGCCCACCCCGAACTGGTCGAGGAGATGGAAGCCGTGATGCGGCGAGAGCACAGCCCGCATCCGATCTGGAAGCTCGGCCCCCATTCGCAACGCTAAGCGCCGCGATACCTCGGTCGCTTCACCGTCCCCACGCTCCCTCCCCCATCCGCTTCGCCGGTATGCGCTCGTTCTTCAGCCTCGCATCGCTTGTCCTGCTGACCGCTGCCGCCTCGGCGGGGGAGAAGCCGAACGTGGTCGTTCTCTACGCCGACGACGCCGGGTACGCCGACTTCGGTTTCCAGCCGAACTGCACCGAGGAGATGCGGAACCTCACGCCGCGAATCGACTCGATCGCCCGCGACGGCGCCCGCTTCACGAACGCCTACATGAGCGGCTGCGTCTGCTCCCCGTCGCGAGCCGGCCTGATGACGGGCCGGTATCAGCAACGCTTCGGGTTCGACGACAACCTCCCGCCCGGTCGGCAGGACGGATTGGAGCTGACGGAGACGTTCGGCGTGAAGCGGCTCCAATCGCTCGGCTATCGCACCGGATTGATCGGCAAGTGGCACCTCGGCTACCCGTCCGCCTACCATCCGAACAAACGCGGCTTCGATCACTTCTACGGTCTGCTGCAGGGATCGCGCCCGTACTACCCCATTGAGAAGCCCTCCGAACATCGGGTGATCCAGAAGAACGGCGAACCGACGCCGGAGTCCGGCTACGTCACCGACCGACTCGGTGCCGCGGCCTGTCGCTTTATCGAGGAGCGAGACGAGGAGCCGTTCTATCTGTTTGTCTCATTCACGGCCCCGCACGGTCCGCTGCAGCCGAAGGAGGCAGACGCCGCCCGCATCGCGCATATTAAAAATGATCGGCGGCGGAAGTACGCGGGACTGGTGGTCTCGTTGGACGACAACGTCGGCCGCATCCTGGACTGCCTGGAGGAGCAGGGACTGACGGACGACACGCTGGTGCTGTTCACGAACGATAATGGCGGCCAGACCCAAACCGGCGCCGTCAACACGCCGCTGCGGGGCCGGAAGGGGCAATTGCACGAGGGCGGGATCCGAGTGCCGTGGGCCGTGCGATGGCCGGGGCGGGCGCCCGCCGGATCGGTGGTGGAGGAGCCGGTGATCGCGCTCGATCTCCTGCCCACGGTGGTCGAAGCGGCCGGGGCCGCGGTCGATCCCGCTTGGAAGCTCGACGGGCGCAGCTTCCTCTCCACGATGACCGGCGGCGACGACTCCGCTCCGCTGCGGCCGCTCTACTGGCGCCACCACGGGGGAAACGGCCCTCGCGCGATGCGACTGGGCCAATGGAAGCTGTACGACGAACGTTCGCCCGGCGCCGCGGCGGCCCTCTACGACCTCGACGCCGACATCTCCGAGTCGAGCGATCTCGCCGCGGGTCATCCCGACCGGGTGGCCTCAATGATCGCTGCGCTGGATGAATGGGAGTCCGAGATGGAAGAGCCGCGCTGGGGCCCGAACGAGCCGGGCCGCCGGAACGGCGCCCGCTGACGCACGGCCGGCCTACGGATCGATGATCCGGCCGTCGCGGATGTTGAACACGAGATCGCCCTCGGTGACTAACGCGCGATCGTGCGTGACGACGACGACGGTGGTCCCGCCTGCGGCGTGGAGGCGACGCAGTTCCGCGAAGATCTCGGCGCCGGTTTCGGTGTCCAGTTCGCCGGTCGGTTCATCGGCGAGCACGATCTGCGGGTTCTTCAACAAGGCCCGCGCGATCGCGACTCGCTGCTGCTCCCCGCCGGAGAGCTGATGCGGCCGATGGTCGAGCCGATCGCCCAGCCCCACTTGTTCCAGCAACGCCACGGCCCGCGCCCGCAGTTCCGCCGGCACGCCCTTCGGGAGGAAGGGGACGAGCACGTTGTCGACGGCGTCGAGGTTCCCCAGCAGGTTGAAGGCCTGAAAGATGAAGCCGACGCGCTCGCGGCGGAAGGCGTCTCGCTCCGCATCGGTGAATGCGGAGAGCCGTCGGCCGTCGATGGCGATCTCTCCGCCGGTGACGTCGTCCAAGCCGCCCATCAGATAGAGCAGCGAACTTTTCCCGCTGCCGGACGGGCCGAGCAGGAAGGCGAACGACCCCGCGGGGATCTCCGCCGTGACGCCGCGGAGGGCGTGCACCTCCGTTTGCCCACGCTGGTGGGTCTTCGTCACCTCGTGGAGGGCGATGGCGCCGGCGTGGCCGGGCGATGCGGGGGGCAGGGAATCATCCACGGCGAATCGCGTCCATCGGCTGCATCCGCATCGCCCACAACGCCGGATAGAGTCCGCCGAGCGTGCCGACGCACGTGCTGAACGCCACGGCGAAGCCCAGCAGGCCGGGGCCGGCATACAGGTTGAGTCGATCCGGGAACAGGGCGTTCAACACCCCCGTCGCGGCCCACCCGATCGCCGCGCCCAGCAGGCCGCCGACAATGCCGAGGATCAGGCTTTCGGAGCAGATGAGCCGCAGCACGTCGCCTTTGCTCCACCCGTTCGCCTTAAGGATGCCGAACTCGATGATCCGTTCGGAAACGCTCATCAGCATGGTGTTCACCACGCCGAACACGGCGATCAACACGCCGGTCGCCCCGAGGATCTGGAGGAACAGGTCGAGGTCTGCGGTGAAGGTGGCGAACTGGTCGAGCCACTCCTCCATCGTGCGCAATTCGACCGGATCGCGAGGCTTGCCGTCGTCGCCGAGCGGGGCGGCTGCGGGCGCCGGCTTGGCTCTCGTGTCCGGCGCCGGCGCCGGCGGTTCGCCTCCGCGGGCGGCGGCGTCGAGGGCGTTGAACAGCGCCGCGAACGGCGGCTCCGACTGCCCGAGTAGCGCCATGTTCGTCGGCTTCCAGTCCGTCGTCGTTTCGTCCCGCAACACCTCGAGGATGCGTTCCTTCAAGACCTCCTGCGAAACGGACGGATCGCCTTCGATGTAGTAGTTCGACACCGTGTTCGGATCGAACCGCGTGATCTGCCGCATCGTCGGCAGATCCATCAGGATGGCGGCATCGAGAAACAAGCTGCCGACCTCGTAGGCGCCGACGACTTTGCACTCCACGCCGTCGATCGTCAGGGAGTCGCCGACCTGTTTCTCGTGCTCCTCCAGGATCGACACGGCGGCGTAGACGTTCGTCGTGCCGAGATCCGTTTCGTCGAGAAACCGCCCCTGCTTCAACGCCTCGCGATACACGCCGTTCCGCAGTCGTGCTCGCTCCAGGATGCTGGTGCCGAGCAGGAACCGCGGCGGGGAGACGACCGTCTTGCCTTCGATGACGTTCGCCCGATTCCAGACGTCGGTGACGGTCGTTTCCACGCCCTCGACGGCGTCGATCTTCGCTTCCCAATCGGCCGGCAGGCGGGAGAGCAGCGGCACCGGGGCGCCGGGCTGAATCGCCGTCAGGCCGGTCACCTTGCCGAACGCGTCCTCCGCCGCCGATTCCAACCCGCCTTTGACCGCGAAGAGGCCGACCATCCCGGCGATCGCCACGGTCAACCCCGCCAGCGCCAGCGCGGAGCGGGCCGGACGGCTGAGCAAATTGCGAAAGGCGAAGCCGAACACGCGGGCGGGGGTCGCTCGAAAGGGCGGCGAAAGCGGAACGGGAGAGCCGGAAGAGTAGGCGACGCCGCCCCCGGAACAACTCTCGGCCCCGCCGTCCGCGGCGACGCCTTCGTCGGAACACGTCAGCCGGGCCAGCAGCCGAGGGCCTTCCGCAGCGTCACCGCTTGGCCGATGTGATAGGCCTGATGGTCCAGCGCGATCGTCGCCGTGCGGAGCAGCGTGCGCGGCTCCCCATCCGGCCCCGCCGCATGGGGGAACGGCGTCAGCAGATCCCCGCCAGCGATCGAGCCGCACAATTCCTCGCGGTCGGCGAGATAGGCGGCCAGCGCCTCGTCGTAGGCGACGAGGCTCGGGGGCTCCGGCGTCGCCGGCCAGTAGCCGACCGGATGCTCCGGCGAGACGTGGTCAGGCCGCACGCTGTAGTCGATCAGGTCTCGCTGGCAGAGCCGCAGGTGTTCCAGCAACTGCCAGAGCGAATGCTCGAACCGGTCGAGCAGTCGCCCCTGCACGCCGCCATCGACTTCGCGGAACGCCGTTTCGACGCCGCAGTGGGCGTACCCGCCGCGGAGGCTCCAGCAGAGGTGTTCAGCAAGGTCGGTGTGGGTCGCGGGAGGTTTTGCGTTGCGGGTCGACATCAGAGGATCACGCTCGATTTCGCCCCGGCGGCATCCGTCATGAACCGCTCCGCCCGTGCGGCGAGTTCCGTCGGATCGGGGACCATGCCGCTCATCAACAGGGCGTTGTCGAACAACTGACGGCCGCAGGACTTGATGAAGTCGCCGTTTTGGGCGTTTACCGACAGGTCCGCGAGCCGTCGAACAAGCGGGTGCCGGGGGTTCACTTCCAAGATCCGCTTGGGCGGCTTGAAGTTCTTGTCGTTCGCCCCCAACACGCTTTGAAGTTGTGGACTCAAACCGCCGCCGGGGGTGACCAGCCGGCAGGGGCTGCCGGTCAGCTTGTCGGTCTGGCGAATCTCCTCCGTCTCGTCGCCGAGGGCTTCGCGGAAGAGGCCCAGAACCGCTTCGAGTCCCGCCGGGGCGGCAGGTTCGGGCCGGTCGTCTTTCTCGTCGTCCGACTCCGGCAGGGGCGGCAGGTCGGCCTCGGCGCTCTCCACGGAGACGAATTTCTTGCCGTCGTATTCGTCCAACGTGCTGAGCACGATCTCGTCCACGGGGTCCGTCAGCAGCAGGACGTTCAGCCCGCGGGCGGTGAACGCTTCGAGCGTCGGCCGCCGTTTGACCGCCTCCGCGTCGCGGCCGCCGACGTGAAAGATCTGCGTTTGACCCTCTTTCATTCCCTCGACGTACGCCTTCAGGCCGGACATCTCATCCGGGGCGTCGATCGTGCGGAACCGCAAGAGCTCGGCGATCTTGTCCCGGTTCACGTTGTCCGTCGCGACGCCTTCGCGAAGCGTCGTGCCGAACTGCTCGTAGAACTCCTGATAGGTCTTCGGCTCGTTCTCAGCGAGCTTCGACAACCGGCTGAGCACCTTGCCGGTGAGCACCTGACGGATTTTGCGAAAAACCGTGTCGTCCTGCAGCGCCTGCCGGGACACGTTCAGCGGCAGATCGCTGCTGTCGACCAAGCCGTACAGAAACCGCAGGTACTCCGGCAGCAGCTTGTCGCAGTCGCTCTGCACGAGCACCCGCCGGGCGCACAGGTGCAGGCCGTGCTCCGCCCGGCCGAGACCCATCAGCTCCGGGTTCATCGGGGGGCAATAGAGGATCGATTTGATCTCCAGCGGCGAATCGAGCGACAGATGTAGGTTCCACAGGGGGTTCGCCCCGACCTGCCCGGACAGATATCCGAAGAACTGCCGGTGCTGTTCCGGCGTGACGCTCCCCTTCGGCTCGACCCAGATCGGCGGCTGATCGTTGACGTGCAGCGTCTCCCCGGGCTCCCCGTCGGACGACAGGCCCGCCAAGCGAATCGGATGCGGGACGAAGCTGCTGTACCGCTTGAGGACGTATTCGACCCGCTGCGGATCGGCAAAGTCCTTGGCGTCGTCGCGGAGGTGCAGGACGACCTCCGTGCCGTGCTCCGGCATGGCGATCTGATCGATTTCAAACGAACCGGTCCCGGCGCTGGTCCACTTCCAGCCGCCCTCTTCCCGGTAAGACCGCGTCCGCACCTCGACTGACTCCGCCAGCATGAACGCCGCGTAGAACCCGACGCCGAACTGCCCGATGAGGGAGTCCGCGTCATTCCCTTCCAGCCCCTGCGAAAACCCCTCGGTTCCGCTGTGGGCGATCGTGCCGAGATTCTCGATCAGGTCGTCGTGCGTCATGCCGACGCCGTTGTCCGCGATCGTGAGCGTCTTCGCCTCGGCGTCCGGCGTAACGACGATCTGGAGATCATCCGCCGTCGGCACGTCCTCTTCGCGGAGACTCAGCAGGCGATATTTGTCGAGGGCGTCGCTGGCGTTGGAGACCAACTCCCGCACCGCGACTTCGCGGTTTTGGTAAAGGCTCTGCGACAGCAGCCGCAGCAGCTTGGCGATATCGGATTGGAACTCGTGCGTTTCGGCCATAAGTCAGGCGCCTTCGTCGGCGCGATAAAGGTTCTTATCGTATAAGTAAGCAATCACCGCCGCGGGCGTCCGGTAGCGCAGGCTCATCCCCGCGCCGGCTCGGCGTCGCAGGTCGGTGGCGGAGTAGTCGCACGCCGGCATCGCGACGAACCGCACCTGGCTCGCGTTCCCTAAGTTCAGGGCGGCGGGGACCACCGCCGTATCGTCCCCGCGATTGACGGCGACGACGGTCGCGAGTTCCAGCACCCGCTGCGGCTCCTTCCAATCGGGCAGGTCGGCGAGCGCGTCGGCTCCCATCAGGAAGAACAGTTCGGCGCCGGGGTTCTCCGCGGCGATCTCGGCGAGGGTGTCGACGGCGTAGCTCGGCCCGCCGCGTTTGACCTCCCGCCGATCGACCTTGAACTGCGGGTGACCGCTGATCGCGAACTGCGCCATCTCGCAGCGCTGCTTGCCGTCCGCGACGGGGCCGTTCTCCTTCAGCGGGTTCGAAGCCGCGGGGAGGAACCGCACTTCATCGAGGTCGAGCTCCTCCCGGCACCGCTCCGCGAGCAGCAGATGCCCCAGATGGACCGGATCGAAGGTGCCGCCGAACAGTCCAAGCTTCATGACAATCAGGGCAGGCGAGCGGGGGCGTCAGCCCTCCGAGTCGGAACGGGCGCGGGGACGGGGGAACGACGTCGTCGCAAATCCTGTCGCCCGCATCCCTTCCGTCAACCGTGCAAACACGGATTGATCGAATGATGTCTACGTGTACACTTATTCTGTTGGCGCTTCGAGCCTGAAGGCTCGGGGGGCTGACGCCCCGCCGCTCGCCGAGATCTTCGAGATGGTCGCCCGCACCGCCACGCTTTCGACTGACGCCGCGGACGCCAAGATGGACCGCATGGAGCCGTCCCCGCCGCACCCTCCGGAGGCTGACGCCCCCGGCTCGCCTCTCGAGACCGGCTCGTCTGCCGGGAAGGAGCAGGGGGCACTGTTCGACCCGCCGGAGCCGACCGCCGAGGAGATCGCCGCCGGCGCCGCGATGGCGTGGGAGATCGCCGCTGCGGAGGATCGCGTCGTCGCGGATGTCGTCCTCAACAAACCGCTGATGGACGCTTACACGTACCTCGTCCCGGAGAACCTGCGGGATGAGATCGCGCCGGGCCGCCGCGTCCGGGTGCCGTTCGGCCGCGGGCCGCGGGGCGGGCGGAGCGAGACCGGGTTCGTCGTCGCCGTGCGGCCGGTGGAGGAGTACGCCAACGAACGCGGCTCGAAGCCGGAGCGGCTGAAGACGATCGATCGCGTGCTGGACGAGGCGCCGCTGGTCGACGCGAAGATGCTCGAACTGTCGCGGTGGATCGCGGAGTACTACCTCTGCGGCTGGGGGCAGGTCCTCTCGTCGGTCGTTCCCGCCGGCGTGAAGCGGAACGCCGGCACCCGCGAACTCGTCTTCTACCGCCCCACCGAGACCGGCCGGGCGGCGCTGGACGCCGGCAGCCTCACGAAGAAGCAGCGGGCCGCGATGGCGGCGATCATCGACGCCGGCGAGCCGGTCCGGGCCGATTACGTCGCGAGCAAAGCGGACTGCGGCGTGGGCGTCGTGACTTCCCTCAAGCACAAGGGTTTTGCGGAGCAGGTCCGCAAACGGACCGACGTGACGGAGTTCGACGACGTGGCGATCGAACCCTGGGAAGAGTTGGTGGCGACGGACGAGCAGCAGGCGGCGCTCGACACGATCCTCGCCGCCCTACGTGGACAGGAATATGCGACGTTCTTGCTGCACGGCGTGACCGGCAGCGGGAAGACGGAGGTCTACATTCGGGCGATCAAAGAGGTCGTCGAGTACGGCCGTCAGGCGATCGTGCTGGTGCCGGAGATCGCTCTCACTCCGCAGACAATCCGTCGGTTCCGCCAACGCTTCGAGCGGGTCGCGGTGCTGCATTCGCACCTCTCCGACGCCGAACGCAGCAAGCACTGGCGGGACATCGCCGCGGGGCGAGTCGAGGTGGTGGTCGGCGCCCGCAGCGCGATCTTCGCCCCCTGTCAGCACCTCGGCCTCGTCATCATCGACGAGGAGCACGAGTCGACCTTCAAGCAGGACAGCGTGCCCCGTTACCACGCCCGGGAAGTGGCGGAGAAGCGGTGCCGCGAAGCCGGCGTGCCGTTGATTCTCGGTTCGGCGACGCCGACGCTCGAAAGCTGGCACGCCGCTCAGGAGGGGCGTTACCGGCTGCTCTCGCTGCTTCGTCGCGTGGGCAAACTGCCGTTGCCGCCGGTGGTGACGGTGGACGTGCGCAACGACCCCCAGGTGAGGAAGGGGAGGGCGATCGGCCGGCAGCTCTCGAACGCGGTGAAGGCGGCGATCGAGGACGGCGGACAGGTGATCCTGTTCCTGAATCTCCGCGGTTTCTCGCCCGCGGTCTGGTGCCGGGCCTGCGGGGCGAGCCTGATGTGTCCGGACTGCGACGTCTCCCTCACCTGGCATCGCGACAAGGGCCGGGCTGTCTGCCACAGCTGCGCCCACGAGCAGACCGTCCCGCGGGCCTGTCCCGGCTGCGGCGCCCACGAATTGAAGTACGTGGGCGTGGGCACGCAGAAGCTGGAAGAAGAAGTGAAGCAGGTGTTCCCCGACGCGACGATCGCCCGCATGGACAGCGATTCGATGCGCAAACCCGGCAGCCACGACGAAGTGCTGACCCGCTTCCGTCACAGCGAGATCGACATCCTGCTGGGCACGCAGATGATCGCGAAGGGTCTCGACTTCCCCAACGTCACGCTGGTGGGCGTGGTCGACGCCGACACCCAGTTGCACCAGCCCGACCCGCGGGCCGGCGAACGGACCTTCCAACTGATCGCTCAGGTCGCCGGCCGGACCGGCCGCAGTTCCCGCGGCGGACGCGTCTACGTGCAAAGCAGCAACCCGGCCGAGCCGGCGATCCGCCGGGCGGCGGGGCACGACTATCTGGGGTTCGTCGCGGACGAACTCCGCGACCGCTGGGACATGAGCTACCCGCCGTATCGTCGGCTCTGCCGGGTGATCCTCCGCGGTCCGGACGAAGCGGCGGTGAAGCGGCGGGCGAATGAGATGGCCAATGCGCTCTCGGCCGCCGCGAAATCACGCAATCTGCCCGTGCAGATCCTCGGCCCGGCCCCCTGTGCCGTGGCCCGCTTGCAGAAGAACTGGCGCTTTCACTTTCAACTGAGCGCCGAGAACCCGGCCGACGTTCGCAGTCTGTGGCGAACGGTCGAACCGGAGTTCCCCACCGGCGGGGACGTCGACTTCGTCGTCGACATGGACCCGCTGAATATGCGTTAGCGCGGACTCGTACTTTCGATAGCGGCGGCTCGGACGGCGAAATAATGTCCGCAGTTTTTGCAGTCCGTCGTGTGATTGGAGAAAGGGTAGAAACTGACACGCTCTCCGCACTGCGGACAGATCTCTCCGGGTGGGATCGGCAGACCGTCTCGATCGACCCATTCCCAGTACGGGTTTGGCCTCAAACACCATTCGATCAACTCACGGACGCCACTAGGTTTCGCAATTCCGCCCGGAGCAAATTCTGGGCACCGGAAGGTTCCACCGCCAAACAGCTTCAAAACTTTGCCGAAACCATCGCCGCCTAACGCAATCCAGCGACGATCGTCACGCTGACGGAGACGGTAGGCAGCTTCAAAGCACCCGTCCTTCTCCGTAACAACAAGCCACAGATGACAGTAATCGTCGGAGAAGCAGACCTGCCAAGCGTAGGTCCGCTCCCCAACGCGGATATAACGGAACTGTTTTTTGCCATAAGCCATGGGACCAGCTTAGCCAATCCCTGGCTGTCGGCTCGCATCAACTTCAGGCCGCCTTGCGCAATTCACCCTTCGCCGCGTAGCGGCCGACTTCGTTGATGCGGCCGTGCAAGTCGTCCAGCACCCAGTGGAACAGTTGGAGGTGCAGGCATTCCACGATCCCCATGTCATCGCAGGGGATGTGGACGTTGTTCTGGGCGAGCACCCGCAGCTTGCCGCCGGTGAAGCCGGTGATGCCGTAGGTTTCGAGACCCTTCCGGTTCGACCACTCGACTGCGTTCAGGATGTTTGGGCTGTTGCCGGAGCCGCTGATAGCGATCAGCACGTCGCCGGGGGAGGCGAGATTCTTGAGCTGCTCGACGAAGATGCGGTCGAACCCCTCGTCGTTGCCCCAGGCGAGGATGTAGGGGGTGTTATCCGTCAGGCTGAGCACCTTGAGCCGCTTCACGGAGTCGTCCGTGAACTTATCGCGGGTCAGGCTGCTCTTGCCGAGGTCTTCGCAAAGGTGGCTGGCGTTCGAGCCGCTGCCGCCGTTGCCGCAAATGAAGACGAAATTGCCGTTCTCGTAAGCCCGATGCACGGCATCGGCGAGGGCTTCCGTCTCGGACAAATCAAGCTGATCCTGCACCTCGCTGATGCGGGTGAGGTAATCGCGCGGGGAGACGTGGGCGCCGAACATCATCGCGCGGACCTGCGGGCGGGGGCCGAGGGGAGGGGACAGGGCGGTTCTCGCACAGAATACGCGGCCGGCGGAAGAGAGATTCTGCAGGAACTCTCCGACCGGTTCGGATCGGCGGGCCGCTGTGCCGGTAGACGGGGCCGCGGGAACCGCTGTACGATCGGCCACGATGACGCGCCGCGCCCCTCGCCGCCAACCACTTTGCGCACTGCTTGCCGCGTGCGCCGTGGGAGCGGGGGCGATCTCGACGTCCGGTTGCGGGGGAGAAGACCCCCAAACCGTCGCCGCGCCCGCCGCTCCGAGCATCAATCGTGCTCCGGCAAGACCGGCTCCCGCGGCGCCGGCCCGGAATAACGCTCCGTCACGCCGGAAACCGACCCGCAGCCCCGCCCCGTTGCGGGCGCTGCCGGAGGGCGCCGCCCGCTATGCAATCATTCCGCCTGCGGAAGGGGCCGACGAAACTCCTGCCGATCGCGCGAACTTCGTCGTGACCGGCGCCGTCCGCGGACCGGTCGACGCCGTCCGTCGACCGGTGTTAGCGGAGACGGCCGGCCCCGACGGTCGGTTTCCGATCGAGTCGATCCCCGCGCCCCCCGGCGGCGCCCCGGGCAGCACGCCCGAGGGATTCGAAGCGATCCCTGCCCGCGGCGCCGGACCGGGCGGACTCCCGCGGCGCATGCGCGACGTGCAGGATGACATGCCGGTCTGCCTCGTTCCGGCCGGGATCGTGCGTCTTGGTTCACCCGACGACGAGCAGCGGCCCGAAGTCTATGTGGGCGCGTTCTATATGGATCAGCACGAGGTGACCGTCGGCCAGTTCCGTCGGTTCCTTGAGGAAAGCGGCGAGCGGACCGCGCCGCCGATCAACATCGACGGGGACGACGACCTGCCCGCCCTCGGCGTTCCGTGGCGGAGCGCGTTCCTCTACGCCAAATGGGCCGGGCGGTCGCTGCCGACCGAGGCCGAATGGGTGCGAGCCGCCCGCGGCGACGACGACTTCCAGTACCCGTGGGGCAACGCTCAAGCGGTGTTTGGGGTCTCCCGTGAGCCGGGACAGATCGATCCCGTGATGAGTTTTCGGATCGATCGCAGCCCGTTCGGCATCTACGACTTGGCCGGGAACGCCGGAGAGTGGACGGTTCAGACCTTCGCGGAGGATCCGCTCCGCGGAGAGCGAACCGATGCGGCCGGCGTCTATCGTAATCCGGATCGCGGGAGCGGGGCCGGGGGAACGAAGGCCGTGCGTGGACTCGGCGAGGGGTGGAACGCCGACCGTCGGGCAGGGCTCGAAGGAACAGAGGAGGTGAAGCAGGTCGGCTTCCGATGCGTGTTTCGCCTGACCGTGGACGGCACGCCCGGCGGCGATCCGCTGCCGAGCGTCGGGGGCGGCGCCGGACGATGACGGACCCGGCGACGGACCCGGCGGAGAAGGACTCCGAACGCGACGTGCTCGTAGCCTACCCGGGCGTCTCGGCGACCGGTCCGGGCCGGCTGCTGGGCCGCGTTTTGAATTGCGTGCCGATTCCGATCGGCCCCGCGACGCTGTCGCAATGGGTCCTCGGGCTACCGCTCGCACCGCTCGGCGCCGCGGTCTACCTGTGGCAGAAGGCGTTCGGCATCCGCTACCGACTGACGGATCGCCGACTGATCGCGGAGACCCCGCTGACCGGTCGCCAATTGGATGCGGCGCTGCTGAGCGACGTCGCTGCGGCAGACGTGTCGCTGCCGGCCGTCTCGCGTTGGTTCCGCGCGGGGGATCTGACGCTTCGAGACGGCGCCGGCACGCGGCTGCTGACGCTCCGTGGCATCCCGTACGTCGAGAACTTCGCCGCCCGGCTGGCCGAAATGAAGGGTGCCCGCCTCTCGATTGACGCCGCCGCGGCTCAGATCGCCGCCCGGCCGCCGCGGGTCCGTCCTTCCTGACGCCCGAATCCTGTTAGGAGACCGGCGCGGCGTCTTCAGACGAACGGTCGGGGCGTTTCGTTTCGGGCAGGAGTCGGTCGAGCAAGCCGTTGACGAACTGCGGGCTGTTCTTGTCGCCGAACGTCCGGGCCAGTTCGATCGCTTCGTTCAACACGATCTTCGGGGGAAGGTCGGTGTGCAACAGTTCGAATAGACCGAGCCGCAGGGCGTTGCGGTCCGTCGCCGCCATCCGCTTCAGCGACCAGTTCCGCGCGACGCCGGAGAGCTTCGCATCGAGATCGTCCCGGACCTCCATTACTCGGGTGTACAGCCGCCACGCGCGGCGGCGCAGCTCGACGTCCTCGGTGCGTTCTTCCAACGCGGACTTCGCGTGCTGGCGGTCGAGGGCGGGGTTCAGGTCGGCTTCGTACAAGAGTTGAAGCGCGATCTCCCGAGCGGCGCGGCCGTCGCCGCGAGCGGCGGAGGAATCCTGATGACTGCGGCGGGACATGAAACGGAAGCCGTCGCGGAAGACGGCGGAGCAATCGCCGTGGGAGAGAGTGAACACGCCCGCCCATTCCTTACCGGAAGAGCTTGCATCGTGAAGGACGGGGCGGCGGGGACGGACCGCGAATCAGCTCGCCCCGGCCCGGATGCTACGCAGTAGGCCCGCCGTTTCAACGGCGGCGGCGGCGGTCTCCGCGCCCTTGTTGCCGTGTTTGCCCCCGGCGCGGCTCAAGGCCTGCTCAAAATCATTCGTCGTCACGACCCCGAACAGCACGGGCGTCCCGGTTTCGCGACTGCTGGACTGAAAGCTGCTCGCCACGGAGGCGTTGATGAAGCGGTCATGTTCCGTCTCGCCCTTCACCACACAGCCCAGACCCAGCACGGCGTCGAACCCGCCGCTCTTGGCGAGTTCGTGACAGACGCCGCCCAACTCGAACGTCCCCGGCACCCGCACCACGGTCAGCGCCTCCTCGTCGGCGCCGAGCCGTCGCAACGTCCCCAGCGCCCCTTCGAGCAGTCGATCGGTAATCAGCGGATTCCAGCGGGCGCACGCGACCGCGTAGCGGCCGCCGGGCAGCACGGGGGGGGCGTCGTGTTCGATCATTCAGCGGTCGGGAACTGCGGGGGAAGGGGGATGCCGGCGTTTTCCAGCAGGTCAGCGGCCCACACCGAGTCCTCGGGAGAGAGCGGCGGTTCCGGCGGGCGAGCGTAGATTCGAGGATGGTAGGCGGATGCTTCGAACACTCGGTCCGTCACGAGACGCAGGTCCAACGGCACGAAATCCCCGTCCCGCAAAGGAATCGGCAGCGTCGGCATTCGGTCGTGCAGCGAAAAGGCGAACAGGTCCACGGTCGGCCTGCGTTCAGCGACACTGACCGTGACGAAGAAGTCGCTGTCCGGCTCGTCGTCCACGGGAAGCCGCCGCCCCGCCCGCAGCAGGTCGATCTCGACGAGATGGGCCGGCGAGTCCAGGAGCGCCGCTCTTTTTACCAAGTAGGCGTCACGATGTCGGATCTTGTTCGTCGGGCTGAGTAATTCGATGACGGTGACGAGTTCTGCGCCCTCCACCGTGCGAATCGCCACTCTACGAACGCGTTCCTCGACGACCCCGGGGAGGATGCCCACCGCCGTCGGCTTGGCGACGACCTGGCCCGATTCGCCCTCTCCCCGATCTCCGTCCACGTTCGTCACGTAAATCGCCGCGTCCCCCTCAGCGATCTTCCTCCGTCGACCGATCTCTCGCGCTTCAGCGGACAGCTCGTGGATGTAGATGTCCGTCTCGACCTCAGCGACGAATCCCGGCGGCATCGATGGGTTCAGCGCCCCAATCGCGTATGCGGAGAAGGAACCATGGAAATTCGACCAACTCCTTTCCAGGAACGGGTCCATGCCGGGGAAGGGGCTGTGCATCGCGTCGCTGGGCCTGGAATCGAGCGAGGTCAGTTTAGCGACATCGCGTCGAGGAACTCCGCGTTGGATTTCGACTTCGACAGCCGATTGACGAGCAGGTCCATGGCGTCCGTCGGGTTCATGCCGGAAAGCGTGCGGCGCATCCGATCGACCTGGCGCTGTTCCTCCGGCTCGCGGAGCAGTTCTTCACGACGGGTGCCGGACTTGTTCACGTCGATCGCGGGCCAGATGCGCTTCTCGACCAGTTTGCGGTCCAGATGCAGCTCCGTGTTGCCGGTGCCTTTGAACTCTTCGAAAATCACCTCGTCCATCTTCGAGCCGGTCTCGACCAGCGCGGTGGCGACGATCGTCAGGCTGCCGCCTTCCTCGACATTGCGGGCGGCGCCGAAGAAGCGCTTCGGGTGTTGCAGGGCGCCGGCGTCGACGCCGCCGGTCAGCACCTTGCCGCTGTGGGGCGTCTCCGTGTTCCAGGCGCGAGCCAGGCGGGTGATCGAGTCGAGGAAGATCACCACGTCCTGCCCGAACTCGACCAATCGTTTGGCCTTCTCGATCACCATCTCAGACACCTGAATGTGCCGACTGGGCGGCTCGTCGAAGGTGCTGGAGACGACCTCGCAGTTCCGACCCTTCACCTGTCGCTCCATTTCCGTGACCTCCTCCGGCCGTTCGTCGATCAGGAGGACGATCACGTAGGCGTCCGGGTGCCCGGCGATCGTCGCCTGGGCGAGTTGTTGCAGGAGCACCGTCTTCCCGGCCCGGGGCGGGCTGACGATCAAACCGCGTTGGCCCAGCCCGATCGGGGCGACGAGATCCACGACCCGCGTGCTGAGTTGCTGGGCGTCCGCGGCCAGTTGCAAGCGCTCCTGCGGATGCAGGGGGGTTAGATCGTCGAACGGCACCATCCCATGCACCGCCGCGGGGTCTTTCCCGCCGACGGCCTCGACCCGCAACAGGGCGAAGTAGCGTTCGTTCTCCTTCGGCGGGCGGATCTGACCGGCGACGGTGGCGCCGGTCTTCAGACCGAATCGGCGGATCTGGCTCGGCGAGACGTAGATGTCGTCCGGGCAGGGCAGGTAGTGGTAGTCCGGGCTGCGGAGAAAGCCGAACCCGTCCGGGAGGATTTCCAGCGTGCCCTCGCCGAACATCAAGCCGGAGAGCTTGGTTCGCTCCTTGAGGATCTTGAAGATCAGATCCTGCTTCTTCAGTCCGCCGTACTCTTCAAGACTGGCTTCCGCCGCCATGGCGAGCAGCTCACGCATGCTCATCCGCTGCAATTCGGAGATGTGAATCTGCTCCGCCGGGCGCGGCCCCAGGGAGGGCGGATCGTCCTCCTCGGTCAGCATCGACAACGTCCGCGGCTCCTCGGCCTTCGGCTTCGGCGCCGAAGGGGGCGGGACGGGGAGCGGGTTGGACTCCTCCGCGGCGTTGACGGGCACTTCCGACGGGGCGGTCCCGCTGGGCGGATTGAGCGTCGCCTGGCTCTTCGCCATCCGGTCGCGGACGCTGGCCCGCTTCTTCTTCGACGAATTGGACGAGGAAGACATCGCGGGCGCGGGGCGGGGGGTGGGGGAGGGTACGGGCATCAATGACACGTCAATTCGTGACCGCGGCGGCGGGCTGGGCGAACAGATCCGGCCGGGCGGCACGCACCGGAGCGGCGGGCGAGGGTTCGACGCCCCATGCCTGAAGGAGGTCGTCGAAGGAGCGAACGGCATCAGCGAGCAAGCCGCCGTTGTCGACCGTCGCATCGGCGGCGGCCCGTTTGCGGTCCAGCGACCACTGACTCGTTTCCCGCCGGTCTAACTCCGCCGCATCCCAGCCGCGCGAGGCGACCCGTCGCAGCCGTTCGGACCGGGGCACGTCCACGAAGACGACCTTCTCACAGAGATCCCGCCAGCCGGTCTCCAGCAGGACCGCGGCATCCAGCAAGACCGCCTCGTATCCAGAGGCGAGCAGATCCTCGGCCTCGCTCAGCAAGCGGCGTCGGATCACCGGGTGCACGATCGCTTCGAGGGCTGCGAGCGCCGCCTGCTTGCCGGGGCCGAACACTTTCGCCGCGAGCTTGGATCGATCGATCTCACGATGTGCGAGATCGCCGTGGGCGAAGAAGATCTCCGCGCCGAATCGATCATGCAGAGCGATCTTCACCGCATCCTCGCGCAGCGCCTCGTGGCCGGCGGCGTCGCCGTCGAGCACGGCAAGATCCCATCGCTCCGCCACCGCGGAACAGAGGGCGCTCTTACCGGATCCGACGCCGCCGACGACCCCGAACACGGGGGCAGGCGCAGAAGTAGACACAGGGTGGGCAGGGGTGGAGGGGGCCGCGGGCTGCGGCAGGGAGGGAACCCGAAACGGGCGCGGCCCATCGTCCTGCCGCCCATCCACCCTGTCAACGGCCTAATCAGTCCGCTGACGAGGAACCTCGGGTCACTTCGCGTCGAGCCAATTCTCCCCAATATTCACGTCGACCCGCAGCGGGACGTCGAGGCTCATCGCGGCGGTCATCTCCTCGGTCACCAGCGCCGCCAAGTCGTCCACGCGATCTGCGGGGGTCTCGAACAGCAATTCGTCGTGGATCTGCAACAACAGTCTCGCCGGGTGCCCTTCCTGGCTGAGACGATTCGACACGGCGATCATCGCCAGTTTGATCAGGTCCGCCGCGGACCCCTGAATGACCGCATTGAACGCCGTGCGCTCCGCGAGGTTCATCTGGCCGATGTATTTGGGGCGTAGGCCCGTCACCTCGCGCCGCCGACCGAGAATCGTATAGGCGTAGCCGCTGTTGCGGACGTTCGACAGCGTCTTCTCGATTAACGTCCGCACGCCCGGATAGGTGGCGAGGTAGGCGTCGATAAACGTTTGAGCCTCGTCTTGCGGGATGCCCAAAGTGGCGCTCAGACCGTACGAACTCTGGCCGTAGATCACGCCGAAATTCGTGGTCTTGGCGATCGCCCGCTGCTCCTTCGTGACCTCGTCGAGCGGCACGCCGAAGATCTCCGCAGCGACGGAGGCGTGCACGTCGCGGTCTTCCGTGAAGGCGTCCACCAACGCCGCGTCACCGCTGTAGTGGGCGAGGAAGCGGAGTTCGATTTGCGAATAGTCCGCCGCCAGCAGCTTCCAACCCGGTTCGCCGGGCACGAACGCTTTACGGACGCGGCGGCCCTCCTCGGTGCGGATCGGGATGTTCTGTAGGTTCGGATCGGAGCTGCTCAGGCGGCCGGTCGAGGTGACCACCTGATTGAAGGAGCAGTGAATGCGGCCCGTGTCCGGATGCACGAGTTTCGGCAAGGCGTCGACGTAGGTGCCCTGCAACTTCGTCAGCCCGCGGTGCTCCTGCACCTTCGCGGGCAAGGGGTGCTTGGGGGCGAGCTTTTCGAGCACCTCCGCATCCGTGCTGGGGCCGGTCTTCGTCCGCTTCACGATCGGCAGCCCCAACTCCTCGAACAGCACCACCTGCAACTGCTTGTTGCTGCGGACGTTGAACTCCCGGCCGGCGAGATCCTGGATCTCCGCTTCCAGTTGTTCCAACCGGGCCGTGATCTCCGCGGACTGGCGTTCCAACTCCGGCACGTCCAAGGCGATGCCGGTGTGCTCCATATGCGCGAGGATGGGGATCAGCGGCCGCTCCGCGGTTTCATACAGCTCCCAGAGGTGCTCCGCTTCGAGCTTCTCCCGCATCAGCTTCGCGAGTTGCCAGGCGACGTCGGCGTCTTCCGCGGCATAGGCGGTGACCTCCTCCACCTCGACCTCGAACATCAGCTTCTGGTCCTTGCCCTTCCCGATGAGGTCGGAGATCGGCGTGGTGCGGCGGTCCAGATGACGCCGGGCGAGGGCGTCGAGGCTGTGGCTGCGCTCGCCGGCGGCCAGCAGATAGTCGGCGACCATCGGATCGACGCCCACGGTCGCGACGTCCGCGCCCGCCCGCAGCAGCACGGTGAGGTCGTACTTCAGGTTCTGGTTGTGAACCGTCTTCGCCGGGTCCATGAGGATCGGCCGCATCGCCTCCAGCACGGCGATCGGTTCGAGGGCCGGCGTGCCCTCCGGGGCGTTCACCGGGATGTAGTAGGCCTTGTGATCCTCCCAGCAGACGGCCCAGCCGACGATGTCGGCTCGGGAGGCGTCGGTGCTGGTCGTTTCGAGATCGAGGCAGAACGCCGGCTGTTCGCGGAGGTCGTCGAGGAAGGCGTCGAACTTCTCCGGCGTGTCCACGAGAATCGCGTCGAGTTTCGCCCCGTCGTCCTGCTCGCCCCGTTTGCGGCGGACGTATCCGCCGGCGCCGGTGATCTGTTTGGGGGCGTCGGACGAATTGTCCCGGGCCTCCTCGGAGAGCCGCTTGAAACCCAATTCCGTATAGAGCGTCAGCAGGCGATCGTGGTCGGGGACGCTGATCTCGGCGTCCTCCCAGGTCATCGGGAGTTCGAGATCCGTCCGCAGGGTCGCCAGTTCCTTGGAGAGCACGGCGTTCTTGCGATGCTCCGGGTCGGCGAGGTTCGCGCGGACCGTCTTGTTGAGCACGCGGCTCTTCTCAATGGCGTCCGGCCCCGGCGCCGCGGCTTCGAGAACGCCCTCGAGCGTGCCGTAGCGTGTCAGCAGTTCGGTCGCCGCCTTCGGGCCGACCTTGGGCACGCCGGGGATGTTGTCGGAGGTATCGCCGACGAGTCCCTGAAAGTCCGTGACCTGATCGGGCCGCACGCCCCACTCCTCAAGGAGTTCCTCCGGACCGATCGTCTTGCCGCTGCGGCAGTTGAACAGACGGATGCTCTCCGAAACGACCTGCCGGGCATCCTTGTCCGTGGTGACGATGCGGACCTCGAACCCCGCCGCGGCGCCCTTCACGGCGAGCGTCGCCATCACGTCGTCCGCTTCCTGCCCGGGGAAGGAGACGCAGGGGACGCCATGGCCGGCCGCCATCTCCAGGATCAGCGGGATCTGCGTCTGAAGGTCGTCGGGCGTCTCCTTGCGGGTCGCCTTGTACGCCTCGAACTGCGTGCTGCGGTCGGTCTTCCCGCCTTCGAGACACATCACGAGGTGCGACGGCTTGCGGTCCAGCAGCGCCCGGAGGTCGCGGGTGAAGCCGAACACGGCGTTCGTCGGCTGACCCTTTGGCCCCGTCATCATCGGGATGCCGTGGTAGTTCTGAAACACCAGCGAGTAGGTGTCGATCAGATACAGCAGCTTGCGTTCGGGGTCGGCCATCGGGCGCTTTTCTGGGCGGGCTACGGGCGGCGTGTCGGAGAGGACGACGGGGCGGGCGGCGGGGGGCGACGCACGGTAGAGGTCCGTCGCGCCGCCCCCAAGCGGACGACCCTTGGCGCCCGAAGCGCGTCGTACCCCACAGAACCCAAT
>NZ_WTPX01000010.1 GCF_013036045.1 Alienimonas chondri
ACGTCAGGGTATCCGCCGACGACCAACCCGCGTAGCCCGCCGGCCAATCCAGCGGCGCCAGGCCCAAGGCCCGCTTCACTGCCGCGATCAGCGCCAGCAGCACGGCCAGCAGCACGGCGATCACCAGCCCGGCCAGCAGCACGTACAGCCCGAGCGCGAAAAACGACCCGACCGCCGGCCACACGTCCTGCCAGAATAGCACCACGAACGCTGCGGCGAGCGCCAGCCAGGGGCCGTAGGGGAACTCTCCGCCGTTGGCTCGGCCGGTCGCGGCGTCGTACAGCTTCGCCGGTACGACCACGACCAGCGCGGCGACCGGGGCGAGGAAGAACACGGTCAGCACCGGCTGCCAGCCGAGGAACGCCCCGACCATCGCCATGAAAATCACGTCGCCCAACCCCATCGCCTCCCGGCCCAGCGTGAGCGCCCCGATCCACCGGACGACCCAACACACGCCCGCCCCCGCGACGATGCCGGCCACGCTTGCCGCCAGCCCGTGCAGGTGCGGGTGGTCGTAGATCCACGGCGGGACCGGCTCCACGTCCGGCCGGGCGCCGACCGGGGCAAAGCGGGAGATGCGGCCCTCTTCAAACCAAACCGGCACCAGCCAGATCCGCCCGGAAACGCTCGCGGCGACCGCCAGCAGCAGGGCGGGGATCGTGGTGCCGTCGGGGATCAGCAAGCGTTTCAGGTCGATCACCGAAGCCGTCAGCAGGCTCAGCAGCATCGCCGCGTGCAGGGCGAAGGTGAACGTCGCGTCCCACGGGCACTCGAACGCCCGAGCCACGTCCGGCAGGAACAAACCGCCCGGCGGCGCCCACGTTCGCCAGTTCACGACTTCCTGCCAGAACAGCCCAGCGAGCAGCCCGCCCGCCGCCAGTTCGACGATCGCCGGGCGAATGCGGTCCCCCAGCGGCGCCGCGGCGAGCGGATGCGACCGCAGGAACCAGCCGACCACCGGCAGCTTCGACAGCCCCCGACCGCGAGTCAGGGCCGCTTCGTGCGGGGCGGGGAACCAGAGGCTGCGCAGTTGATCGCGCAGTCGTTCGCGCGGTCCGAACCGGACCGCGGCGACGTTCACAAACCGACCCGCGACGCAGCCGAGCAGGAAAACGCCGACGGTCAATGCGATCCAACCGATGTCGCTCACGAGAGCGCCGATCGAACGATCCGTACGACCTCAGCGGGCGGCAGCGTCGCATCGACCACGACGGTGGACGCGTCCCGATAGAACGCTTCGCGGGCATTGAGGACCGCGGCCATCTCCTCCGCAGCCGGTAGATCGGTCAGCGGCGGGCGATTGGGGTCGCTGCCGACGCGGGCGTGCAGCGTGGCGGCGTCCGCTTGGAGATAGATCACCGGCCCGGCGGCGGCGAGGCGCTGCCGCGTCTCCTCCATCAGTACGGCTCCGCCGCCGGTGGCGAGGACGAGGTCGTCCCGTTCCAGCAGCGCCTTAATGACCTCGGCCTCCAACAGGCGAAACGCGACTTCGCAGTGGGTCTCGAAGAACTCCGGGATCGACCGCCCGGAGACGCGGACGATTTCTTCGTCGGCGTCCGCGAAGTTCCGACCGAGTTCCTCCGCGACCATCCGGCCGATCGTCGATTTGCCGCTGCCGCGCGCCCCCACCAGGGAGACGACGGAGGGGCGGTCCCCGTTGGAATCCGTCATTTCGCCACCGACATTGCGTCAGCCAGCGCGGCCCGCATCACGCCCTTCGGGGCCGGGGCGCCGGTGAACATCTCGTATTGGGCTTCCGCCTGACGAACGAACATGTCGGCGCCGCCGATCGTGCGGCAGCCGCGGGCCTCCGCTTCCTTCAGGAACAGCGTGCGGTTCGGGTTGTAAATCGTGTCGAACACAACCGCGTTCGGGGGAAAGCGGTTCTCGGGCAGGGGAGATTCGTCCATGTTGGGCCACATGCCGACCGGCGTGCAGTTGACGACGATTTGAAAGGTGCCCGTGCCGCGGTTCGGCCAGGTCTGGGCGATGCCGCCGAAGTCATCGACCAGCGGGCGAACCTTCTTCTCGCTCCGCCCGGCGACCGTGACGGCGCAGCCGACGCCGGCCAGCGCCGCGACGATCGCCCGGGCGACCCCGCCGTTGCCGAGGATCAACGCCCGCTGACCGTCGAGCCTCGCCCCGTCCTTCTCCCCCAACGCCTCCAGCAGCGAGCCGAGGGCGGCGTCGTGATCGGTGTTCGCGGCGTGCCAGACGGGGTTCCCCTCGTCCCGATCCGTCACCACCAGCGTGTTGGCGGCGCCGATGCGGCGGGCGGCGTCCGTCGCCATGTTCTTCCCGCCGGTCGCCAGTTCCAACGCGGCGGCTTTATGCGGGATGGTGACGCTGAACCCCTCGAAGCCCATCGCGGCGAGCGCCGGGATCGCGTCGTCCCACTCTTCGCTCGTCACCCGCAGCGGGAGGTAGCAGCCGTTGAAACCGGCTTCGCGGAACGCGGTGTTGTGCAACTGCGGCGAGAGGCTGTGGGCGACCGGATCGCCCAGCACGCCGAAGAAGCGCGTCCCCTTCTTGACCCGGTGGGCGCGGTACGCGGTCCGCATCGTGGCGAAGTCAGGCAGTCCCGGGGCGAGCGTTCGCTCCGAGGTGAACCCCGCGTAGGTCCAGGGCGCTCCTTTCGCACAGCACATAACGCGGCTGGCGAGGCCGGACTCGCCCATGCAGAAGGCGATCGTGGGCATCTTCGCCGCGGCGCCCACGGCCAGCACGCGGGCGTTGTCCGCCATGCAGGTCGCCGTCGTGACCAGCTTCACCACATCCGCGTTCGCGGCGGCGAGGCTCTTGTGGAGCTTCGCCAACTCCTTGACCGAGGGCGTCCCCTTCATGTCGTGATGGCTCACGACCCGCTTGGCCTTGCCAAACCGGGGCACCTTCGGGGCGACGTCGCCCTCGAGATCGACGAACTCCGGTTCCGCGAGAATCGCCTGCCGCAGCAGGCCGAGGCGTTGCTCCTCCGTGCCCTTCCACTTGCCGCCGTCCTCACGGCGGCGACAGGTCAGCACGACCGGGGTCGGACGGTCGGCGATCAGCGCCGCGACGTCGACCGGCCCCTTGAGCCAATCCAGTCGATATTCGACCAGCTTCGCGCCGGCCTCCGCCAGGGCGGCGTGTTCCGCCCGCATGCGGGCCGGGTGACTGCGGGCGATCGAGACGCACAGGGGCATGGGGGGAGAATCCGGGTTCGCTGCGAGGGGTGCAAGGGGAGACGCGCTAACCCATCCGGCCGAATTGGCGGTCGAGATCGTCCCGGGAGAGCGTCAGCGCCGTCGGTCGTCCGTGCGGACAGTGATGTGCGTCGTCGACGAGGTGCCGGGCGGTCAGCAGGGCGTCGATCTCCTCCGGGCTGAGGCGTTGCCCCGCCTTCACGGCCGCCTTGCAGCTCATCATGTGCAGCAGGGAATCGAGCAGGTCGCGGCGGTCCGGCGTCTTTGGACTGTCGGCGAGCGCGTCGGCGGCGTCCGACAGCACCGCCGTCGGATCGGCCCGCTTCAGCAGTACGGGGAACCCGTTCAACAGCACCGTCGTGCCGCCGAAGTCCTCCACCTCGAAGCCCAGTTCGCCCAACGTGTCCGCATGCTCCAGCACCGCGGCGTGACGCTTGGCGTCCAATTCGACGGACTCCGGCACTAACAGGCGTTGAATTTCGACCCCCTCGCCCAGCACCCGCCGGCGGAGCGTTTCGTACATCACCCGCTCGTGCAGGGCGTGCTGGTCGATGACTTGTAGGCCGGCGTCCGTTTCAAGTACGAGGTATGTGTCGAGCACCTGCATGGCGCGGGTGATCGTCACATCTTGGGGCTTCGGCTTCTGATTCGGCTCCGTAACGCGGAGGCTCTGCGGAGCCTCCGCGTTATGAGGGGGACTCTCCGTAGAAGCGACCGGCAGATCGGGGAGGGGGGGCGATTCGACCTCCGGGACGGGTTCGCTCTCCGCTTTCATCAGCGCCGCCCGCGCCCAGTCAGCGAAGCCGTCGGCGAGTTCAGCTTGTTTCTCTGGAAGAGACGCCGGTTGCTCTTTCGCCTTCGCCGGGTCGCCGGGGAGGTGAAAGCGTTGTTCGAAGTCTCGCTTCAAGAACTCCGTGCGCAGCGTGCCGAGCAGTTGGCGATACAGGCTGGAGCTATCGCGGAACCGCACCTCGCACTTCGTCGGATGGACGTTGACGTCCGCCGCGTCCGGGGCCGTTTCGAGGAACAGAAACGAGATCGGGTGCCGGCCGATCATCACCAGCCCGCGGTACGCCTCGCTGAGGGCGTGCTGGAGGCTGCGATCGGTGATCCAACGGCCGTTGAGGAAGAGGTAGTTCCCCTTCCGGCTGCCCTTCGAGTCGCCCGGGTGGCCGGCGAACCCCCACAGGCGGGCGATGTCCGACTCGCTGGAAACCGGGATCAGGCGCTCCGCGATCTTGGAACCGAAGAAGGTCGCCAGTCGGTCCCGCAGATCGACGGCGGGGGGCAGGTCGTAGACGACCTTGCCGTTGTGCCGCAGCGTGGCGTGCAATCGGGGGTTCGCCAGCGCGACGCGGGTGAACTGTTCCGCGAGGTGGCCGAACTCCGTGGCGTTCGTCTTGAGGAACTTGCGGCGGGCGGGCACGTTGAAGAACAGATCGCGGACCTCCACCGTCGTCCCCAGCGGCCCGCCGCGGGGGGTGACCGGGGTGATCGAACCGCCCTCCGCGGCGATCTCCGCGGCGAGTTCCTGTCCCTCGGGGCGACTGCGAAATTTGAACCGGCTGACGCTGGCGATGCTCGCCAACGCTTCCCCCCGGAAGCCCATGGTCGCGACGGTGAACAGGTCCGCGGGGGTCCGCAGCTTGCTGGTCGCATGCTGGGTGAGGGCCAGCGGCAGATCCTCCTCCGGCACCCCCTCGCCGTCGTCGGCGATGCGGATCAGCTCGGTGCCGCCGGCCGCCACGTCGACTTCGATCCGGGTCGCGAGGGCGTCGAGACTGTTCTCGAGCAGTTCCTTCGCGACGGACGCCGGGCGTTCGATCACCTCGCCGGCGGCGATCTGGTTCACCACCTCCGGGGCGAGCGGTTGAATACGGGGCAAGAGGCAGCCGAAGGGACGGGAGAATCGGGGCGAGAGGCGAACGGGATTCTACTCGCCGCCCCCGTGCCGAACGGGCGTCGAGGCCGCTTGGAGGTCGTCCGCGACCGCCGTCCGCGCCGGTTCCGCGGGAGAATCGGGCTGGTCGTCGCTCGAGGCGTTCGAAGCCGTCTGCGGCGCGGGAAGCGGGCAGGCCGCCCCTTGAACGAGTTCGGCCCGCAGTTCCGTCACCAGCTTGGCCCGGTCCGCGGCAATTTTGGCATCGAACGCCGCCAGCACGCTCGCGGCTTCCTCCTTGCTCGCCATCAGACCCATGATGAGATACTGCGTGATCGCCGCCCCGTAGCAGCACCAGCCAGCGATCCACTCGTCCTCGCGGCCCGGAGGGATGGCGCCGTTCTCGTCGACGACCCCGCCGACCACGCAGGCGAGGATCGCCAGCACCGGACTCGATCGCGCCAAATGCTGGCAGAGAAATCCCTTGAGGTAGGCCGGAGCGATTTTCCGCAGCCCGAACCAGCGCTTCCGCCAGCCGAAGTCCGACTTGCCGGGGATCTTCGGTTTGGGGTGCAGAACGGGGAACAGGGCGACGTCCGGCATCGCTTCGACCACGCCGATCGCCAACAGCAGTCGAAAGCCCAGCGAGATCCAGTCGCGCGGTTCGAAACCGAGCTGCTGGAAGAGAAGCTGCTCCATATTCGCCGTGCACAGCAGCAACAGGGCGCTGGCGGCGAACCACTCCTCGAGATCCTTCTCCAGCTCCCGGTCGAAGTGCTGCAACTTGACGGACTTGAGCGTCCATCGAAACAGCGGCACCGCCACCAGACCGACGGCGAACCGCGCCCCCGGCTTCAAGGTGCGACCGACCAGCGGCCGCAGGAACTCGGAGTTCAGCAACAGCCGCAGCGCCGTGGGGATGACCGACCACATCGGCGTCGTCCCTCGCTGCGTGGGGTGAAGGGTCGGAACGGGAACGTGCGGAGCGACGCCCCGGGCGACTTCGGATCGTGACCGGCTCGCCCACCGGGAACAACGCTGAACCGCGTTGATCGGATCACGAAATGATCCCGATCGCCGGCAGGATCGTTCCGTCGAGTCTCGAACATCGCCCGCCGGTTGTGCCGGGGCGGGCGGGTTCTATCGTGCCGGCCCCCGTATCGTCACGTTCCGTCGCCCCTCCGCCTCAAGCGCCGCCCGCATGCTCGGACTGCCCAACCCGACGCCGTTGGATCTCCGATTTTCGCTCTTCGGGGTGCCGGTGTGGGTCTCCGCGTGGCACTGGCTGGGGGCAGGCTACTTCGGCTGGCAACTCGCCGAAGCGTTCGGTCCGGGGAACCTCGGCGGGGTGACGCTCGCCACGCATCTGGCGATGGGGATGCTGTGCGTGTTCCTGTCGATCCTCCTGCACGAGATGGGCCATGCAATGGCCGCCCATTGGTTCGGGATGAACCGTGCGATCCTGATGACGATGCTCGGCGGATTGGCCTACGGCCCGCTGCGGCCCGGAACAAAGTGGTGGCAACTGGTTCTGATCGCCCTGGCGGGGCCGTTCGTGCAGTTTTTGTTCGCGGCGATCCTGTTCGGCGGGATGCTGGCCGCGAGCGTCGCCAACGGCGGCCCCGTCGGCGGCAGCCCGCTGGCGGTGACGCTGTTCCAATCGCTGTTGCTGGTGAACATCGTCTGGCCGCTGTTCAACCTGCTGCCGATCGTCCCGCTGGACGGCGGGCATGTGCTGCAATACACGCTGGGCCGGTTCATGGGACGCCGCGGCGACGTATGGGCCGGTCGGCTGGGCCTGCTGCTGGCGATCGGCTTCGCGGCGCTGTTCCTGGTCATGCGACAGACCTACATGACCGTCCTGTTCGGGTTCTTAGCCGTGCAGAACTACCAAATGATGCGGTCGTCCTGAGCGATCCGACGGCCGGCCGGGCGAACTGTCACGCCAGCCGCGAGAGCTTGCGGATCAGCCATTCGAGGCTGAACAGGCCGACGATCAGGAACAGCATCCAGCGAACGTCCCACAGCGCCCGGACCGACTCCTCGACCGTGACGGTGCGGTCCCGGGATTCAATCAGCCCCGGCAGCGTCGCCGCGGCGTCGGCGAGCAAGACGTAGCGGCCCTCGGTGCCCTCGGCGAGGGCGGTCAGCGTGGGGACCTCTTGCCGCACCGTGGACAGTTCCAACTCCGGCAGCGTGGCGGTGATCGAAGCCACGACGTCCTCCGGCGACCCCACGTCATCGCCGTCGAGCGTCAACGTGAATCGACCGGCCCGCGGCGGGGTGAAGGGCGATTCAAACCGTCCCGGACGGCCCGGGACCGGCGAGAGCGTCAGCGGGCTGCCCGGCACCGGGAACCCGTCCGGCCCGTCGACCGTCACCCGCACCGTCCCAGCTTCGATCGGCTCACCACGGGCGTCCCGGAGGCCGACCGCGATCCGCACCGGCTCGCCGACGGGAACCTCGGAGCGGTCGATCAGAAACAGCGCCGGTTCGTCCCCTTCCGTGGCCCGGCCTTCCGCCGCGGAGCGGATCAGGTTGGTCCAGAAGCGCTCGAATAACTCCGGCCCATTCGCCCGCAGTCGCCAGAACTCAGTCGTACCGAGGTAGAAGACTCGTCCTCCGCCGAATCGTTGATCCGCTATCAGCACCGTCGTGCCGTCGCCCGTGTTGCGTGGGTCGCCGTGCAGCATCAGGACCGTGGCCAGATCCTTCACGCCTCGCGTCGGATAGGCCCGATAAAACCCTTCGAACTGTGACCAGGCGCTGAGATCCCCGGGCTGCTCCGGATCGAGGTCCAGCACGCCGTCCTCCGCCGCGGCGTCGGTTAGTTCCGGCTGCCAGGGGCGGGTGCTCTCGTCCGAGGCCTCGACCAGGCTCCGCGGCGCCAGCCGCACGGGGAGCAGATTGCGGACGCCGGCGAACGCCGCATCGTCAGTGAGTTGCGGGGAGTAGACGTCGCCGGCGGCGAAGATCAGCCCGCCGCGCTGCCGATCGACCCATCGCGACAGCGCTTCGACGCTTTCCGGTGAGATGCGGGACCAGTCCGCGTCGAGGGCCAGCACCACGTCGTAGCGATCCGGGCTGGATTCCGGCCGGGCGTCGCCGGGCGGCCGCAGGGGGAAGGACTCCGGGAACTCCGCCAGCAGCGCATCGCCGTCCTGCGTCACGCCGGGCAGCTCCGCCGGATCGACCGATTGCAGCAGCACATCCACCTCCGCAGTCGCCTGCCGGGCGAGGGCGGTCTGCAGGAACCGGTAGTCGCGGTTTGGTCCGCCGGCGATCAGCAGCACGCCGGTCGGCCGGCTGCGGGCGTTGACGACCGCTGAGCGGGCGTTGTCGTCGGTGCGGGCCTCCCGCGCCCCGGGCGGCGGCGAAAGGGTCACGGTGTAGCGAAAGCGGCCGGTCTCGGCCGGTTCCCGCTCGAAGGTCACCTCCGCGGATTCGCCATCGGCGGGGAGGGCCAACGTGCGGGTCTCCAACGTTTCGCCCGGAGTCTCGGCGGGGTCCGAGCCGGCCGGGGAGCGGGTGAGGACGACCGTCGCCGTCTGCCCCGCCAGCCCCTCAGCTGCGAGAAAGGCACGGATCTCGAAGGGGTCCTGCCGTTCCCTCTCCGGAGCGAAACGGACGTCGGTCGGGGCGGACAGATCGGTGACCCGCACGTCGGCCGGGCGCTCCGTGCTTCCCACGCCGACAGGGTACAGCGGGACGCCGTCTCGGGCCGCCCGGCCGACCGCGGCGTCCGCCCCGGCGCCGGCGTTCTGCCCGCCGTCGCTGATCACGATCGCCCCGGCGAGCGTCGGCCCGCGGACCTGCCGCAGCGCATCAGAGATCGCTTCGCCCAGCCGTGTCTCCCCGCCGTCCGGCTCCAATCGGGCGAGCGCCGCGGCGGCTCCGTCGGCGGGCGAGTCCTCGACCGCAGCGGTCCCGCCGGTGGACGTCTCCTCCGGCAGATCGCCGTCGCGGGGCAGTTCCGCGATCAATTCGGCGCCGGCGTCGAAGCCGAAGATCTGCACCTTGTGCGTCCGACGCAGTTCTTCGATCAAATCCGAGTCGGCGAGTTCCCTGGCGACGGCTTCGGCGCGGGTCTCGCTCACGTCGCCGGACGCTCCGCCGGTGGGGTCGGCGGGCAGTTGCATGGACTGGCTTGTATCGACCAGCAGCGCAACCCGACTCGGACGGACGGCCGTCGTCTGGGTCCGCTCGCGGGGATCGAACGCGATCACGCCGAGGCACACGATCACCCCAATCCGCAGCGCCAGCAGCCCCGCCCGCAGCGGGCGGGGAAGGGAACGGGTGTCGCGGACGTACAGCCAAACCGTCCACGCCAGCAACGCCGCGGCGACGCCGAGCAACAGGCTCCAGCCCAGCGGCGTGCGGGGCGGGTTCCACTCGGTCGCGGTCAGCGATTCCAGCCCCGGACCGGACGGCGCCGAACCGGATTGGGCGAGCAACGAGAGATGGGCGAAGCTGTTCATCGTCAGGCTCCCGCCCCGTGATAGCCGCAGCGATAGGCCAACGCCGATTCCGCCGCCATGAGCGCGGCCATCAGGCCGAGCAGCCACCAGCGGATCTCGCGGGATTGCTCCCCGCCGCCGGTCCACGCGGAATCGCCCGCCTCTTGGATCGTGACGTTCTTCGTCCCGGAGAGCGCGCTCGTGAGCGCCGCGGGGGCGATCAAGGCCAGACGGCTCTCATCCGGGGGGAAGTTCAAAGCGGTCCAGCGATCGACCGGCTCCCCTTCCGCGGTGGTCAAACGGGACTTGTAGACGCCCGGCAGGTCAGTCTCGTTGTAGCGCGCCGTGAGGAGCAATTCGTCCCCCATGCCCGTGTCCGGCGGGGCGTCTTCGCCGGGGACGTTCTCCGGCCGCGCCGGCGTCGCCGTGAGCGTCGCGGAGATGTCGTCCGGCTGTTCGATCAAGATGTCCGGCCGGAACCGGGCGGCGTCGAGGGCGAACTCCAGCGGTTCGCCCGTGATCCCGACAGCGTCGCCGGTGTCGATTCGGGCGGCCCACTCCTGGGCGGGCAGATGGAACAGGATGAAGGGCGGCTGCCGCGGCCAGTTCGTCCACTCCGGCTCCTCGTCGGCCACGCTCGTGGCGGCCGTGGTGAGGACGGTCACGATTCGGCCTTCGCCCAGCGTGGAGACGAGCGCCAGCGGCGAACCGTCCTTGAGCGTGGCGATCGTATTGACGCCGTCGTTCCGGGCGAGGTCGTCCCGTTCCCAATCCGCGGGGACCGGCAGATAGCGGGAGACCGTCAGCAGATCGGCGAACAGGTTCTCCCCGACCGTCAACGCCTTGGTGACCGGGTGCTCGGCAAAGCGTACGTCCGGTCCGGAGCCGGCGTCGGCCGGCAACTCGACGGACGAACCGGACAGCGGCACGGGGAACAGGCCCGCGGGGTACAGCGTGTTCGTGTAGTGGTCGACGTCCACTTCCCCCCCGAACCAGATCAGGCCGCCGCCGTTCTCGACGTAGCGGGTGAGCGGCCCGACGGCGTCCGCGGGGAGCCGGGGGACGTTCACGACGTAAATCGTCCAGAACTCCGACAGATCCTCTTTTCGCAGCAAGTCGGTGCCGCCGACGCGCACCTCGCGGCCGGTGAGATCGGGATCGAACAGACGGCTGATCAACGTCGCCGCGGCGAGGTCCGAGGCGCCGTCCACCACCAACACCGGCACCCGGGGCAGCGCCAATACGGGGCGGGTGAAGGAGTCGTCCTCGACGAGCGTGTCGCCCGGCAGGGAGACGGTGACCTGGTGCCGGCCCGGGTCGTCGAACTGAACGTCGAACTCGCGTTTGACCGAATCGCCCGGCTCCAGCACCGGGATCGATTCGCCGAGCGGCAAGGGCTGTCCGTCCAGCGAGGCGGTGAGGTCGAGCCGTTCGCTGGCGACGTCCGCGTCGTTCGTGACCGTCACCTGCACGCGGAGCGGCACGCCGACCGCGGCGGTCGCGGCGCCGAAGGACACGTCGGCGACGCGGCGATTCGCCGGAGCGTTCTCGGCCAGGCGAACGAGATTCACCTGCACGCCGGCGGCGTCCAACCGGGCGACCGCGGCGGCCGTGTCGCCGGCCGCGGTTCCCGTGTCCGAGGCGGGCGCTGGTTCGGCGTTCGGGGCGATCTGGCCGCCCCAGTCGGCGACGCGGAAGTCAGACAGCAGATGCACCACGCGCTCTCCGGCGTCCTGCTCGGCGGCCAATCGCCGCTCCGCCGCGGCGAGGCCGGCGGCGGGCCGCAATCGGGAACGCGTCGGTTCGAGCGCGTCGAGTTTCTCCGCCAGATCCGCGAGGAACGCGCTGTTCACGTCCTCGCGGGCGAACAGGGCGCCGTCCGCTTCGGAGCGGCTCAGCAGCAGCACGGACAGCCGCAGCGAACCGGGCGTGCGGGCCGCCTCGGCGGCGAAGTCTCGCAGCGTGCGTTTCGCGGACTCGAAAACGTCGCCTTCCTCGCCGGCGGCCCGCATCGAGCCGCTGTCGTCCAGAATCACGACATGATGGGCGACGTTGCCGTCCCGCAGGACGGACAGCGTGCCCGGATCCAGCACGAGCCTTGCGATCAACGCGGCGGCGGCCAGCACCAGCAGGATCCGCAGCAGCAGCAACAGCAGTTGCTCGATCAGCACCCGCCGCCGGTTCCGTTGTTCGGACTGGAGCAGGAACTCCATCGCCGCGAACCGCACCTTGCGGAACCGCAAGCGATTAATGAGGTGAATGATGATCGGGGCCGCCGCGCACGCCGCCCCGGCCGCGGCGATGCCGGGGTGCAGGAAGAACGGGGCGAGGGTTTCAATCACGCGATCAGCCTAGCGGAAGGAAAGTCGTTCGTCCCCGCATGCTCTGCGGCCGATCCGGCGAGTCGTCGCGGGGAGAACCCTTCAACCCCGTGCGCTTTTGCGGAAACCGAGGCGGGAGTTGAGGAAGCGGCTGAGGCTGGCGTCGAACGGCTCGCTGGTTCGCACGATCTGATAGTCGATCATGTTCGCGGCGCACCGCTTCCGCGTCTCCTCGCAGAAGGCTTCCATCGCCGCGAGGTATCCGGCCTTCAGACTGCGGGGATCGCAGGTGACCTCGCCGGTCTCCTCCATGCCCACAAACCGGGTGGTGCCCTGAAAATCGAAGTCGAGTTCCTCGTCGTCCAGCACATGGAACACCAGCACGTCGTGTCCCCGACTGCGAAGCATCCGCAGGCCGCGGTAGGTGGCGTCGCGGTCGGAGAACAGATCGCTGAACAGCACGACCATTCCGGGGCGGCGTTGCTCCTCCGCGGTGCGGGCGAGGATCCCGCCGAGGTCGGTCTTCTCCGCGGGGGCGGTCGAACCGAGCGTGCCCAGCAGGGTGTTGAGGTGCGTCTTCTTCCCCCGATGCGGCACCGCGGCTCGCACGCCTTCCCCGAAGACTGTCATCCCGACGGAGTCCTGCTGTTTGAGCAGCAGATAGGCGATCGCTGCGGCCAGCGTGGCGGCGTAATCCGCCTTGTTCATCGGGCCGTTGCCGTAGCCCATGCTCTCCGAACCGTCCACCAGCAGCGTGGTGCGGAGGTTCGTGTCCTCCTCGAACAGCTTGACGTAGTACTTGTCGGTCTTGCTCCAGACCTTCCAGTCGATGTGACGGGCCTCGTCGCCGGGGACGTATTCCCGGTGCTGGCTGAACTCGACGCTCTGCCCGAAATACGGACTGCGGTGCAGGCCGTCGAGCACGCCCTCCACGACTTGCCGAGCCCGGACCTCCAACTTCCCAATGCGGGCCAACGCCTCAGGCGTGAGGTGATCCCGCCCCCCCGGGGGACCGGTGCGGCGGGCGGCGGGGGACGTGTCGGCCAAGGCGCTGTTCTCCTGCGGGCCGACATCCTATGCGATCGAACCTCGCGTCACACCGGGGGAGGGCGACGACTCAGCGAGGATTCTCAAAGCCGAAGCGTTCGCCGGCTTTCCAGGCGCTGCGGTCGTTGCCCTCGTTCGGCAGGCCGCCGGCGTCTTTCAGCAGGCGGGCAAGGTGCATCAGGTTCCACGACATGATCGTCGCATTGCGCTGGGTGAAGTCGTTGTCGAAGCCCACCCGCGTGCCGTCCTCCTTCTCGTCGCCGTAGGAGGCGCCCGGTCCCGCCTCGCCGATCCAGCCGCAATCGGCCTGCGGAGGGATCGTGAAGCCCAAGTGGCTCAGGGCGTAGCAGACCGTCATCGCGACATGCTTGATTCCGTCCTCGTTCCCGGTGACCACGCAGCCGCCGACCTTGCCGTAGAAGATCGACTGCCCCTTCTCGTTCAGGTCGCCGGACATCGCGTACAGCCGTTCGATCAGCACGCGGCAGACGGAGCTTTCCTCCCCCAGCCACAGCGGCGTGCCGACGACGACGATGTCCGCCGCGCGCACCTGTTCCCAGATCTCCGGCCAGTCGTCCTGTTCCCAGCCGTGGTCGGTCATGTCCGGGTAGATCCCCGGCGGCACGTTCCGGCCGACCAAATGCACATGCTCCACGCCGACGCCCTGCTTCTCCATCACGTTCGCGCAGGCGCCGAGCAGCAGCCGCGTGTGGCTTTGCTCCGAATCGCGCTTGAGCGACGTGTTGAAGTAGAGTGCGGTGAGGCTGGAGAAATCGCTCATTAGGCTGCGGCGCGCGGCACGACGGCAGGTCCGGGCTTGCGGCAATAATAGACGGTCAGGAAACGAAATCGCCCGCGGAGGTTGGGCCGCGGGCGAAGTCGATCAATACCTAACGCGTCAGGCGTCGTATTTGTACTCATAGGAGTGGCGGATGTACGGCCGATCGCGGTCGTAGTCGCCGTCGTAGTCGGACCGCAGCGTGGCGTCGAGCTTGTCGGACCAGCTCGGATGGTCCGTGCCGTAGCGACGCTTGGCCGTGTGCCCGAAGCGGAAGGCCTGTTCGCGGTTCTCGAAGGCGTCGTCGGAGCCGACCGCCTGTTTGACCGTGTCGTCGACGTCTTGGTCCATATCGCGGGCGGAGTCCGAACCGAAGTCGGCCTTCGTCTGTTCCCAGTCGTTGGCGAACGCTTTCTTGACGCGTTCCCAGGCGGAGAGATCGTCGTCGGTGTGATAGGTGGCGGCAGCCATCGGTGAGCGCTTCATATGCGAGTGCAGGGATCGACCGGCGAGCGCCGGCCATACACCAAGCATTGAACCGCACCGGGAGCGACTCGGTCAGAAGCGATTGCCGGGCGTTGGCATGGGACGATCGCCCGGGTGTACCGTCCTCGAATTCGCATCTACTCGGCCCGTCTGCACGCCCGGATCAGGCCGTCACGTCATAGTTCTGGTGGTAGAAGTACAGCATGCCGCCCTCGCGGTCGTACGCCAGGATGAACCACAACATCAGCCTGGAGCTATCGTCTCTATTGTAATGCCATGCATGCCATTCCATATGTCTGGCAGCCGGTTTAGGCCAGTCCTTGGGGAAGTTGAGGAACATCTTCGAGACGGCATGATCGCCGGCCTCCGCCGGCTCTAGGTCGAAAGCCCGGACGTGCGCATCAACCATCGCCTGATCCGCCGGCATCCGCCAATGTCGTGCGAACGCTGTATTCCGGCTCAGATCGTTCTGACTGGTCGTCTCGCCCGCGTCGGAATCCCGGATATCGGGTACCGGTGCGTGTCCCCGCTGTCGCAGATCATCGATCAGGATCGTCAATTGTTGCGGCCAAGCCTCGGGCGGCACCTTCTTCGCCTCTTTGAATGCGGAGGGCGCCGATCCATCCTGCGGCGTTGCGACGGCCGGCGTCGGCCGAGAAACGCGTGTGTCCGCGAGATCCATTTGCTCGTCTCCACCGTCCCGCCCGCAGCCCGCGATGAAGAGAAGAACGGCTGAGGCGATGTAGCGTGCTCTCATGGCGAGACAACCGGGGCGTGTTCGGGCAGTCGGGGTCCTTTTTGATAGGAGCCTTACAGACCAGCTTGTGCTTCAAACGAGCTCCCCCTAATCGGCTAGTCACGCCGCTTTCTGGAAAACCCCCGCGAAACGCGGGTCGCTGGTCAGCTTGCCTTCGGCTTGCGGGGTCTCATTGACGAGGCGTTCGACGACTTTGTCCGTGGTGACGCCGTCGGACTCGGCGGCGAAGTTGCAGACGATGCGGTGACGCAGCACCGGGGCGGCGAGGGCGGCGATGTCCTCCGTGCTCACGTGCGTGCGGCCGGCGAGCAGGGCTTTCGCCTTGGCGCCCAGCAACAGCATCTGCACGGCCCGCGGGCCGGCGCCCCAGCTGAGCGATTCCTTCATGAACTCCGGGGCGCCCGGTTCGTTGATCCGCGTCTGACGGACCAACGCGAGGGCGTATTCGATCACGTGGTCGCTGGCCGGCACCTGACGGACCAATTTTTGGAGCTCCACGATCTCCGGGCCGGAGAGGACCGGGTCGATCTCGTCGGCGCTCACGCCGGTGGTGGCGCGAGCGATCTGCTTCTCTTCCTCAAAGCTCGGATAGCCGACGTAGACCTTGAACATGAAGCGGTCCTGCTGGGCCTCGGGCAGCAGGTAGGTGCCTTCCTGCTCGATCGGGTTCTGCGTCGCCAGCACGAAGAACGGGTCCGGCAGGGCGTGCCGTTGTTGGCCGACGGAGACCTGCCGTTCCTGCATCGCTTCCAGCAGCGCCGCCTGGGTTTTGGGCGGGGTCCGGTTGATCTCGTCCGCCAGCACCACGTTGTGGAACAGCGGACCGTTGAGGAAGCGGAACTCGCGATCGCCGGTGTCCCGGTTCTGCTGGAGCACGTCCGTGCCGGTGATGTCCGCCGGCATCAGGTCGGGCGTGAACTGAATGCGGGCGAAGCTCATGGAGAGCGTCCGCGCCAGCGTGGAGATCATCAGCGTCTTCGCCAGCCCCGGCACGCCTTCCAGCAGGCAATGCCCCCGGCTGAATAGGGCGATCAGCAGCTGGTCGATTACCTCGTCCTGCCCGACGATGATCCGGCCGACCTGAGCCTTGATGTCCCGGTACGCGGCGCCGACGCGTTCGATGGCGACGTCGGGGTTCTCTTCCAACTTGATGTCCGGGGCGGTCATGTCGGCGGCTCGGGGTGTCGGGGGCGGGTCGCGGGGAGGGCACAGCATCCGCGGGGGGACGTTGGTCCGCCAGTCCCCGCGCCCCCGCCCCGCGCTCGCATGCCGCGCCCGGGCCGCGGCGCCGCGGTCAGTCGCCGACCGGAGCCAGTTGGACCGCATCGGCGATCGTGTAGCCCTCGCGGCCCGCTTCGAGCGTGACCGTCACGGTCGAGCCGGGCCGCACGGAGATGCCCTCCAGCGTCCGCCACGGCCCTTCGCCGCCGGCGGCGGTCTGGTCGATCGCGGTGCCGGCCGTCTCGCGGCGGACGCCGTCGTCGACGGTCAGAAAGGCGGACCGCGTGCGGTTCGGGTGGGGCACGGAAGCGACCCGCAACTCGTAGCGGCCTTCCTCGGGAACCTTCAGCGTGAAGACGGCGGTCGGGGGATCGCCTTCGCCGTCCCACGTGACCGCCCGATAGCCGCCGTCGATGTAGGGGCCGACGGCGCCGCTGTTCACCCAAGCGCCGGTGAACTTGGCCGATTCATCGTCCACGACGACGCCCTTCAGGGAGGCGGACCGAATCCGCTTCACGCCGCCGGTCCATTCCAGCACCTGTTCGTCGGCCAGCAGGCGCTCCCGGAGGACCTCGTAGTCCACCTGTTGCACGGGCTTGTCGCCGTCCACCGCCATCACCGCGGCGGTCGCGGCGCTCTGGCCGAGAACCATGAACACCGGTTCCATGCGAATGGAGCCATAAGCGATGTGGGACGCGGCCATCGCGACGGGCACCAGCAGGTTCGTCGCTTCTTCCTGTTTCGGCACGATCGAGCCGTAGCCGATCGGGTAGGGGGGGAAGCCGCCCTGTTGCACGTCGCCCTCGTTCTGCACGTGGCCGTTTTCGTCCACGTACCGCCAGACGTTGTGCGAATCCATCGTGTAGGCGGCCAGGCCGACGGGGTCGTCCGCGACGACGTCGCCGACGCAGTCCGCCTGGGTCATCACCCGCTGGCCGACCATCCGCCGAGCCTCTCGGATATACAGCTGCGGCGGCCAGCCGCCGGTCGCTTCGAATTCATCCGCGGCCAATCCCCAGTTGCTGTAGTAGTTGCGGACGGACTCCGGCACGCGGGGGTGATTGGCGAGGGACCACATCAAGCCTTTCTGATAGCGCTCATGGGCGGCGATGATGGCGGCCCGTTCTTCGTCGGTGGCCTCGGGATAGTCGTGGTTCTGGCCGATCCAGTCGGTGGAGACGGCGTGATTGTTGTTCGAGTCCGTCTTGCGATTCGGCATCATCACCGGGTTCCACGGCTTACGGAGGTCGCCGGCCTCGAAGTTGCGGAACAGCAATTCGTACAGGCTCTCGTCGTACCCCTCCGGCTTCGGCCACGCTTTGCGGTTGGCGGCGACGTCGGTCGCGCACAGGCGGAAGCAGTAGGCCTGCACGCCGTCGTCGCCGGCGCCGGAGGGCGGCAGCGGTTCGGTCCGCACCTGCGGCAGGATGCCGGCGTTCGGATCGCCCGCGACGACGTACGGATCGACCGGCACGACGAAGCGGTGATTTTTGTAGTTCAGTGCCGGCCGCACGCCGTTGTAGGTCTCGCCGTAAACGGATTCGCCCTCGCGGCCGACGTGGTAGCTCACGCCCGCGGCGGCCATCAGATCGCCCTCGTAGGTCGCGTCGATGAAGACCTCGCCTCGGACGTCGGCGCCGTTCTTGAGGCGGAACGACACGATGCGGCCGTCTTCCATCGTCACCCCGCCCTCGCTGCGATCGAGGGGCGCCTCCATCATCGGTTCGACGTCGACTTCCGCCAACATCTCTCGGTAGATGTTCATGGCGACGTGCGGCTCGAAGGTCCAGAACGGCTCCGGGTTGTCGGGGTCGAGGGCCGGGGCGGCGCCGCGTTTATTGCGATAGTCGTTCGGCGCTTCCTGAACCCAGCTGGCCGAGTCGGCGTAGTGCTTGCCGACGCGGGTGTAGAACTCGCGGGAGATCCCGCCGATCGCCGCTTTGTTGCCGATGTCGGTCGCCCCCAGGCCGCCCGTCGTCAGCCCGCCGAGGTGGGAGGACGGTTCGATCAGCAGCACGCTCTTGCCCATCCGACGCACCTGGATCGCGGCGGCGATGCCGCCGCTGGTGCCGCCGTAGATCACGACGTCCGCTTCGTATCCCGCCTGAACGGGGGCTTCCTCTACCCCCGTCGGGGCGGCGAAGGCGACAAGTAACAACGCGGACGACAGCATCGGGCGACTCCGGGGGAAATGGACCACGAATCATGCAAACCTGATTCGTTCGTCGCCAGCGTTGCGGTTCCGCCGGAGGACCGCACACTTCCGCCATGTGGAACGACCGCCCCGAGCGCCTCAAAGCCGAATGGACCGGCCGCACCGTCGCGGTGCGGTCGCCGGTCGGCACTTTGGCCCGGTTCGCCGGCCTGACGGGCCGGGTGCGGGCCGTCAACATGAACGGCCGCGCGCTCGTGCAGTTCGACGGCGCGGACGAAACGTGGTTCGATCTCGATCCTGCGGCGCTGAAGGAGGTCGAACCGACCCCGGAGACGCCTCCCCCGGTGCGGGCCGCGGTGGGCGAAGAGCCGCGGGGCGAACCGGAGCCAGGAGCCCTCGCCAAACCGCCGACCAAGATGCGGCCGGCGACGCCCGCCGAGGCGAAGGCCGAGGGCGGCAAGAAACTGTCCGTGCTGGAACTGGCCCGTCAGCAGGGCGCCGCGAAAGATTGACGCCTCAGCTATGGCGTTACAGGTCGCTGAAGTAGTTCTTGACCGCGATCGTCAGCGCCTCCGTCGTCGCGATGGGGGGGAGGCCCTCGAAGCTCGCCCGGCGCTGCACCTGCAACAGCAGATCGCGCGGATGGCAGAACCGCATCGGGCGGTCGACGCTCACGAAGTGATCCGTCGCCAGCGCCTCAACGGCGCCGGGTTCGATCGTCAGGCCCATCTGCGGGGCGAGAGCCTCGAAGATCGCTTTGAACTCCGCCGGCGACGGATCGCCCGCACGGATTTTGAACGGGATGCGACGCAGGAACGCCTCATCCACCAGATCGGTCGGGCGGAGGTTCGTGGCGAACACCGTCAGCAGATCGAACGGCACCTTCACTTTCTTCCCGCCGGGCGTATTGAGGAAGTCGTAGCCGCGTTCGAGCGGCACGATCCAGCGGTTCAGCAGGCTGTCCGGGTTCATCTGCTGACGGCCGAAGTCGTCGATCACCAGCGTGCCGCCGTTCGCCTTCAGTTGGACCGGCGCCTCCATCACCCCGCTGACGGGATTCATGATCAGTTCGAGGTGCTCCAGCGTCAACTCGCCGCCGACGACGACGGTCGGGCGGCGAATGCGGACCCAGCGTTCGTCGCAGGCGGGGCGCTCGTCCACCGCGGCCAGCTCCTCATGCACGGCGGCGTCGAACAGCCGGACCGTCTCTCCGCCGATCTGCAGCGCCCGCGGGATCCACAGCTCCTCGCCGTAGGCCCGGGTGAGCCGCTCCGCGATCGTCGTTTTGCCGTTGCCCGGATCGCCGTAAAGGAACATCGCCCCGACGCTGCCCAAGGCGGTTCCCAACTGACTGAACGTCTCCGGGGAGACCTGCAGGCCGCGCAGCGCATCGCGGAGCGCCGCCGGGGTGATCGTCTGACTGCGAAGCGTCTGAGCGGCGACGCTTTCAACGTATTGACCGAGCGTCACCGGGGCGCAGCCGTCGTACCGGCAACGATCGTGGGCGCGGGCGGCGCGAACGGCGCCGACGTCGGTCAGCTCGTGGAAATAGTCGTTCGGGCCGGCGTCTCGCCGGTAGGTGACGACGTTCTCGCGCTTCAATTCCCGGAGGAAATCGGCGATCAGCCCGCCCGGTAGTCGGATCTGACGAGCGACGTCCCGACCGCTGGTCGGACCGCGGTTCAGCAGGATTTTCAGAACGAGCGTCTCGACCTCCGCGATCGGCAAACCGGCCGCTTCGAGGGTGGCGGGGCGGTGGGGAAAGAACGCCGCCGGCTCCTCGTGCGACGACTCGGCGGGGGCGGCGGGCGGCTCGGCGACGGCGGCGGTCATGGGCGTTTCTGTGAAGGAGATTCGTGAACCTAGGTCACGGCGGCGCCCCCCGCTTGCGGTTTCGCCGGATGCGATCACCCTTCACCTTCCGTCCCCCGGCACGACCGATCGATATGAAGCTCGCCCACCTCGACACCCCCACCGGCATCGCCGGCGATATGACGCTCGCGGCGCTGCTGGACGCCGGCGTCGACGAGGCCGCGGTCCGGTCGGCGATCGACTCGCTGGGGCTTGAAGGCGTCGAACTGCGGTGCGAAGACGTCGTGAAGTTCGGCTTTCGCGCCAAGACGGTGCACGTCGTTCATCCCCCGCAGCACGCCCATCGGCATCTGTCGGACATCCGCGAGATCCTCGACCGGGGCGCCCTCACGCCGACCGCCCGTGACCTCGCCGACCGTCTGTTTTACGCCGTCGCCGTCGCCGAGGCTCGGGTGCACGGCAGCACGCCGGATGCGATTCACTTCCATGAGGTCGGGGCGATCGATTCGATCGTGGACATCGTCGGCTGTGCGGTGGGGTTCGACCTGCTGGGGGCGGACCGCGTGACCTGCTCGCCCGTGCCGACAGGGCGGGGGCGGGTGAAGATCGCCCATGGCATCTGCCCGGTTCCGGCGCCGGCGACTGCAGAACTGTTGAAGGGCGTGCCGCTGGATGCGGTGTCGGTCGACGCCGAACTGACCACGCCGACCGGGGCGGCGATCGTCTCGGTGATCGCCGACGGCTTCGGCGATCTGCCGGCGATGACCGTCAGCGAGGTGGGCCTGGGCGCCGGCGACCTCGACCTGCCGGATCGGGCAAACCTGCTCCGACTGTTCGTCGGGACCGCGGAGGACGTGCCGCGGGGTTTTGGCCAGGATCGGGTGTTCCTGCTCGAAACGAACCTCGACGACGAGACGCCGGAAACCGTCGCCCATGCCTCGGCCAAGCTGTTCGACGCCGGCGCCGTGGATGTGTTCGCCCTGCCGGCGACGATGAAAAAGGGCCGCAGCGGCGTCGTGCTGAGCGTGCTGTGTCCGGTTGCGAAACGGGAGGCCTGCGAGGGCGTGCTGTTTGCGGAGACGGCGACGTTTGGCGTGCGTCGCCGGCTGCTGGATCGCACGACGCGACCGCGACGGGAGGCGACGGTGGAGACCGCCTTCGGTCCGGTGCTGGGCAAGGTCGGGGCGAAACCGGGCGGGGGGGAACTGTTCTCGCCGGAGTTCGACGCCTGTGCGAAGATCGCCGCCGACCGCCGCGTCCCCCTGCGGGACGTGTACCGGGCGGCGGAGGCGGCGTTCCTGTCGGCGCCGCCCGCGTCCGCTGCGCCGCCCGCCGGCGCGGGGAATGATCACTCGCACGGCCTCGATCACGACCATTCCCACGGTCATGACCACGACCACTCGCACGGTCATGACCACGACGGCGGGCACGACCACTCTCACGGATGACCCGGCTCATGCTCGTTCCGCCGACGTTCCCCCCGCTGGCCGTCGACCCCGCCAGCTGGCTGGCGCCGCTGGGCATTGCGGTGCTGACCTTCACGCTGCTGCGTCGCTACCGGGTGCGTTCCTCGCCGAAGCAGAAGTCAGCGAAGGTTCGCACCGATCCCACGACTGCGGTGAGGGATGCGGTTCGCGAATCGGCCGGGGCGTGGGAACTGCGTCTGCACGACGCAGGTCGGGCCGCGGAGGCGTCGCTGCACACCAAGGCGGCGGAACTCGACGCCCTCGCCGAACGGGCGGAAAGCGCCGCGTTGCGTCTCCGGGTGGTGTCCGACGAGCCGGACGTGCTGCCGGTCGCCCTGCCGGAGGGGGACGAACGGGTGCGGTTGCACCTCCGCCAGGCCGGCTACGACGACCGGCAGATCGCCGTCATCCTGGCTCGCGACGAACCCGGGGAGCAGCGGCGGGCCGCCTGACGGCTCGCTCCGCGGTCACCGTTCCTTGAAGGTCGCCCCGCGGTTGCGGGTCGCGGTGACCAGCACCTTCACTTCGTCGCCGAGCAACTGACGCACCCGCCGAGCCTCGGCCTCCGCGACATCCGAGTGGCCGAACACGGCGCAGGCCGTCGGCCCCCAACTCGATTGAGCGGGCGGGGGCAGGTTGCGGTCCTTGCGATCCGCAGCCCACTCCCGAATCGCCGGCGAGGCGAACACGCCGCCCTGCAGGGGTGCAAAGTGCTTCCCGACGCGCATGCCGTAATCGGCGAGGACGCGGGCGAACAGGACCGGGTCGGGCGGAGTCTCGCCCAATCCGGCGGCGATCGGCAAACTTTGCAGCACCATGCGACGCAGCCCGCCGCTGAACGGCCGGGTCATCTCCGGCATCCGTCGCAGGGCCGCCGCTTCTTCGGAGCCGGTCATGCCGCCGCCCTGCTTCGGGATGACCACGACCCAACGCCATTCGGCGGGCAGGGCGACGCTGCGAACCCCCGTTCCGTGGGCGGCCGCGACCGCGCCCTGCGGATCGAGCAGCATGCCGCCGGACTGAAATCCCGCCGCGCCCAAGCGGCTGCGGTTCGCCCGGCCCAGCGATTCAAACAGCGGTCCGGCGATCGGGTCCGGCTCCCCGAACAATCGGGCCGTCGCGGTCGCCGCCGCCAGCGCGATCTGCGTGCCGGACCCCAGACCCGAGTGGGCCGGCGGCGAGGTGAGCAATTCCGCCCGCAGCGGTCGGTCCCCAGCGATCTCGACCGCGGCGGCCCGGAGGCGATCGACTTCGCTCTCCACCGCGAGGAACTCCGCCTTGCCGTCGGTGCGAGAGACCGTCACCCGCGTGACCGGCGCCTCAATCGTCACGCCGGCGCCGCTCCACTCCGGGGCGAGCGCGCACAAGCCGAAGTGCAGCCGCGCCCCCGCGGTGACCGTCACCGATTCGCGGAGGGGCAGCGTCATGAGCGAGCGACAGGGGGGTGTTCTGTGGCGGCGGATCCTTTCGCGGCGCTGGGCTCGTCCGCGGCGGGGCGGCGGGCGATCTCGGCGACGAGGTCCGCCCACACCGCGGCGTCGCGGGCCGTGCCGGTTTTTTGCACGAGGGGTGCCAGGTCCGTGAGGCGTCGGTCGAGTTCCGCCCGCGGCATGAGGAAGGTCCGCGTCGCGAGAATCGCCCCCTCAACGAGCGCGAACGCGGCTCGGTTCAATCCGACGCCGTCCCGCACTCGCCCCCGGCGGCGCACCTCCGCCGTCAAACGATAGAGCCCGCGGTCGTCCGGGCCGACCGCCTCCGTCACGTCGAAGGCGAGCCACCGACAGCAATCGACCAGCCGCACGTCCTCGCGGTCGGGGAGGGCTTGGACTTCCGCGTTCGTTTCGCCGATCACCGCGCGGGCGATCAGCGCCGCGTCGTCCGTGACATGCCACACGCCCCGCCGGGTCGCCAGCAGGTTCGCGCAGGTCGTCGAACCGGCGAACGGACGGATGACGAAGCGATCGGCGTGCCGGTCGCCGCTCGGCTCGTCTGCGGCCTCCGGCCAGACGGTCCCCAGCGGGGCGAGGTTCACCCGCCCCGCGGCGTCGGTCGTCGTCGCCAGTCCTTCGAGAATCACGCGGGAAGCGTGCCCTTGAATCGATCCGTTGCCAACCGAGATCGGGCCGCCGCATCCGTCGGCCCGACGTTCCGGCCGCGGCTCAGCGGGTCACGCCGATGTTGAAGCTGAAGAGCTGCTCGTCGTCGTAATCCGGACCGGCGACCGGGACGGCAAAGTCGAACGCCAGCGGGGCCGGGCCGAACGCCTGCGGCAAGCTGATCCGCAGACCGGCGCCGACCGACGCCCGAAAGTCGTCGAGGCTGACGCTTTCGTTCACCGTACCGAAGTCGCTGAAGACGACGCCCTGCAAGGCATCGTTCACCAGAATCGGGAAGCGGTACTGGAGGCTGCCGAAGGTGCTGAACCGTCCGCCGACCCGCACCCCGTTCTGCAACGGGCTGACGCCGCGGAAGTCGTACCCGCGAAGCGTCTGGTAGCCGCCGAGGTAGTAGCTTTCGAAGATCGGCAACTCGTCGCCGGCGATGCCGACGCTGCCGTTGAGGCTCAGGACGTGTTGGCCGGTGCCGTCCGGGCGTTCCATCAACGTCCAGTACTGGGCCGCTTCCGCGTCGAAGCGAGGATAGACGAAGTCGCCCAGGCCCTGGGTGTAGCCGAACTCCGCGAAGGAGCCTTCGCTGGGCAGGATCGCCCGGTCGCGGCTGTCGTATTTGAGGCTCGCCCCGACGGTGAACAGCGTGTTGTTGCCGACCGCTTCCGCCAGCTTCGGCGGGGTGGGGACGGTCGGATCGAAGATCTTCACGTCTTCCAAACGGCTGCTGCCGACGATGCTCCAGAACGGCGTGAGCTGCCGACCGACCGTCAGTCGCCCGCCGAGCCGCTGCTCGTTGAATTCGTCGTAGTACCGGCTGTAGTAGAAGCCGCTCACGCCGACGCTGTAAAGACTGTCGAGGAAGTACGGGTCCGTCAGGCTGACGAGGTAACGGCTGACCTCGGCGCCGGGCACCGCTTCGATCCGCAGGCGCTGCCCGCGACCGCGGAAGGCGCTGCCGTTGCGGACTTCCTGGAAGCTGCGGGGGAATCGCCAGATGTCGAAGTTGTCTTCTTGCAGGGTCACCTGACCGACGAGGCCGCTCGAACTATTCACCGCGGCGCCGACCATGAACCGACCGGTGCGTTCTTCACGGGCGCGGACGTCGATGTCCACGTAGCCGGGCGGCTCTTGGAACGGTCCCTGAAACGGTCCGCCGTTGGGGCTTTGGGGCAGCAGCGGGTTCGAGACCCCCGGCCCCATATCGCCGCCGGTCTGCTGGACGGTCTGAAACGGATCGTAGGCGCCGTCGGCGGTGACGACGGGACTGGGCGCGACGCTGGTAACGACCGGCGCCGGCTCCCACTGGCCGCCAGGCGACGATTGCGGGGCGGGGCTCTGGGCGCGATAGACGGGCTTGATGAAGCCGTTCTCTTCCCGCGTCGGGATCTTAGGGGTGACCTGCGCGATCGGGGTCTCCGCGAAGCCGTCGAACGTCGGCAGACTCGGCTCCCACGCCGGTTCCAGCAGGGTCGGCAACGTGTGAGCGGTTCGGGGTTCACGCGACAGATCGAACAGATCCTGCTGGGCGACCCAACCGGCGGGGTCGTTCTCCGGCGTCGGCGGTTCCAGCGGCGAAGGCAGGCGCTGCACCTGCTCCTGTTCGGCGTCGCGTCGGGCAGCCTCGCGTCGAGCGGCGGGCGGGATCGGCCGGAGGGACGCCGTGCGGACCGTCAACTCGTTCAGCGGGGCCGGCCGCGGCCGCAGATAGCCGGTCCGGCGATCCTGCGACTCGGGCGCCGAAGGAGGAGTGGACTGCGGCGCCGGCGGGGCGACGTAGCTCCGGGGCGAGACGACCGGGTCCGGGCTTTGCCCGCGGTAGGCGCCGGCGGGGAGAATCGGTTCCTCGTCGACGGGGACGATGGTGAACTCGACCTGGGAATTGAACACCGACGAGCCGCCGATGCGGGCTTTGCTCTTGTTCAGCATCAGCGGGTCCGCTTTGTCCCCGGGGCTGACCAGCATCTGGTTGTGGATCAACGCCCGCTGAGTGTGCGGGTTGTCGCCGATCACGCTGGCGTTGATGTGCCGGATATAGCGGACCTTGTCCTCTTCGATCTGGTACGTCAGGTCGATCATGCCGGGGGTATCCAGGAACGACGGGGCAGGCTGAATCTTCGTGAACAGCCGGCCTTCGGCGCCGTACAGCTTCTCCATTTTCGCACGGTCCTGATGGAGGAATCGGGCGTTGTAGTAGTCGCCGGGGGCGAGCGCTGGCCCATCCGGACCGAAACCGAAGGCGGACGCCAGAACGTTTTTTGAGGAGTCGGGCAGCAGCACCGCGTCCGGCAGCTTCTCGTTCCCCTCTAGATTGATGTTCCGAATGCGATACCGCGGACCCTCAGCCACCAGGAACGTCACGTAAATGTCGGAGCGGTCCTCGCTCTCCGAGACCTCCGCCGACACCTTCACGTCGAAGTAGCCAAGGTCGCGGTAGTAGTCGGTCAGGGCCGCTTCGTCCCGCGGGACGGTGGTCGGATCGAACAGGCCGAAGTTGAACAGATCCACCACCCCCAGCGGCTTCGCCTTGGTCTCGAGATCACGCTTCAAAACCGCGGCGGAGAACGCTTCGTTTCCCGCAAAGGCGACCTTCGCGACCCGCACCTTCGGTCCTTCGACGATCTGGAACACCACGTCCCTGTGCTGCTCCTGATCGCCGCGAGTCAGTTCGACCTTCGCGTGGCGATAGCCTTTTTCGACGTAGTAGCGTTTGATCTGCTCGGCGGCGTCGCGGTTGAACATCACCCGGTAGGGGCTGCCCGGCTCCAACCCGGTGACGCGGGAGAGCTGCTCGTCCGAGACCTTGTCGTTGCCGCGATACTGAATGGAGGCGACCTGCGGCAATTCCTTGACCAGGAACACCACGACCGGCCCCTCGGGCGTGTCGCGCACCTCGCGCTTCACCCGGCTGAACCACTTCGTTTCATACAGGCTGCGGACGTCGTCCAGCATCTCGTGGTCGGTGACGACCCGGCCGCTTTTGATCGAAATGCGTTGCAGGATCACCGCGGAGGGGATCGTTTCGTTTCCCTCGACGCGGACCCCGACGATCGGCTTGTCCGGCGCGGTCTGTGCGCTCAGAACTCCGGCCGGCAGCGCGATCAAGGCGCCTGCCGCGAGGCAGAGCAATAGCAGGGCCGGGACGCGTCGGCGGAGCGGTGGCGACATGGGCGGCGTCCAATGGCGGCGAATCAACCCGATCAGTCGAGCCGACGGATCAGGACCGGGCGCGATCCCCCTGAAAATGCCAGGGGGCGGCCGGAATGCGGGGGCATAGCAGCCCCCCGCCGTCCGCTCCAACCCGGAACCTCGCGCGGCGTTACTTCGCGCGCGACAGACCTTCACCCAACGCCAGCGCCTCGGATGCCCCGAGCACGCGCTCGTTCGACTCGAACAGCGCCCGGATCGCGGCTTTGTGAATCTTCATCTTCAATCCGCCGATCGCCAAGGCGCCGTAACAGCGGACGCCGTCGCGGTCTTCACCGTCGTCCTGCGACTCGACGCCCGCGATCCCCGTGGGGGGAACCGCGTTCAGGTCGACCGCCGTGGTCACGCCGGCGGAACGCAGGGCGTCTAACGTCGCGATCTCCACGCCCGCGGGACCGCAGACGAACGCCGCGGTCGCCCCGTCCAAGGCTTCTTGGACCGAATCGGCGTTTGGCCCGCGCTCCGGCGTGGGATCGTAGGTGCGAACCGTGACGCCTTCCTCGGCCAGCAGGGCCGCGACGCGGCTGCCCACCGGTCCTAGTCCCAGCACCGCGGCTTCGCCCTCGAACTTCGCGGCCAACACCGCCGCCGCCGCGGTCGTGCTGGACCCGTTCGGATCGCACAGCAGGCTGACCCGCAGCGGACCGAAGAAGGCGTGCGACACGGCGTCCGCGACCTCCTCCGCCTCCCAGGCGTCCGAGCCGCCGACGAAAATAGCCGTGTGCTTCAGATCCTGAGGACCGCGGGTGAAGATGGTGCCGTGCACCAAGGCGACGGCGTTCTCCGGGGTGACGCCGCCGTACGACAGAACCTCATCCGCCCCCGCATCCAAGGCGACGATGCGGTCGAACGCGGACGGGTGAGCGTCCGCGTCGAGGTGCAGGAGGATGCGTTTCATCGGACGAGCACCCTGTCGTTGGAGCGTCGGCGGAACTTCAACGTCAGCGAGCTTAAACGTCGGCGAAGGGGTGCTTGGCGGTGTCCTTTTTGGAGACCACTTCGGCGACCTTCGGCTCCTGCTTCATCGCCCGTTGGATGCTCAGCTTCGTCGCTTCGTAGTTGTATTCGTAGATCTTGGCGTCGTCGTCCGCTTCCCAGTGGATGAACACGCCGCAGACGATGCACAGCGTTTCGGCCTGATCCTGCGGAATCGTGCCGTCGGCGACGCAGTCCGCGACCGCCTTGGCGACCGCGTACTGGGCCGGGCCGAACATCTGGACCGCTTGCTTCGCGCCCTTGATGGTCACCTTGGTGATCATGACGGTGTCGGGCTTCACCGCGAGGTTCGGCTCCAACACAGCCAGCAGGTTGCTGTGGCCCTGCGACTGCCGGGACAGGGCGTTGGCGAACGCGATCCCGACGGGGCCGGTTTTCTCGCCGATCATCAGATCGATGTGGGCGACTTCGTTGCCTTCGCCCACCAGGGCTTCGCCGACGTGCAGGGACATAGATTCGTTCTCGTAGAGATTTCGGGGACGCCGCGAGAGGGTACGATCTTCCCCCGAGCGTTTCACCCGACCCGGCAAAGCCCCGCCGCTCTCCGATGGCGTCCCCCGACCTGCTGATCGTCGGCGGCAGCGCCCGGGCCGCGGCGTGGTGCGCGGTGCGAGCCGGCCTGCAGGTCGCGGCGCTGGACCGCTACAACGATCTCGATCTGCTCGCCGTCGCCGACCCGTGCTTCCTCTGGGACGGCAGCGACGGACAGGTGGAACGGGTCGTCGGCGAACTGGGCGTGCCGTGGATGTACGTCGGTCCGTTGGAGAACCGGCCGGACCTGATTGACCGCTGCGCGAAGCTGGCTCCGCTGCGGGGCAACGGGGGCGAGACGCTCCGCGCGGTCCGCGATCCCGTGCGGCTGCAACAGGCCCTTGCCGACGCCGGCCTGCCGACGTTGGAGGTGCGGGAGGAGCACGACCCGCCCCCCATGGACGACACTTGGTTGCTCAAACCGCGAGCGAGTTGCGGAGGGCGCGACGTCGTCGTGTGGCGAGCCGCGACGATGAACTATCCCGCGCGCCAAGAACCGCACTATTTCCAGCAGCTTGTCCCGGACAGCGCCAGGGCGACCGAAAGCCTTGTCGGCCAGGTGAGCGACGGTTGGGAAGAGCCGTGCCGGAAGTTCACAAGCGGTTTGCGGTTCAGCGAATTTCCATCGCCGCCCCATCACGACGGTCCACTTTCGGCGATCCGCTTCGGTCAGTGCGTCGGGCCGGCCGCGTCACGCTTAGCGTTGCCGCCCGAACGCACCGTTTTTCAGACGATCGGCGAGGCCTTTTCGCTTGACGGCCTGTTCGGCGTCGACTTCCTCTCCTTTTCCAGGCCGCACAGACCCAAGACGGGGCCGTTTAAGGGAAGGTTGGGGACGAAGCCGACGCTGGGCGTGCTCGAGGTCAACCCGCGGTGGACCGCGTCCATGGAACTCTTGCCGGCTCGGTTACTGCCTTTCGAGACGTGGAGCGGGAAAGGCTTGAATTCGTCCGCTTCTGGCCCTGACGAAGGATCGGTTCATGCGAAGCGTGTCGTCTACGCACGGCGAACCGTCCGCGTCGGACGTTTGCCGGTTTACGGTCCGACCGACGCATTTTGGATCGCGGACGTACCGGCTCCCGGTTCGATCGTGCACGAAGACGAGCCGGTGTGCACCGTCTTCGCCAGCACGCCCTGCTCGCCCGTTTCTTCGATCGCACCATGGGAGAGGCTGAACGGAACGGAACGCCTCCACACCGAACTGGACGAGCGGGAAAAAGAGGTGCGTTCGATGCTCAAAGCGGAACACAGCGGACTCGAGCGGTGGGGGCTACAATTGCCGGTATGAGCAACCCCCACGACGTCCGCGTCGTCGCCTGCGAGGTGACGTTCGAGCCGGTTCCCTTTCGCGCCCCGCTGAAGTTCGGCGGGCGGGTCGTGGACCGCACGGACCTCATCAACGCCGCAGTGACCGTCGAACGCCGCGACGGCAAAACCGCGACCGGGCACGGCTCGATGCCGGTGGGGAACATCTGGGCCTGGCCAAGCGAGGAGGTGTCCGCCGATCAGGCGGAAGCAGCAATGAAGCTGTTGGCTGAGTTGGCTAGCGAGGGATGCGTCGATCTCACCGATAGCGATTCCGCCTTCCCGCCGACCTTTTGCGATGTGGTGGAACTTGGTTCTGTGTTGATGGAGGCCGGCGAAGGCGAAGAATTGTTCGCGGCGACCTCGACGACCCCGGTCGACTTCATCCCGCCCCTCGCTCGGCTGGTGGCGCTGTCCTCGGTTGATGCCGCCCTGCACGACGCCGTCGGTCGCGTGCACGATCGCAGCAGCTTCGACGTGCTGGGGCCGGACTTCTGTAATCAAGATCTCTCGACCTACCTCGACGACCGCTTCGCCGGCGAATACCTCGACCAGTACACGCTGCGGGCACCGAAGCCGACGATGCCGCTGTATCACCTCGTCGGCGCCCTCGATCCGCTGACGGATGCGGACGTCAACGAGCCGATCGGCGACGGCCTGCCGGAGACGCTGCCGGAGTGGATCGCCGCGGACGGGATCACGCATTTCAAAATCAAACTGGCCGGCGACGACCTCGATTGGGACGTGGACCGCGTGCTGAGCATTGAGCGGATCGTCGCGGAGGCTCAGTCAAAACGGGGCGTGAACGAGTGGTTCTACTCCTGCGACTTCAACGAGAAGTGCCGCGACGCGGCCTACGTGGTCGCGTTTCTCGATCGGGTGATGGGCGGCAGCCCCGCAGCGTTCGAGCGGATCCAGTACCTCGAACAGCCCACGCACCGCGATCTGGAGGCTCACCCGATCCCGGTCCACGAGGCGGCGAAGATCAAGCCGGTCGTGATCGACGAATCGCTGACCGGCTACGGGGCGCTGTTAGAGGCCGTCGAACTGGGGTACAGCGGCGTGGCCCTCAAGGCGTGCAAGGGGCAGACGGAGAGCCTGCTGATGGGCGCCGCGGCTCAGAAACTGGGGCTGTTCCTCTGCGTGCAGGATCTGACCTGCCCGGGAGCGTCGTTCCTGCACAGCGCCAGTCTCGCCGCCCGCATCCCGACGGTCGCGGCGATCGAGGGGAACGGCCGGCAGTATTGTCCCGGTCCGAATGCGGCGTGGGCGCCGCGATACCCGGGATTGTTCGACATCTCGGACGGCACGGTGAACACCGCCGAGTTGGACGGTTCCGGGCTGGGATTTGCCTGAGGGACGGCCGCCGGAATGACGCAACGCCTTTCGTCGGAACCTTCCGCCGCTACGATGCGTCCGCCTTGTGAACGGTCCGTGAAGGCCGTCGGCCGCCGCCCCTGATCGAAGCGCCCATGCCCCCGCCGCCCGCCACCGCGGAGATCGCCGGCCGGCCGTCCGCCGCGTTGCGGCCGGAACTCCACGGATTGCTCTCCGCGGTCCGCGGTCGCCTGCGTCGCTACGTCCTCCTCCGCGGGCTGGCGATCCTGGCGCTCACCGCCGTCGGCGTGTTCTGGGCGGCGCTGTGGCTCGACGACTTCTGGTTCTTCCTCACCCGGCTCGAACTACCGAACTGGCTGCGAATCGGGTTCGACGGCGCCGCGATCCTGCTGCTGCTGGGGGTGGCGGCGGTCTGGTTGATCGGGCGCTTGGTCATCTCCGCCGGCCCCCGCGACCTCGCCCTCGCCGCGGAACGACGGTTCCCGGATCTCCGCGGCCGGCTCGTGCTGGCCGTCGAGCGCGCCCAGAACCCCGGATTGGCGCAGCAGGAATCGCATTTCACCGCGGCCCTCGCCGATCGCGCCGCGGCGGACGCCGCCGAACGCGTGCGGTCGCTTCCGCCGGGCGAGTTGTTCGACCCTGTCCCGCTGCGTCGCTCCCTGGCTCTGGCGGTCGTGCTGACGGTCGGCACCGTCGCGTTCGGTCTCTGGCAGACGGACGCTGTGCGGCGGTTGTCCGACGCCTACGTTCAATTGGCGGACATCTACCGGGTTCGCGAGACGTCGCTGACCGTCGCCGCGGTGCTTCCGCCGGGCGAAGAAACGAAGCCGTTGACGCCCGGCGAAGCGCACCGGCATCCCCGCGGGGCGGACCTCGTCCTGTTGATCGACACGCCCTCCGGCGAGCGCCCCGGCGGCGGCCCGTGGCGTGCGCCGGAGCAGGTCACCGTCACCCGCGAGACCGCCGGCGGCGCCACCGGCCGCAGCTTCGCGCTCCCGGACGGCCCGGGCCGATTCCGCTTCGCCCTCGATGAAGTCCGCGACGGCATGACCGTCTGGCTCTCCGGCGGCGATTTCGTCACCCGAACGCCGTACGTCATCGACGCCGTCGATCCGCCCCGCCCGAGTCGCGTGGCCGTCTCCGCGAAGTTTCCGCGATACACCGGGCTGAACAGCGAGGACGCCGACGGCAATTTGCTCCCCGAGGTTCGCCCGGTTCGCGGCGCCAAAGCGACCGTGCCGGTGGGGACGGAGTTCGAACTGGTTCTCGACGCCAACAAGCCTCTCGCCGCCGCCCGGGTGACGATCGACGGCGAGGCCGTGCCGACGGTGATGGATTCTGAGGACGGAGAGACGGCCGTTCGGATCCCGCTGACGATGCTGCCCCCGAAGTCCGACGCCCCGGACGCGCCGGAAGATCCGTTTAGCGCCGCCGAGGGGACCGTCGGCGTCCGACCCGGCGCCCGGGTTGCGGTGGAATTGGAAGACGCCGACGGCATCCGCAGTCAGTCGCCGGTCCGGCTGGTGTTGGCCGGTGTGGTCGACGATCCGCCCGCCGTCCGCGCGGAACCCACCGGCGTCTCCGACGCCCTCACCCGCACCGCGTCGGTGCCGTTCGTCGGCACGATTGCGGACGACTACGGCGTCGCCACCGCCCGCTTTCTCTACAAGTTGGTTGAGGAAGCGAACGAGGCGACGGACGGCGTGGCCGAGGCGGACGGCGAGGACGCGGACGATCCCCCGGAATCGGCCTCGGAGTGGCGGGAACGGCGCTTCCGCGTTCGTCCCCGCGGCCTGCCGGAACAATTCGACGTCGGCGATCCCGACCCGGCCCTCACCGCCGACCGCGACGCGGAGCGATTCGAGATCGCCGGGCTCGACCTGAAAGTCGGCCAGACGCTGACCGTGGTGGTCGCCGCGTCGGACGCCAACGATCTGACCGGTCCCGGCGAGGGCCGCGGCCCCGAACGCTCCTTCCGCATCGTCACCCCGGAGGAACTGCTCGCGCGGTTGTTCGACCGCGAAGTCAACCTGCGGCGGATCTTCGAGCGCAGCTTGGAGGAGGTCACCGCCTCCGGCGACGACCTCTCACTGATCACTGCGGAGACCTCCGCGGCCGACGTCCGCCGCACCGCGGGTCTCGCCTCGAGCGAACTGGGGCAGAACGCCGGCCAGGCGGAGGCCGTTCGCAGCGGATTCCGGGAGATTCTCGCCGAACTGGTCAACAACGCGGTGCAGAACTCGTCGGCGGTGTCTCGATTGGAGGAGCTGATCCTCGAGCCGTTGACCGTGATCACCGACGACCTGTTCCCCGAAGCGGATCGCGCCGCGGGCGCCCTGGGGGCGGCCGCGGAAACCGGCGCTTCGGGGCCGGAACGAGCCGCCGCCGCCGCCGCCGCCGCCCAGGCCACCGAGCGTCTCGCCTCCGCGATGGCGAAGGTCTTGCAGGAGATGGAAGACCTCGCGGAATACCATGAAGCGGTGCGAGACTTGCAGTTGCTGGTGCAGGCGCAGGAGGAACTGCTCGAACGCACCAAGCGTGAACAGAAGACCGACCTCATCGACGGACTCTTTGAATGACGTTCCTCGTCACGATCGCCTCCCGGGCGCCTCGGTGCGGCCTGCTGTTCGCCTTGGTCCTCGGCGCAGCATGGCTGCCCGCCGGCACGGCAGCGGCGGAGGACGAACCGCCTCGGCCGAGTCTCGAAGAGGAAGAACGGGCGCTCGCCGCGCAGTTCGGCCGCTTGGAGGACACGCTGCTGAAGATGGCCCGTTACCTCCGCAAAACGGAGCCGGAGCGCTCTGATTTGCTCGTGCGGGCGTTGCAGAAGGCCCGTGAGGAGCGGATCGAGGTGCGGATGAAATCCGTCGCGGATCTGCTGCGCAGCGACGCCGCCGCCGGGTTGTCGCCGAACTTCGGGGACGCCATCGATCAGCAGGCCCAGCTCGTCGACGGGATGCGGAGCGTGCTCGGGTTGCTCCGCAGCGAGGACCGCAGGAAGGAGATCGATTCCGAGCAGGAACGCCTCGCGGCGATTCTGAAGGATGTGAATCGCCTCTCCAGCGCTCAAAAAGCTAACAGCGCCGCAAATCGACGCGGCGAAGCCGCCTCCCGAGTTGCCGGCAAGCAGCGCGACACCGCCGAACGCACCGGCGAACTGCTGGACGACATCAAACAGGACGACGCCGGAAAAGCCGCGGGCGAAGAATCCGCCGAAGGCGAGCCGGGCGATCCCTCCGACGCTTCCCCCGACATGCAGGGCGACCCCGGCGAGGGCGAGCCGAACGAAGGCGAAGCGGGCGAGTCCTCTGAAGGGGAGCCGGGCGATGGCGAACCGAAGAAACCGGGCGCAGGCGAACCCAAAGAACCGGGTGAGGGCGAACCCAAGGAACCTGGCGAAGGGGAACCGAAGGAGCCGGGGGAAGGGGAACCGAAGGAGCCGGGGGAAGGAGAGCCGAGCGAAGGCGAAGCGGGCGATCCGTCGGACCCCGGCGAGCCGGAACCCTCCGACAGCCCCCCGGGCGAACCGGGGCAGCCCGGCCAGCCGGGGCAGCCCGGCCAGCCGGGGCAGCCTGGCGAACCCGGCGAGCCGGGAGAGAGCGGCGAACAACCGCCGTCCGACGAACCGCCGCCGGACTCCACGCCCGGCAAGGAGGAGTTGGAGGCCGCCAAGAAGGCGATGGAAGATGCCCTCAAGGAGCTGGAGCAGGCGGAGCGCGAGGGCGCTCAGGAGGCCCAGGAAGAAGCGATCAAGAAACTCGCCGAAGCGAAGGAGCGCCTCGAAGAGATCCTCCGCCAGCTCCGCGAAGAGGAAGCCGAACTCGTGCTGCGGGCGTTGGAAGTTCGGTTCCAAAAAATGCTTTCGATGCAGCAAGCCGTGCTGACCGATACGCTCGCCGTCGCTCGGGTCGAAGAGATTACCGATCGCGAGCGAACCAAAGCCCGCGATCTGGCCCGTCGTGAACGCGCGATCGGACTGGAAGGGGAGAAAGCGTTGCAGTTACTGCGCGAAGACGGTTCGAGCGTCGCCTTCCCCGAAGCGCTGCAACAGATCGCCGCGGACGTCGAGTTCGCCTCCGAGTTGCTCCTCAAGGCCCGTGTCGACGACCTCACCCAGCAGGTCGAGCGGGACGTCATCGAGTCGCTCGAAGAGTTGATCGATGCGTTGCAGGCCGAACTCGAAAAGCTCCAACAGCAGAAGTCCGAGAGCCAGCAACAGCAGCAACAGGGACAGCCGGGCGAAGAGGCTCTGATCGACAAAATTTCCGAGCTGAAGATGCTGCGGACCCTTCAGAAAGGCATCAATCGGCGGACTCGACTGCTGGGATTGGAAGTCCCCGCGCCGGGCGATGCGGCGGACGTCGACGTGACGTCTCGACTGCGCGCGTTGTCCGGCCGTCAGTCGCGGATCGAGTCGGCGACGTATGATCTGGCGGTCGGCAAAACGAACTGACGCCCGCCCCCGTCCCCTCCAGCCCCGGAACCGCCGTGCCTTTCGCCGAACTGTTGCTGGTCGTCGTCGCCGCACAGGCTGCCCCGCCCGACGTGAGCGAGGCGCCCTTCGAGACCTTCACCCCGCCGTCGATCGGCGAGGTGCGGGAAGCGGTCTCCGCGTATCTCGACCGCCGCGCCGAGGTTCGGCAGGAGCCGTTGCCGAACCGCGAGGATCTGCTCGCCTCCTGGGACGGGATGACCGAGGAAACGCCGCCGGCGGAACGGCTCGACCTGCTCGCCGTCACCCTGCGGGCCGCCGATCCGGCGATTGAGGACCTGCTCGCCGCGCTCGACCCGCTTGGCCGCCCGCCTGAGGAACGACCGGACGTCGACTTTGCCGTGGACTCCTCCGATCCCTTCGCGCGGGATCATCTCCGGCTGATCGTCGGCCGCACGCTGGTGCGGCTGGGGATGTACGACGAAGCCCTCGGCGAACTGGAAGGGCTGGCCCCGGCGGAACTCATCGATCCGGCGACCGCGCTGTATTGCCGCGCGGTGTGCGAGCATCAACTGCTGATGCGGGGCGAGGCGTTGCAAACCCTCGCGACGCTGCTGGACCGAACGGCCCGCGTGCCGGAGTCGGTCACCGCGTTGGCCGGCCTCATGCAGGCGGAATTGAACGAAACCGAACCCGAGTCGCTCCGTGAAGTGGCCGGGATGATGCGGGACGTGGAACGCCGCCTCGACCTCGGCCGCAGCGGCCCGAAGGTTCGCAAACAGGAAGAGGAGATCATCGCTCGCCTCGATGCGATCATTGAGAAGCTGCAGGCCCAGGCCGGCGGCGGCGGCGGGGAGGGCGGGGGCAACAGTCCGTCGCAATCGAATCAGTCCGCCAATCCCGGCTCCGACTCCGCCCTGAAGGGCGGACCTTCGGACGGCATCGCGGACGACAAGCCGGCGGACGGCGCCGGGGGATGGGGCGACCTGCCGCCTCGTGAGCAGGCCCGGGCTCGCTCGCTGCTCGACCGCGACTATCCCGGTCACTATCGCCGCGTCGTGGAAGAGTATTTTCGTAAGTCCGCGGAGGAAGATTGAATATGAAGTCGTCGTCGATGCCCCTCGCCCCGTGGTGCCTCGTCGTTCCCTTGTTCTGCGCCGTCGGGGTGGCGGCGTCGGCGGACGTTCAGGTCGAAGCTCTGCCGCTCAACGGGGCCGCCGCGTCGGGATCGCTGGTGGGAGCGGAGAACGAGCGGGTGCGGCTGCTCACGGAAGACGGCGAACGCCTGTTGCCGTTCGATGATCTCGCGGAATTGCGTCTGCCGCTCCCGGAGGCTCCCCCCGCCGTCGCGGAGTCCGCCGTGTTGCTGGCCGGGGGCAGCGTCCTGCCGGTGTCCGCCGTCACGCTGGTCGACGGCGTCCTCCAGGCCTCCTCGCCGGGTCTCGGGACCGTCAGCCTGCCGGGAGCGGCGGTACGAGCGATTCGCTTTCGCCCGCTCACCGGAGCGGATCTCGAACGCTGGGACGAATTGGCGACCTCCGGCCCGGACGGGGACTTGGTCGTCGTCCGTCGCGGCGAACGATTGGACAAGCTGGTCGGCAGCGTCGGCGGGGTCGGCGAGGAGACCGTGCCGTTCCTGTTGAACGGCTCCGAGGTGCCGCTGCCGCGCGGGCGGTCGAACTTCATCGGCATCGTGTTCGGCGGCACCGACCTCGATGCGAAGCCGGTGGCGATCCTGCATCCGCACGTCGGCGGAGCCTTGAGGGCGGCGTCCCTCAACATCACCGCGGAGGGGATGGCCGAGATGAAGCTGGTCGACGGGCCGAGCGTCACCGTCCCGCTGTCCGGCGTGGCGTCGATCGATTTCGCCGCGGGGTCGGTCACCCCGCTGGCGGATCTGCCGCTGCGGGGCGGGCCCGACCCGGACTCCGTCTGGGCGGACGATCAGTGGATCGTCGGCCGCAATCTCAATCTCCAAAGCGAGCCGATCGGCATCGCCGGCCGCACCTTCGATCGCGGGCTCGTGCTCCATGCCCCGACGTCCTACGAGTGGCGCCTGCCCAAGGACACCGGCCGGCTGCGGGCGACCGTCGGGATCGAAGACGCCCGCCGCACGCTGGGTGTGGGCGCGGTCGATTTGACGATTTCCGGCGACGGTCGGGAGTTGTTCGCGCAGCGGGTGACGCATACGGATGCACCCTTGGAACTGAACGTGGACCTCACCGGGGTCCGCACCCTGACGATTGCAATCGGCGTCGCGGGCGACCCCGTGGGCGATCACCTCGCGCTCGGCAACGCTCGATTCACCCGATGAGGCAGATTGACATGAACGTTCGAGCTTCGCTCGCCGTCGCGATTCTCGCGTGCGGCGCCTCCGCAAACCTTCGCGCGGCGGACGTTCCGCTCGAAGTGGCCCCCTCCGTCCTGGAGGCTCAGGCCGCCCGGGCGGCGGTGATCGAACGCATCGCCCCGACGGTCGTCGCGATCTTCGGTCCGGACGGCGGCGGGGGCGGGTCGGGCGTGCTGATCTCCGCGGACGGATACGCCGTCACGAACTTCCACGTGACCGACGGCTGCGGCGACGCGATGAAGTGCGGGCTGAACGACGGCAAGGTCTACGACGCCGTCATCGTGGGCACCGACCCGGTCGGCGACGTGGCTCTGATCAAACTGCTGGGTCGGGACGACTTCCCGGTCGCCGAATTCGGCGACAGTGACGCTGTCCGCCCCGGCGACTGGTGCCTGGCGATGGGCAACCCGTTCCTGTTGGCGAAATCGGACTTCGCCCCGACCGTCACCTACGGCCTGGTCAGCGGCACGCATCGCTATCAGGAGCCGGCCGGCACCTTTCTCGAATACACCGATTGCCTGCAGATCGACGCCAGCGTGAACCCCGGCAACTCCGGCGGGCCGTTGTTCGCCGCGGACGGCGCCGACGCCGGCAAGCTGATCGGCATCAACGGCCGGATCAGCATCAAGCGGGGCCGGGTGAACAGCGGCGCCGCCTATGCGATCAGTTCCAATCAGGTGAAGTACTTCCTGGGCCATCTCCGCAGCGGGCGAGCGCTGGATCATGGGACGTTGAATGCGACCGTCCGCACGAACTTCGACGGCGACGTGCTGTTCGATCGCATCCTCGACGGCTCTGCGGCACAGATTCGCGGGGTGAAGGAGGGCGACGAGCTGGTCGCCTTCGCGGGGCGGCCGATTCGCAGCGTGAACCAATTCAAGAACGTTTTAGGCGTCTATCCGGCCGGCTGGCCGCTGCCGTTGACCGTGCGGCGAGGCACGGAAACGATCGACCTGATCGTGCGCACCCGCGGCCTGAACCGCCGGACGGATCTCCTCAAAACCGTCGCCCCCAAACCGGGGCCGCCGCCGAACGACGTGGTCAAACCGCTGTTGGAGAAGCGCCCGGGCTACGTGAACGCCCACTTCAACGAGGTGGAGAGGGATCGCGTGCTCGCCTCCCTGGGTTCGGCGCTTCCCGCCGCCGGCTGGCGAATCGCCGGCGCCGACGCCGACGGGGTGGAGGCGGAGTTCACCCTCAGCGACCGCGGCGTCGGTTTGAAGCTGGGGGCCAACCGCTTCCTGCAATCGCTGGAGGACGACGCCGAGGTGCTGAACGAGCCGCCCGGGAGCGGCGGGCTGCTATTCGCCCTGCGGCAATGGCAACTGCTGCGAAGCGGCCGCACGACCGACTTCGCCGATCTGCACTACGTCGGGACCGAGCCGCTCGACTGGGACGGCCCGACCGTCGACGTGCTCGAAGCGGAGAACCGGGGCGTCGTGACCCACTTCTATATCGAAGTCGGCCAAGACGGGACCGGCATGCTGCGCGGCTTCGATTCCTGGCAGGAGAACCGCGGCGCCGCCACGGAGGTGCGCTTTGACGGCGACCGGCTCGACGGCTCGTTGCCGGTCCCGTCGCAGATGCGCGTCGCGGCCGGCGGTGCGCCTTACCGCACTTTCAAGTTCACCACCGCGACCGTTGCGTCGGGAGAGAGCGAATGATCGTCGCCGCGACCCTTCTCGCCTGCGGGCTGTTCGCGGAGGACCCGGCGATCGAGGACGCGGGCGTCGCGACCTCCGCCCGGGCCGTGACCGCGGAGACGCTGCCGAAGGTGGTCAAGATCTTCGGCGCCGGGGGCCTGCGCGGACTGCCCGCCTACGGGACCGGGTTCCTCATCTCGCCGCGTGGGCATGTCGCGACGGCGTGGAACCACGTGCTCGACGCCGATCCGAACATCCTCGTCGTGCTGGACGACGGGCGCCGGCTGACCTGCAAGTTGCTGGCCGCCGATCCGTCACGTGGCCTCGCAGTACTGGAGCCGGAGCGTGACGACCTCGACCTGCCCCACTTCGATCCCGCGACCTTCGCCCCCGCCGAAGCTGGCGCCCGCGTGCTGGCGTTCTCGAACTCCTACAAAGTGGCCGGCGGCGATGAACCGGTCGCGGTGCAGCGGGCGGTGATCAGCGCCGTTGCGGAACTGGACGCCCGCCGGGGAAGGAACGCCGCGGGCATCGCCGGGCCGGTGCTGATCCTCGACGCCCCCACGAACAACCCCGGCTCCGCGGGCGGCCCGATTGTCGATCGTCGCGGTTCGTTGGTCGGGATCATCGGCCGCGAACTCAAGAACGACGCGACCAACGTGTTCGTCAACTACGCCTTGCCGGCCGAGAAGATCGGCGAGACGCTGACGGCGATGATGGAAGACGATTTCGTCGCGACGTCCTCGGCGTCGATCGCGCTATCTGGCGGTCCGCAGCCGGCGGATCTCGGCGCGTTGCTCGTCCCGGACGTCGTCCGCCGCACGCCGGCTTACGTCGAACTCGTTCAACCCGACTCCCCCGCGGCGGCCGCCGGTCTGCGAGCCGGAGACCTCATCGTGTTGATCGACGGCGAACTCGTGCCCTCGATCCGCCTGCTGCGGTCCCGTTTGGCCGCCGTGGAGCCGGGCGAACCGGTGGACCTCGTCGTTCGCCGCGACGGCGAACTGGTGCCGCTGACCGTCGCCGTGCCGGAGGTCGAAGACCTCCGCGATCCGCCCGCCGAACTTCCCCGCGACCGCCGCTGATGACTTCGTCTCTGTTGTTCGCCGCTCCGCTGTCCGCGGCCCTGCTGTGCCTGGTTCAGTCCGAGCCGGCCGACGTGGCGGCGCAAGAGGAGGCCGCGTTCAAGGCCGTGGCCGCCGCGGTGGCGCCCTCCGTCGTGCGGATCGAAACGCTCGGCGGCGTCGATACCGCGGACGGACGTCTGCTCGCGTCCGGACCCTCGACCGGCACGGTGGTCCGGGCGGACGGGTTGATTCTCACGAGCAGCGAGAACCTCGCCGGCGATCCTACGTCGATCCTGATTCGCCTGCCGGATGGCCGCCGCGTGACGGCCGAGCGGCTCGGCGAGGACGAGCCGCGCCAATTGACGCTCCTGCGGGCGAACCTGCCCGAGGACGGGGGCGGCGTCTCTCCCGCGTCTCCCGCTGCGATCGACGAAGTACGAGTCGGCGATTGGGCGATCGCCGTCGGACGGACGTTCTCCGCGGAGAACGTGAACGTCTCCGTGGGCGTCGTCAGCGCCAAGGGGCGTATTCTCGGCCGGGCCGTGCAGACGGATGCGAAGATCAGTCCGGCGAACTACGGCGGGCCGCTGGTCGATCTGACGGGACGCACGATCGGGATTCTGGCGCCCCTCACCGCGGACGGCGGATCCGGCGGCGTGGAGTGGTACGACAGCGGGATCGGATTCGCGGTGCCGCTGGCGGATCTCGAACCGGTGCTCGACCGTTTGGCGGCCGGCGAGACGCTCCAGGCGGGCCGGTTGGGGGTCACGTTCAAGAGCGCGAGTCTCGATGCCGAACCGATCGTCGATACCGTCCGCCCGCTCTCACCGGCGGAGGCGGCCGGGGTCCAACCGGGCGATCGCCTGGTGACCGTCGCTGGCCGGCCCGTCTCGCGGCCCGACGAAGCGAAACTGGCGTTGGGTCCGCACTACGCCGGGGACGAAGTCACGCTGGTGGTGGAGCGGGACGGCAAAGAAGAGCGGCTCTCCGCGACCCTCGTCGCCGAGTTGCCCCCCTGGCGGCCGAGCGACCTCGGCGTGCTGCCCGCCGATCCGAGGGACGCCGATGAGGCAGAGGCCGAAGGTGAGGAGGCCGACGCCGTTGCCGGGGTCGCGATCGCACACGTCTTTTCGGAGACAGCCGCCGACGGGGTCTTGGAGGTGGGCGACGTCGTCGTGGAAGCCGCGGGGGAATCGGTGGAGACGGGGGACGATCTTCGTCGGATCGTTTCCCGCCGGCCCCCGGGCACGGAACTCCTACTCAAGTTGGTGAATGGGGACACCGCGACTGCGACGCTCGGCGAGCCGCCGTCGACCGTGCCAGACACGGCGCCGTCGACGATCGATCCCAAGTCGGATCCGCTGCCGGCGGATCAGAGCGGTCGGCTGCCCCTGGAGGTGGCGGGCTTCGAGGGCCGATCGGGGGCACTGCTGGTGCCGAAGCGAGCGGGCCGCGGGGGCTTGGGACTGCTGGTGTGCTTGCCGCCGAAGGGATCGCTCACCGCCGACGACCTCTTTGATCGTTTCGGCCCCGCCGCGGAGCGCGAGGGGGTGATCCTGTTGGCCCCGAATCCCGAGAATCCGGATGGGTTCCAGCCCGGCGACCTGCCGTTCTTCGCCGCGGCGCTGGAGCAGATGCGAGAACGGTATGCCGTCGAACCGGTCCGCACGGCTCTGTACGGCACCGGGGGGCAGGGACAGACCGCTTGGCGCATCGTTCTCACGGCGAAGAGCGACTATCGAGGTTTGGTGACAGACGTGGCGCCCGCGCAGCTCGCCCCGAACGAGCCGGATCAGGCGATTGTGCCGCTGTTGATCGGCGAACCGCCGGAAGAATCCCGCGAGGCGATGCGCGAGGCCGGCTATCCGTTCGCCTATATCGAGGTGAAGACCGAGGGCGAGGAGAGCGACGCTGATCTGTCGGACGAGGCGATCGACGCGATCGTGCGGTGGGTGACGGTGCTTGATCGCATCTGAACGAGAGTCTCACGCGAAACTGACGTCCGGTCCGATCCCGCGGGGCGTAGGCTGCGTCGACCCTTTCCTCTGAAGCCCCGCCGTGTCGTCGCCGTCGCACTATCTCGAAGCGATCGTTCTGGGAACGGTGCAGGGGGTGGCCGAGTTTCTGCCGATCTCCTCCAGCGGCCACCTCGTCATCCTGAGCGCCGTGATGGACGCAGCGACGGGGCGGGAGATCGATCCGGAGGCGAATCGCCTGTTGGTCGTCGTGCTGCACCTGGGGACGCTGGGCTCCATCCTCTGGGCCTATCGAAGGGATCTCTGGTCCGTCGCGACGAGTCCGCGATACGTCGCCGCGGTCGTCATCGCGACGTTGCCCCTCGTCGCGGTGGCGTTCTCGCCGATCAAAGACTTACTGCAGGAAGCGTTTGATCGGCCGGACTTCGCGGGCATCTGCCTGCTGGTGACGGCGGCTTTACTCCTCGCGGGCCAGGCATTGGCGAACCGGCCAAACGATCTGTCGACGACGGAGGACCCTTCCAACCCATCGGACGGAGGCGTCAGTCTGCCGGCGGCCGTGGCGATCGGCCTCTTTCAATCGCTCGCCCTGCTTCCAGGGATTTCGCGGAGCGGCAGCACGATCGCCGGCGGGCTGATGAGCGGCGTCGCCCGCGCGGACGCGCTGCGGTTCAGCCTGATGATCGGGATTCCCGCGATCGCCGGAGCCGGCCTCTTAGAGGCCAAATCGGTCTTCGAGACGGGCGTCAGCGTGTCCGAACTGCCGGTGGGTCCGCTGCTGGTCGGCGCGGCCGTCTCTTTTGCGGTCGGGGTCGGTGCGATCTCGCTCTTGAAGAAGGCGGTGTCGAACGACCGGCTCCACTGGTTCGCCGCGTATTGTGCGGCGGTCGGCACGGCGACGCTCGTTTGGCAGGCGCTTTAGGCGTTCGCCAACTCCGCGGCCGTGGCGTCGGCCAGTGCGGCGGACGAGCAGGCCAGCAAGTTCGGCTCGGCGATGCGGAAGGGGCCGCCGTCGATCGCCCGCATTACGCCGCCCGCCGCCTCGACCAGCACGGCGCCGCCGGCTTGGTCCCAAGGTTTCAAGCTCGTGCTCCAGTAGCCGTCCAGCCGACCGCAGGCGACGTAGGCGAGATTCAACGCCGCCGATCCGCTCCGCTGAACGGTTTCGCAGCGATTCAGCATGTGGGTGAATCGGCGGACGGCGGGGTCGTCGGGGGGACTGTCGCGGGGGATGCTGCTCATCAGGAAGGCCCGCGGCAGCGTCGTGCAGGCGGAGGCCTTCATCGGGCGGTCGTTCAGCATCGCCTCGCCGCCTGCCGTGGCGAGGAATAGTTCGTCGCGGCTGGGATCGAAGACCGCCCCGACCGCGGGAACCGGGCCGTCATCGGTCAGTCGCTCCACGCCGATCGAGACGGCGTAGAACGGAAAGCCGTGGACATAGTTCCCCGTGCCGTCGAGCGGATCGATCGTCCAGCGATAGTCGCCGCCCCGTTCCTCCCGCAGTCCCTCCTCGCCGAACAGATCGTGTCCGGGGAAGGCGTCCGCGATCGCCTTCACCACCGCATCCTGCGCGGCAAGATCGGCGTCGGTGACGAGATCCTGCGGACCCTTCTCTTCGATCTCGAATCGACCGCGAAACGATTGCAGCACCGCGCCCGCCGAGCGAGCCGCGGCCGCGGCGGTGTGGGCGATTCGATCGAGGTCGGACATCACGTCGGGTCCGCGGTGCGGACCGGTCTGGGGGTGGGGCGGTGCGGGCGAACGGTCTTCGTCGCGGACGTCACACGCCGTGGGGCAGAGGATCGCCGCGGAGACCGGCGAGCACGTTGTCTGCTGCCATCAGGGCCATGCCGCTGCGGGCGTGCACCGTGGCGCTGCCGATGTGGGGAAGGACGACGCAGTTCGGCAGTTCCAGCAGCGGCGAGTCCGTCGGCAGCGGCTCGGGCGTCGTGACGTCCAGCCCCGCGGCGAAAATCTTCCCCCCGGACAGCGCCGTGTGCAGAGCGTCCTGATCGATGACCTCACCGCGAGCCGTATTGACCAGCACGGCGGTCGTCTTCATCTGGTGTAACGCATTCGCGTCGATCAGCCCCGCGGTCGCCTCCGTCAGCGGGCAGTGCAGGGAGATGAAATCACTGTTCGCCAGCAGTTCCGGCAACTCGACATGCTTGGCGCCGAGGTCGCGATCGGCGTCCGGCTTGGGCGAATTCGCCGTGTAGAGCACCTTCATGCCCCATCCGCCGTGACAGCGGTCCGCGAACGCGCGGCCGATCCGGCCGAGGCCGATCACGCCCACGGTCTTGCCGGCGAGTTCCATGCCGAGGTGATCCATTGGCGCCCAGGTCTTCCAACCGCCGTCCCGCACGCTGGCGGCGGCGGGGGTGAAGCTGCGGGCCGCCGCGAGCATCAGCAGTACGGCGACGTCCGCGGTGGCGTCCGTCAGCACGTCCGGGGTGTTGCCCACCGCGACGCCATGCTCCCGACAGGCGGCGACGTCGATGTTGTTGTAGCCGACAGCGTAGTTCGCGACGACTTTCAGATCGTCGCCCGCCGCGGTCAGCACCGTTTCGTCCACCTTGTCGGACAGCATCGTCACCAGACCGGCGCACCCACGCGCCTTGTCCAGCAGGGTGTCGCGACGGGGCGGCTTCGGCTTCGGCCAGACTTCCACCTCGCAAACCTCCCGCAGACGGTCGAGACCGGCTTTGGGGATCGTGCGGGTGACGAATACGCGGGGTTTGTCGGACATCGATTCAGTATCCGGCGAAAGTGGATTGCCAAGCGGCCTTCAGGTCGGCCAGGGAAGCGTCGATCAGGGGCGAGCCGTCGGAGCCGCGGATGACGAGTCGATCGCCGTCCGTCACGGAGCCGATCTTCACGTACGGGACGCCGGTCAGGTGCCGCTCCAGCGTCGCGGTGAGTTCGGCGGGCGCTTCGAGAAGGAACCGCGTGTTCGATTCGCTGAACAGGGCCGCGGCGTCGGAGAGCCGGTCGCCGCCGTCCGGGACGTGCTCGACGGAAAGTTCCGCCCCCAAGGCTCCGGCGAAGGCCATCTCGGCCGCGGCGACCGCGAGCCCGCCTTCGCTGAGGTCGTGGCAGGCTCTCACGCAGCCTTCGGCGATCGCCCGATGCACGGCGGCGAAGACGGCGGGGGCGGCTTCGGCATCGACGGTCGGCGGCGTGCCGCCGGTCTGGAAGAGGACGAGTCCGAGGTGCGAACCGCCCAACTCGTCTCGCGTTTCGCCGACGAGGTACAACGCATTGCCGGCCTGTTTCAGATCCATCGTCACGGCCCGGCCGCTGTCGGGCACCTGCCCCATGGCGGTGACGAGCAGCGTCGGCGGAATGGCGACGGTCTGCCGTTCGCCGCTCTCGTCGCTGTAGGCGAATTCGTTGTAGAGCGAATCCTTTCCGCTGACGAACGGCGTGCCGAGGGCGACGGCGTAGTCCTGCAGCGCGACGGCGCTGCGAACGAGCGACCCGAGGGTCTCCGGACGCTCCGTGTTGCCCCAGCAGAAGTTGTCGAGGACGGCGATCCGGCTCGGATCGGCGCCGACGGCGACGACGTTGCGAACCGCTTCGTCCAACGCGGACTCCGCCATGCGGGCGGTGTCGAGATCGCCCAGCCGCGGGTTGATCCCGCAACCCACTGCCAGCCCGCGGTTCGACGCGTGCAGCGGCCGAATCACCGCGGCGTCGCCGGGGCCGTCTTCCGCCTCGCCGACCAGCGGTTTGACCACGCTGTGCGCCTGCACCTCTTGGTCGTACTGCCGAATGATGAACTCCTTGCTCGCGACGTTCGGCGCCGCGAGGATCGCCAGCAGTTCGTCGGTCCAATCCGACTTGTCCGGCAGAGCCAGCGGTTCGACGGTCGCCGGGGCGTACGTCGCGGCGCGGACGATGTGGGGGCGGCCGTCGTGCAGGAAGGCCATCGCCATATCGGCGACGGTGTGTCCCTCGTACTTCAGCACGAGCCGTCCCGTGCCCGTGAACTCGCCCAGTTCGGCCACGCCCACGCCCTCGGATTCGGCGAGCGCGACGAACGCCGCGACGTTCTCCGGCGGCACGGCGAACACCATGCGTTCCTGGGCCTCGCTGATCCAGATCTCCATCGGCGACAGACCCGGGTACTTCAGCGGGGCGCGATCGAGATGCACCTCCGCCCCCGTTTCCTCGCCCATCTCCCCGACCGCCGACGAGAAACCGCCGGCGCCGCAGTCCGTGACGGCGGAGTACAACCCGCGGTCGCGGGCTTGCAGCAGCACGTCGGCGACCATCTTCTCGGTGACGGCGTCGCCGATCTGCACGGCGCCGCCGCTGACGGATTCGCTTTCCTCATGCAGATCGACGGAGGAGAAGGTCGCCCCGTGGATGCCGTCCCGTCCGGTCGCTCCGCCGAGGGCGACGATGCGATCGCCGGGCGAAACCTTCTTCGCCACTTTGTCCGCGGGAATCAGGGCGACGTTCCCGCAGAACACCAGCGGATTGCCGAGGTAGCGATCGTCGAAGCAGACCGCGCCGTTGACGGTGGGAATGCCCATGCGGTTGCCGTAGTCCCGCACGCCGGCGACGACGCCCGACATCACCGTCGCCGGATGCAGCACGCCCGGGGGCAGCGAATCGGCCGGGGTCGTTGGCGAGGCGAAGCAGAACACGTCCGTGCTGCACAGTGGTTTCGCGCCGAGACCGGTGCCGAGCGGGTCGCGGATCACGCCGCCGATGCCGGTGTTCGCCCCGCCGTAGGGTTCGATGGCGCTGGGGTGGTTGTGCGTTTCGACCTTGATGCAGACGCACTGCTCGTCGTCGCCCTCGCCCTCGAAGTGCACGACGCCGGCGTTGTCCGAGAACACGCTGCGGCACCAGTCGTCGTCGCCGAGATTCGCCCGGATCGCGACCGTCGCGGCGAAGATCGTCTCCTTCAGCATGTTGCCGAATTCGACCGTCCCGTCCGGCCCCTCGTAGCGGATCGGACCGGCGAGCGTTTTGTGGGAGCAGTGCTCGCTCCATGTCTGGGCGACGCTTTCGAGTTCGCAGTCCGTCGGGTCGCGGCCGACTTCGGCGAAGTGGTCGCGGACCGTCTGCATCTCGGCCAGAGACAGGCTGAGCTGCCCCTCCTTCGAGAGCCGCAACATCGCCTCGTCGTCCATCCCCCGCAGCGGGACGACGATTTTTTCGAAGCGATACGGCTTGCCGAGGGCGAGGGTGTCGAGCGTCAGCTGACCGCGGACGACATGCTCGATGCTGTCGTTCGCCAACACCCGTCGGCACAGGCGGTCGAGCGCCGCCGGGTCGGCGCCCGGCGCCACCCAGTACTTGCGGACGCTGGCCACGTTCGTCGCCGGCACGTTCAGCCGTTGCAGCGCCCCCTTGGCGCTGCGGGCGACGTTGTCCGTCACGCCCGGCAGGAACAGGACGTTGAGAAGTTCGCCGTCTCCGATCGCGGGGGCGCTCCGCGGGGCCTCGGCGTTACACGCTGTGACTTCTGCGGTCTCGATGACGGAATCGCACAGCAACGGCACGGCGTCCCGTTCGATCTGCTCCCGGGTCAGGTCGCCCTCGATGAGGAACGAGCGGGCGGACGCCGTCGGTTCGACGGACAATCCGAGGCCCCGCGCCAGCTCCGCGGCCCGTTCGGCCTCCGCATCGCGGCGACCGGCGGCCGGGCGAATTTCGACTTCCCACAACATCAATTCGTTCCTTTCAGGTCGCCGGCAAACGGCTGGCCGGCGGACGTTCTGCCGGGATGGGTCAAACTGGCCCCGATCAGCTCCGCCCGCCGATTTGCGGCGTCGGCGAGCCAAGTTTCGATGGCGTCACGATCCCGAGCGGTAAGGGCGGACCGAAGTTCGCCCAACCGATCGGTCAGACGGTCGATCGCGTCGCGGACGGGAAACGCATTTGCGTGAAAGATGTCCGCCCACAGCCCCGGATCGCCGGCGGCGACGCGGGTGGTATCGGCGAAGCCGGTGCTGGTCAGTCGGCCGTCGCCGTGGTTCTCGCGCGAGTCCGCGTCCACGGCGAGGCAGAGCGCCGCGGCCATCGCGTGCGGCAGATGCGAGGTGCGGGCGAGCCGGGCGTCGTGGTCGCAGGCGTCCAAGACTTCGACGCGGCTCCCCAATGCCTGCCAAAAACCGGCGACGGTCGCGGTTCGCTCGCGGCTGGGGGTGCGGCAAACCACCGTCACGCGACCCTCGAAGAGGTCGGCGTCGGCATGCTCCCAGCCGGATTTCTCCGAGCCGGCGAGCGGATGGGCGGGCACGAACCGCGGTTCGTCCGGCAGGTCGTCCACGATGCTCTGTTTCACGCTGCCCGCGTCGGTGATGCAGGCTTCCGACCTGAGATGCGGAGCGTACCGGGCGATGTCCGCCGCGATGCGGCCGACGGGCGTGCACACGACCAGCAGATCGACCGACGACGCCTCCGCCGGATCGACCGCGGTGCGGGTGAGCAGCCCCGCCTCGCGGGCCGCTTCGAGCCGGGCCCGATCCCGGCCGAATCCAATGACCTGCTTCGCGGCGCCCCGTTTCAACGCGGCGGCGGCGATCGATCCGCCGATCAGGCCGACGCCGACCACGCCGAGCGTGCGGACCGCCGGCCCGGCGCTGCTCGAATCGACCGGCGGCGGGGACGGGGAAGGGACGGGCATCGGCGCGGGAGTCTACGGCCCCCGGCCGTCCATTACAGCCTCGCCAAGCCGCATCAAACCTTGCCGCTGCGACCCGTTTCCACCGACGCAACCTCACCGGCACGACCGCCGCCGTCATCGACATCTACGGAGCGCGTCGATGGGAGTGACCGGGGCCGGGTTGAAAAGCCCGCTCCGCCTGCGCTAATGCCAGGGTGACGAACCCGACCCCGAATGCCGACCCCCTCGCGGCTCCGCCTTCCACGGCGCCGACCGCGACCGAAGCCTGCGACCGCATTCTGGGGACGTTGAACTTCTCCTCCGGCGGGAACGACGGCCCGCTGGCGACGGGATTCTGCGAACTCGCGACGGCGCTGAGCGCCGGCTCCGGAGCGGTTCCCCTGTATCCCCGCGTGCTGTCGACGCTGTCGGAGCGGTTGGAGAGCCTCGCCGCGGAACGCTCCGCGTTCGCCGACGCCACCCAGGCCCGGGCGGTGCTGAAGGGGCTGGCGAACCTGCCGGGCGACTATCGGCGCTACCACCGCGATCTGCTGCCGGACCTTACGGAGTCGGATCTGTCCGCCCCGCTGTTCCTCGCCGCGGCGGCGGATGCGTTGCTGCAGGTGGGCGAAGCGGGCGGCGAGTCGGCCGACGGCCCCGGCGCCGTCCGGGCCGCGGTTCTGCGACTGAACGACTACGTCGGCCATCGCCCGATTCCCGTGCTGGAAGGGGGCATCCGCAGCGAAGTGCATCCGCACGAGCGGCACCGCCCCGTCCCGCTCTGGCGGCCGGAGGTCGGCAGCGCTCCGGGGCCGGCCGCGGAGGTGCTGGACGCCACGCTGGCGCTGCTCCGCAAGACGCCGGCCGACATGCTGGACGAGGCGGAGTACCACCCGGATCGCATGGTCGAGCTGGCCCTCGATCTGAGGACGTACGACGACCGTCACCCCGTCTTCAAACGCACGAACTACCTGTTCGGCGAATGGGACCCCGAGAGCCACCGGTCCGCGGGGCTGTCCCGGCTCAGCGACGATGACGGCGAGGACGACTCTTCCGCCGGCGACTACACCCGGTTCGTCCTGCGTCGACCCGTGCTGACGGCGATCTTGCAGTGGGTCGAGCAGGACGGCGACGGCACGCCGGCCGAGCGGCTCTTCGACGGCTCCGCGGCGCTCGCCGGCACCGTGTTGATGGCGGCGGCGGTCTCCGGCCGAGACCCGCATGCGCACGATTCGGCTTCCTCGCTGATGACGCTGCTTCCCCGGATCGCCGCGCTGCGGGATCGGTTCTACGACTGGCTGATTGATTCCCAGTCCGGCGAACGGGCGGAGCGACTCGCGGAGGTCACGAGACGCACCCGCCAGCCGTTTGGCCATGTCCGCCAATATCTGAACCTCAGCCTGTCGGACCTCACCGCGCGGCAGGCGCAGGGCCGCGCCGTCGCCACGCAGTACGCGCGACTCGATCAGCCGGATGCGGCTCGGGAAGAAGCCGCCGCCAACCCGAGCGCCGCCGGTCGTCTCGAAGCGGGGATCGAATGTGCGCTCGCCGAAGGGTTCGCCGCGGCCAAGGACACCGCCGGTCGCCTGCGGGACGCGGCGGACCGTTGGGACGCCGCCGCGGGTCTGATCCGCCGGGGCGTCGACTGCGGCTTGTTGCCCGATCCGTGGACCGTGATCGGCTATCAGGGGCAGTACCCGTTGTTCCGGGCGCGGGAAGACAGCCTGCCGGATCCGCGGCTCGAGACGCTGATCGAACTGGTCGGGGAGACCCTGCGACTGGGCGGGGAGGTGCGGATTGAATCCGCCGCCCGGGGCGTCTCCGCGGACGATCCCGCCCCGGAAGCGGGACAACGCGGCGAGGCGGGGGCCGGCGTGGGGTTCGCCTCCCGTCTGGAGCGCTTCGCCGACTGGTGGGATCGTTTCGCCACGACCACCGTCGACGGCCTGCCCGCGGTGCAGGGAGCGGCGGCGGTCGAAAGCGCCGCCCGGGTGGCGGGCGTCCTCGGCGAATGGCACGCCGCCGGCGGGGCCGACGCCGGTCTCGGCTTCTGGGCGCAGCGGCTGGACGAACTCGATCGCGGCGCCTCGTTGGCCCGCGCCGCGGATCTGCTGCTGCGCACCGATCAACCCGCCGCGGCCGCCGGTCTTCTTTATTACTGGGTCGGCGAGACGGAGCAGTTCGGCGCCGGGCCGGAGGGGAACACGGTGTTCCACCTCCTCCGCCGCAGCCTGCTTGGGCAGCTTGCCGCAGCGGGGGACGGAAACGCGGCCGATCCCGCGGCGAAGTTCTTCGAACGGCTGGAACCGAACACCGATCACCTCGCCCTCGAACTGCCGGACGCCGACCTCGCCGCCCCCCGCAAGGGCGGTCGGGAGCTGCTGGGCGGCGGGCCGGAGGAGGGAGAGGACGAAGAGGACGGCGACGAGTTCGCCGCCGCCTACGAGGGCGTCACCTTTGAGGACAGCTCCGACGATGGCGTCGAGGGCGACCTGTTGGACGGCGGCGGCCCGCCGGCCGACCTGGACGAACTGCTGCCGGAGTTGGTCCGCGGCTGGGACGTGCCGATCCGCTATCGGGAAGCGGTCGCGGCCCTCTGGCGCGATGCGATCGCCGCCGTGCCCGCCCCGGCGTTGTTCGAAGGGGAAGAGCCGCCTGAGGACGACGAAGCGGATCCGTACACGGAGGTTCTGAAGCACTGGACCGGAGAACTCACCCGGCTGCGTGACGAACTGACCTCCGCCGCCGCGCTGATCCACGAACGACCCGTGGGCGAGGCCACCGGCGACGAAATCGAAAACATGCTGCGGGACGAACGCCTGCAGATCCGGCATCGCCTGGTACATCGCCTGATCGGAGCGGCGGCGGAACTTTCGCTGACGACCCGGCTGGCCCGCGCGCGAATCGGCGAGCCGGAGGAGGATCCCACGGAGTTCGATACCGCGGCCCATCGCCTGCTCGTCGCCGTGCAGCGTCGTGACCGGGTCGGCGCCCGCCGCACCTTCGCCGCCTTCGCCGCCAAGCTGCGTCGGCGTCGGCTGCTGTACGTGCCGCCGGATCGAGGGGGCGACCCGGTCGCCGCGGCCCAGAGTCGTGCGGATTGGCGGCTGCTGGATCACCTCGCGGTCGAGCTGCCGCGATTGGGACTGATCTCGCAAACCCACCGGCTGCTCGCCGCGGTGCTGCACGCCGAGCGCGGCAGTCGGGTCGGCGGCCCGGTGGTGACGGAGTTCGATCGCCTGTTCCGTCGGGCGCTCAGCGCGGCCACGGCCGCGGCCGTCCGTTCGACGGCGCCGCCCGACCGGCCGACCCCGCCGAACTTCGGCCGCATGCCGCTCGACCCGCGCGAGGTCGGCCGCCGGAGCCTCTACGAAAGTCCTTTGGAATCCCGTATCCGCACGCTCGCGCGATTGCTGCGACCGTTCCGCGCCTTGTGGATCGGCCACAGCAAAACGCTGCGGCTCAGCGTCGCGGAGAACCTCCGCAACCCGGGGCTGCGTCGGGATCTCAAGGACTTCATCACGAAATACGGCGGCGAACTGCTGCATGCCCGCAATTTGACGCTGGGGCATGTCCGCATGGTGCTGCACACCGGCGTCGGGCCGTATCTCGATACGCTCGTGCGGAACCCGGATCCGCTGAAGCCGAGCGAGCTGGTGAACGACCTGCTCGACGCCCGTATCGAACGTCCCAAGGCGGAGAAGCTGCTCACGCTCATCCTGCAGATCGTGGTGGAGAAGGTCGATCGCTGGATCGAATACAACTCCCTCACCACGCGCAGCGATTACGGCGAACGGTTCTACTGCCTGCTGGACTTCCTGCGGGTCGAAGTCGACTACGACCGCGACGAATGGCACCGCGTCCCGCGGGCGGTGATGTTTCGAGCGTTGGCGCGCACCGGGGAACTGGATCTCGCGGACCGCTGGCTGCGGATGATGCGTCGGGACAACCGCCGGCGGGGCGAAATGCATCTCGCCCGATTGGCCGAACGCGAGGAGCACTACGGCGTGCGCCTCCCGGGCGTCCGCGACAAGCTTGAGGAACGCCTCGTCGGCCCTCTGATCCGAGAGCGGCTGTACGCACTGGTGAAGCCCAGCCTGAAGGGGGGCCACGGCCGTCCCGCCCGTGCCTGGTTCGCGGAGCTGCGCGGCGAGGTGGATCGGCTCCGTGAACGCAGCCGACCGAGCGGCCCCGAGCCGCCGGAGTGGCTGGAGGGACTGGAGGACGAGGTCGGCCGCCAACTGCGAGCCACCGCGGACCCGGTCCGGCTGCCGCCCGCGCCGCTCGGTTACGGCGAATTGGTCGGACAACTCCGCCGCCTCAACCGGCGATAGCGGACCTCTTTTGGCGAGCGGGGGGCGTCAGCCCTCCGAGTCCGCTGCCGTGTCAGAACGGCTTGGGCGTGAAAAATCCCGGCTGTCGCAGCGTGGCGATCGGGCCGTCGGCGCTGGTGAACTGCGTCAGGAAGAGCATGCCCGCGTAAGCCAGCGAGATCGCCCAGCCCAGGGCCAGCCACGGATACGTCCACCACCACCGGGGCCGGGGACCGGTCGGGTCGATTCCCCGCCGCGTCCATCCCGCGAGCAGCCGGCTCGGCAGAATCCCGGCGATGCAGGCCGGCGTCAGCAGCCAGCCGGCGTCGGAGGGCAGTTCGACCACCGCCAGCGAATACAGCGGCAGCGAACCGACGACCACGGCCGCCAGCACGCCGGTCCACCGCGCCGGTCGGCGACGCCACGTTCGCCAGGCCGCACGCGGGTTGAGACCGGCCCATAGGCTCCGCCACGCCCCCGCGTGTCGGGCGACGACGAGATTCGCCTGAGCCGCCGGCACCAACGGGAGCACAGCCGCCAGCCAGAACGCCCCCAGGATGCGGACCAGCGCCCGCCCGCCGCCGTCCCCTTGGACGGCCAGCAAGACCGTCGGCAGCAACAGCCACCCGCCGGCGACGAGAAATCCTCGCACGCCCAGCCAAACCGAGCGCAACGGCGCGAGCTCCGACCAGAGCCAGCCGCACTTGGCGCCGAGCCGATCCGCTGCTTCCCCCGGCGAACGCAGCGTCCGTAAAAGATTGCGGAGCGGCCGGAACCACCCGGTTCGTCCCCCCGCGTACATCCACAAGATGAGGTGCACCGCGACGGCGACGGCGACGACTCCCGTCGCAATCTGCCATCCGCCCGCCGCGGCGGAACCGGGGGCGATGACCGCCGCGTCCGACGCCACGCCGGCGAGAATGCGAATTGGCTGCGCGGCGATCCACACGATCGCCGCGACGCCCGCCAGAATCGCCGCGGCCCGCAGCAAGCGGCCGAGCGGGGGCCGCATGTCCGCGCGGGCTCGTCCCTCAGGATCGACTCGCACGCCGTTCGCCGCCCGGCCTTCCGCCTCCAACATCCACCCCAGCGCCAACAACGGCCCGCCCGGGACGGCCGCGACCGCGGCCAACAATCCTCCGAAGCTGAGCACGCCCACCGTCGCCCGGACCGCCGCCGTCGTCGCGCTCCAAATGCGGCGACCCCAGCCCACCCGCTCCGACGGCGGTACGACCTGCGCCGGAGTTGAGTCGATCGGCGGAGCGAGCAGGGCCGTCATGGGACACCGATCGAAAGTTCGGACGTACCTCGGACGATACCCGTCCAAGATTGCCGGCGTTGCAGCGAATCCCATGGAAATCGCGTTGCCGAAACCTCGACGGCCCCCAAGGGGTACGATGGGGCAGCCGTCGCTCCGTTCTTAATTCGGACGTCTCCGTGTCGTTCTTCCGCCCCTCGCGTCGTTGGTTCGGCCTCGTCGCCGTGGGGGTGGTGTCGGCGGTGACGTTCGCCTCCGCGCGGCTCGACCGATCGCCGGGCACGCCGAGAGTGCGACATCCTGTCGATGCGGCGGCGATCGATGCGTTCTTCGAAACCCGATGGGAAGAGGAAGACGTCACGCCGGCCCCCGAGGCGGACGACTTGATCGTGCTGCGACGGCTGTCGCTGGCGCTGCACGGCACGATCCCGTCCTTGGAGGAGATCCGCGCGTTCGAAGCGGACGCCGGCCCGGATCGACTCGATCGCTGGACGGATCGGATGCTCAGCGAGCGGCGATTTGCCGATTATTGGGCGGAACGCTTGGCCCGGGCGCTGGTCGGCGTGCACGAGGGGAATTTGATCCTCTTTCGACGCGACCGGTTCAAAGCGTGGCTCGCGAATCGACTGCACCAGGACGCCCCCTGGGACGAGACCGTCCGCCGCATGATCGGCGGAGACGGGATGTGGACCGCGAAGCCGGAGGTGAACTTCGTCACGGCGGAGATCGAGAACGACGTCTTGGACCGTGAAGCCCTCGCCGGCCGCACGGTGCGGGCGTTTCTGGGGCAGCGGATCGACTGTGCCCAGTGCCACGATCATCCCTTCGCGGAGTGGTCGCAGGACGACTTCGAGGGACTCGCGGCGTTCTACGGTCGCACGCAGTACGGCCTGACGGGCGTCCGGGATCACGTGAAGAAGGACGGCGAACCGCTGGAGTTCACCGTGCAGGACCGGGAGACGCTGGAGGATCGCGTCGTGATGCCGGCCGTCCCCTTCGCCCCGGATCGCTTACCGGAGACCTTCGCCGCCGACTCCGAACGTCGTCGGGCGGCCCTCGCCGAGTGGGTCACGCATGCGGACAATCGCCGGTTCGGCCGGGCGACGGCCAATCGGGTGTGGGGGCTGCTGTTCGGTCGCGCGTGGAGCGAACCGGTCGACGATCTGCCCGACCCGGAGCCGCTCGCGCCCGGCGAGGACGGCGATCTGCTGGACCGGCTCTCCGCGACGTTCACCGGTCCCGGGGAGTATCGCTTGAAGCATTTGATTCGCGTCATCACGCGGTCGCGGGCTTTCCGGCTGTCGTCCGCCGCTCCGGAGGCGAACGAGGACGAGTACGAAGCGATGGCCCGAGCCAACGCGCTGTTCCCGCTCACCCGGCTGCGGCCGGAACAGATGATCGGGGCGATGACGCAGGCCGGCAGCGTGCGGACGTTGGACGCGGACAGCCCGTTGTTCGTGCGGGCGATTCGATTCACGCGGTCCGTCGATTTCGTTCGAGACTACGGGGACCCGGGCGAGGAGGAACTGACCCGCGAACCCGGCACGGTGCCCCAGGCGCTGCTGCGAATGAACGGCAACCTCCCGCGGGAACTGTCGAAGGCCCAGCCCTTCGGGGCACCGTCGCGGCTGACGTGGTTCGCCGGCCCGCCGCCGCGGCAGGTCGAAGCGGCCTTCCTCTGCGTGCTCTCCCGCCGCCCGGCGCCCGCGGAGACCGCGGCGCTCGTCCGTTATTACGAACCGACGCCCGGCGAGGCCGGCTATCCGATCGAAGACGTTTACTGGACCCTGTTCAACGCGCCGGAGTTCTCATGGAATCATTGATCGCTCCGCCCACCCATTCGACCGACGCTCGCCTCGGTCGTCGCTCCGTCCTCGCGGCCGCGGCGTCGCTGGGACTGTCGTTCGCACTCCCGCCGCTTCCCGCCCGCGCGGCCGATCGGCGCGGCGAGGAACGCGAGAAGAGCCTGCTCGTCCTGTGGATGCAGGGCGGGATGAGTCAGTTGGAGTCGTTCGATCCGCACCCCGGTTCGCCGATCGGCGGGCCGACGAAGGCGATCGCCACCTCGCTGAAGGGGACGCAGTTCGCCGACCTGTTCGAACGCACCGCCGAGCATGCGCACAAGCTGAACCTCATCCGGTCGATGACCAGCGCGGAGGGCGATCACGAGCGGGCCACCTATTTCCTCAAAACCGGGTATCGACCCGACCCGACCGTGCGGCACCCGGCCGCCGGAGCGGTCGCGGCCTCGGCGAAGCCGGCGGAGGGGTTGGCGATTCCCGCCCACGTCGCGTTGAACCCGGGCCAGTGGCCGCCGCGCGGCGGCTATCTCGGTCCGGGGCTGGACGCCTTTCAGGTGCACAACCCCGGCGGTCCCCCGGCGAATCTGCGGGACGTCGCCCAGCCCGGTCGCCGCGCTCGTCGACTCGCGGGGCTGGACGTGCTCTCGCAGTCCTTCTCGGCCGGTCGTCCCGGTCAGTTGCGGCGAACGCGACACGCGGAGGCGACTGATGAAGCGGTCACGATGATGGACTCGCCGCAGGTCAAAGCGTTTGAGATTGAAGACGAACCGGACGTCCTCAAAGCGGCCTACGGCGACACCCGTTTCGGCCGCGGCTGCCTCGTCGCCCGCCGGCTGATCGAGACCGGCGTGCGGGCGGTGGAGGTCACGCTGAACGGCTTCGACACCCACGCCGACAACTTCGGCGGGATGGCGACGCAAGCGGAAACGCTCGACCCGGCCCTCGCGGCGCTGTTGGGCGATCTCGCCGACCGCGATCTGTTGGAGAGCACCGTCGTGCTCGTGATGACGGAGTTCGGCCGCACGCCGCGGATCAACCCTCTCGACGGTCGCGATCACTGGCCCAAGGGGTTTTCGTGTATGGTCGGCGGCGGCGGACTGGCCTCCGGCCGGGTGATCGGCGGGACCGATCCGCTGGGCGAGAAGGAACCGACCGACCCGGTCAGCGTGCAGGATCTCTACGCGACGGTCTATTCCGCCCTGGGCATTGAACCGGACTACGAAGAGATGACGCCGATCGGTCGTCCGCTCAAACGCGTCGAGGGGACGCCGTTGGCGTCGCTGTTCGCCTGACCTCAGGGGAACGTTTCGCGGGCGAAGCATCGCCCCGGAGCGGGATGGACCGGCGGGGGCCGCGGCTGCTAGGAACCGCGCCGCCGCCCGGAGGCTCCGGCGTCGGCGATCGCCCCCGGGTCCGAGGCGTCCGCGTTGTTGAAACTGCTCACATCCCCCGCGGCCATCGCCGCGGCGCTGACCGCCGGCTTCCTCGTCGCCTGCGGCGAGGGCGGCCCGCTGACGCATTCGCTCATCACCCGCTACGCGCTCGGTCACCCATTGGCCGTCGCCACGGTGGCGCTGTTCTTCGCGGGCGCCGCCGCGGTCGCCATGCGGGCGGTCGGCCATCGCTCGGAGCGAAGCGCCGTCGCCGCGCTCGCAGAGTGCCGGTTTGAATACGACGCCGACGCGCTCACTTGGGCAGGTGATTCGAAGCTGGCCGCCCCGGCCCGCGTGCGAGGGCTGCTCCTCGACCCCCCGCCGGCCGATCGGGCCGAAGCGCGCCTGACCACGCTGCACGAAACTGCCGCCGACCGCCTGCACGATTCCTACGGGCTGGTCCGTACGATCACCTGGGCCGTGCCGATCCTGGGGTTCCTGGGCACGGTCGTGGGGATCACGCTGGCGATCGCGGGGATCGACCCCGACGGATTGGGCGAATCGCTGGGCGAAGTGACGGGTGGCCTCGCCGTCGCGTTCGACACTACCGCGCTCGCGCTGGCCCTCTCGCTGGTGCTGGTCTTCAGCACCCATGCGGTGCAGGGGGCGGAGCTGAGCAACCTCGAACGACTGCGGGACGCGGCGTTCCGCACCCTGCTGCCCCTGTGTCCGGCGGTCGAAGACGACCCGATACGAGCAGCCGCTTCGGACGTGGCCGATCAGATGCGCCGTCGCGCCGGCGATCTCGCCGAGGTGCACGCCGCGGCGTGGCGCGGCAGTTTGGAAGAGATGCGAACCGCCTGGTCGGAGACGCTGAGCGAAAGCCGAGCCGTGTTCGCCGAGGGCGTGCGGGCGGAGACCTCCGCCGTCGTCGAGGCCGCCGAACGCCGCCAGCAAGCCGCCGCGAACGAGTTTCTCTCCGCCGTGCGGGCCGCCTCGGAGAGCATGACGGGCGCCGTGTCACGCTGGAGCGACGGCATCGAACGCGCGGCCGACGCGGAGATCGACCGGGCCGACCGACTCGGCCAACTCGCCGAATCCATGGAGCGACTCGCGGAGCGGGCCGAGGCTCAGGCGATGATCGCCGGCCGGATCGACGCGGGACTCGCCAGCGTTCACGAAGCCGGCCAGTTCGAGGAAGCCGTGCATTCGCTGACCGCGGCGGCTCACCTGCTGACGGTGCGTCTCGGCAGCGTGCAGACGCAGCAGGGCGCCGCCTCCGCCCCCGCCCCGTTGAGGCGGGCGGCCTAACGGCGCCGGCAGAACCCTCCGCCCATGCGACGCGCCAGCGGTCCGAACGTCAGTCTGTTCCCCTTCCTGACGGTGCTGCTCTGCGCCAGCGGGACGCTGATCGTGCTGTTGATCGCACTCTCGCAGCACGTTCGCGACGCTCCCCCGACGGCCCCGCCGGTCGTGGAGACCCCGCCTGTCGCCC
>NZ_WTPX01000100.1 GCF_013036045.1 Alienimonas chondri
CCCCCGGCCGCCCCCGACCCGCACGCCGGGCACGACCACGGCGCCCACCCGACCGAGGGCCCGCACGGCGGCCCGCTGATCGAACTGGGCGACGAGGGGTACCACGCCGAACTGATCCACGACGACGCGGCCGGCACGGTCACGATCTATCTGCTGAACGACCACGCGGACGCGGCCGCTCCGATCGACGCCGCCGACGTGACCGTCATGGCGATGCACGACGGCAACCGTGAGTCGTTCAAGCTGGCCGCCGACCCCGACGCCGGCGACCCCGAAGGTCAGTCGTCGCGATTCGTCTCCTCCGATGCGGAACTGGCCGAGCGCCTCGACGAAGAGGGCGCCACGGCCAAGCTGATGGTCAAGATCGAAGGCCGTTCCTACGCCGGCGATATCGTCCACGACCATGACGGCGAAGGTCACGAGGGGCACGACCACTGAGGTCGGACGCGGTACGCCGCAGAACTCCTGCCGCGAGGTCGTGGCGGGGGCGCAGCCCGGATCCCCGAGGATCGGCTCCGGCCGGCCCTCGGGGATGTTCGGTCTGAAGCTTGAAGGCGGCGCCGTATTGTGACCCCCTCGCCCGAACGCCCCGGCGAACAGGTCGGCGCTCCACTGCCCGGGTCTCGTTCCGCCCGTTAGAAACGCTGTATGAGCGGCGCCCATTCGCACGACCATGGCCCCGCCGACTACGGTAAGGCGTTCGCCCTCGGCATCGGCTTGAACGTCATCTATGTCGCCGTGGAGGCGGGGTACGGATTCTGGGCCGGCTCGCTCGCGTTGCTGGCGGATGCGGGACACAACCTTTCCGACGTGGCCGGCCTGCTGCTGGCGTGGGGCGGCTACGCACTGGCGAAACGACCGCCGACCGACCGCCGCACGTATGGTTGGCGGGGGGCGACGATCCTCGCGGCTCTCGCCAACGGCTTACTGCTGCTGGTCGCCGTGGGGGCGATCGCCTGGGAGGCCGTCGGCCGATTCTCCCATCCCGCGGCGGTGCCCGGCCTGACGGTCGTGGCCGTGGCCGCGGTGGGGGTCGTTATCAACACCGCGACCGCGTTGCTGTTCTTCGGGGGGCGAAAGGGCGACGTGAACGTGCGCGGGGCGTTCCTGCACATGGCTGCGGACGCCGCGGTCAGCGTCGGCGTCGTCATCGCCGGCCTGCTGATTCGCTACACGGCGGCTGACTGGATCGATCCGGTGACGAGCCTCGCCATCGCCGCGGTGATCTTCATGGGAACCTGGGGCCTGCTACGAGAATCATTCGACTTGTCGATGCAGGCGGTCCCGAAGGGCATGGACCCGGCGGCGATCCGCAGGTTTCTGCTGGAACAGACCGGCGTCGAAGATGTCCACGACCTGCACGTCTGGGCGCTGAGCACGACCGAAACCGCCCTCACCGCCCATCTGCTCAAGCCGCTCTCAAGCGAGGAGACCGGCGACGAGGACGCCTTCCTGCATGACCTGACCGCCGCCCTGCACGACCGATTCGGCATCGAACACGCGACCGTGCAGATCGAACGCCGCCACGACCCGCAACTCTGCCGCCAAGCAGCGCCGAACAGCGTCTAAACAGCCCCGCAGCAAACCGACCGACGAACCGGCCCCCCGCACAAGATGTTGCGGGAAAAGAAGAACTCCACGCCCCCGTTCCAGCCGCCCGGGCCGAACCCATCAAGATCCCCGACTAGGATTCGAACCTAGACTAACAGAATCAGAATCTGTTGTGCTACCATTACACCATCGGGGAAGGAAGGCGGGAGCGGCCCCGTTCGGGGGTTCGCTGCACGCCGGCTTCTCGCACAGGATAGATCATCCCGGCGACGCGGCCAACCGTGCGGCCGTCAGTTCGTCGGATCTGACACGAACGGTCCTCCGGGGTTCGCTTCGTCAGCCGAAAATCGAGGGGGAGACGGACAGAGCGTCCGTTGGCTCCGCCCTTTCGAGCAAGGGCGCCGCGGCGTCGATGGGGGCGGCCACGCCGCCGCGTAACGCTTCGTCGCCGGTCTCCGACAGCCAACCGGCGAGCCACGCTCCGATTCCGACGGTCAGGAGCATCAGTATCAGCGCGACCGCTCCGGCGATCAGCCGAGAACTCGCCCACGACGGGGGGGCGTCGGCGGCCTCGGTCACCAGCAGTTCGCCCTCCGCGTCGGACACCTCATGGGCGTTGGGCGAGAGCACCGGCTCCGGCGAGACGTCCGCCGGATCGACGACATGATGCGGTCCCGGCGGGCGAAACTGCTCCCCGGCGGGGTCGTCGCCAATGGGACGGTCGGCGCCCAGCGGGTCGGTCACCGAACGATCGGGCATGGGACGATCGCGGGGGGACGGGTCGGCCACGGGTCGGCTTTCAAAGATGAGCGTGGGGAGACGCTATCAGCCGACGGCCTCCGCCGGCATCGGGGGGTTCCTCAGCCTCGTGACGGTCCTGATCAGCCCCGGCAGAAGCGCCAACGCCAAAATCGCTCCGAACACGCAGCAGCCGACGGCGATCGCCGCCGCGATATACGCCGGCACGATCTCCAGGCCGCACATTCGATAATCGCCGTGCAGCGAGGTCGATCCGGCCGCCGCCGCGGGGGCGTCGATGCGAATCACGGCTGTCCATTCCCCTTCCGGCACGTCCCGCGGCAGTTCCGTGAGGTGCACCCGGTCCAACGGTTGATGGAAACGCTCGGCGTCGAACGCGACTTCGCCGAGAACCACGTCGCTTTCATCGTGAACCGTCAAATGCCCGCTTAAACCGTCGAGCGCCGTCACGCCCGCCTCGGGGAGCGGCGTCCAGAGGATCGATCCGCAGGAATAAGTGCAGAGTTGTCGATACGGGACGACCGTTTCGCCGGTTTCGGACAAGTTTACCGTCGCTTCAAGCGGCCCCCGCGTCCGGCACTGCTCGAATTGAACGAACAGGCGACGGCTCTCCAGGCCGGTTTTGACGCCCGTCGCCAGCAGCCCCGCCGCAACCGCGGCCCCCGCCAGCCAAGCTCCGACCGCAATTCGCTGGCGGAGCCGTGACGACGGGCGGACGCCGGCGGGCCGGTTCACACGTACTCCCGCCGCTGACGGGACGAGGGAATGCCCATCTTCTTGCGGTACTTCGTCACCGTGCGGCGGGCGAGTTGATAGCCGTCCTCTTTGAGCGCCTCGACGAGGGCGTCGTCGGAGAGCGGCTTTTTCTTGTCCTCGCCTTCGATAATCGCTTTGAGCTTCAGGCGAATCTGGTTCCAGGAGACGTCTTCGCCGTCCTCGGTGGTCGTGCCGCCGCCGAAGAACTGCCGCAGCGGAAATAATCCTCGGGGCGTCTGGACCCACTTATCGCTGACGGCTCGAGACACCGTCGTGACGTGGACCCCGACCTTGTCCGCGATTTCCTCCATCTTAAGCGGATGGATATGTTCCGGGCCTTTTTCTAGGAAGTCCTTCTGGTGCTCGACGATCGCTTCGGTCACCTTTTTGACCGTCTGGTTCCGCTGCTCGATACTTTCGATCAGCCACTGAGCGCCCTCGATCTTCTTCTTGATATATTCCTTGGTGGCGGCGTCCGGGCTGTTCCGCAGCTGCTTGATATAATACTTGCTGATCCGTAGATTCGGCGTGTATTCGTCCAGCAGACGCACGGTGTATTTCCCCTCTTCGTCGCGGTCGACGGCGAGATCCGGGGTCACCGCCTGGGCCGGGGAGCTGTGAAATTCGCGGCCGGGGTGCGGGTTTAAATGAGAGAGTTCTTCGGCGGCGGCGGTGATCGTTTCGAGGTCGTACCCGGTCTTCCGCTGGATCGCCGGCAAACGGTTCGCCGCGAGGTCTTCCAAGTGCCGGGAGATCAACACCTCTAATTCATCCCGATATTCCAAATCGTTGGACAATTGCAGCAGCAGGCACTCCTGCACGTTGCGGGCGCCGACGCCGGGCGGGTCGAGCTTCTGGATCAGGTGCAGCGCCCGTTCGGCATCCTCATAGGTGATCGCCCGGCCGTAGGCGCTCATCAGGTCCGGTAGGCCGCTTTGCAGACGGCCGTCTTCGTCCAAGTTTTGAATCAGGTACAGACCGAAGGAACTGACCTCCGGCGTGGCGTCGAAGTAGCCGAACTGCTCCACGAGGCTGTCATGCAGGCTCTGGGAGCGGGCCGGGGCGTTGGCCATCGCGTCGAACGCCCGGTCGCCGGCCTCGGAGACGCGGTTGGAGGAAGGTTTCGAGCCGCTGGTGTAATTGTCGTCCGGCCAGCTTTCGGCCATATCGACCAGGCGTTCAAAGTCGTCGGCGTTGCCGTCGTCGTTGTCCACTTCCATCGGGCCCTTCTCGGACTCCGACCGCTCGTTTTCGTCGCGGGCTTTCTCGCGCTCGGCCTTCTCCTCGGACTCGGAGACGGTTTTATCGCGGTCCTCCATCTCCAGCGTGACGTTCTCCGCCAGTTCCTGATCGACCCGTTCCTGCAACGCCATCACCGGCAGTTGGAGGATCTCCATGGATTGGATCATCCGCGGAGCCAGCTTCATCTGCTGGCTCATCTTCATGGACTGCTGAAGATTAATGCGCATCACGATCCCCGTAACGGGTGACGGAAGTGGTGGGCGGCCGGACGGGCGTGGAACCCGGGACCGCGGGAGCCGGAATGGGCGGCCGCCGGAATCGGCGGGCCGTCGAGTGTACCGCGAACAGCAACCTCGCGCGGCGAACGGGCCGCGACGGTTACATCCCGACCTTGGCGAGCATGTCGCCCAGGCCGGGCACGTTCAGATCCTCCGCTTCTTTGGAGATCATCTCCTTGGCGGCGGCTTTGGCTTTGGCGCCGGCGTCATTGGACGCCTGCTGGATCAGCGTCTGCAATTGTTCGCGATTCTCCGGGCCGCTCAGCAGCGGGGGGGCGATGCGACAGGCGACCATCACGCCGTGGCCCGTCACGTCGACCTCGACGGCGCCCTCGCCAGCCGCGCCGGTGACGATCATCTCGCCCGTTTTGCGGTGCACCTCTTTGACCCGCTTCTGAATCTCCCCGAAGTTCGAAGCGAGGGCCGCCATATTGCCCAAGCCGCCGAGTTTACCGAACATCGATCACACCACGTCGCGGGGAGAAGAAGGGAGAAATTGACCGACGCGGGCGTCAATCGGGGACCGCCTGGGCGGCGGGCGGCAGCGGTTGAGAGGTCACTTGCCGAGCCTCGAACAGGTCGACGGCGCGGCGTACGAAGGGGTCTGCGATGTCTTCGGGATCGACCGGTTCCGGGCGGGAGGCGTCGCGCTTCTCCGTCGGCTCCTGCTTGGCCGCGCCGTTTGCGGGGGGGGCGTCGAGAGCGACGGTGAAGGAAACGGGCCGTCCCACGGTCGCCCGGAGCGCCGCTTCGACCGCGGAGCGTTTCGCTTCGCACCGGTCGGCGGCCACTTTGAGCGCGTCGGGGAACCGCAATTCTACGCGATCTGGCCCGAGAATTGCTAGAGCGGAACTCTCCCGCACCCCCGTCAGGGCGTTCCCGGTCCCGATCTCCTCTTTCAATCGAGCCAGCAACGCGGCCTCGTTCCCCGGTTTCACCGCCACGACGGGGGGCGATTCGCTTTCAGGAGACTCGCCAGCGGGCGATTCAGCGGCGGGCGATTCAGCGGCGGGCGATTCAGCCGCGGGGACGGGATCCGCAGGGGACGAACCGACGTGAACCGGTTTGGCCGGTTCGTTCTTCTGGCTTTCACCTCCCGCCGGTTCGTTCTCCTCCCGTAACGCCGAGGCCCCTCGGGGCCTCGGCGTTACGGGCTCTGCGCGCCGGGGAACCTCAGATCGCTGCGGCTGGGGAGCGGGTCGCGCTGGGCGACGGGTCGGCGCCGCCCCCGCGGGCGGGCCGCCGTCCCGCAAGGTCGCGGCGAGGTTCGCCAGGTCGTCCAGATCGCCCAGCGTCGCGGCTCGCACCAGCGCGGCTTCCGCCAGCGCCCGGCCGAACGTCACCCGCTGCATGCGGAGCTTCGCCTCGGAGAGCAACTGCACCGCCGCGAGCGTCGTTTGCACGCCCCAGTCCCGAGCCTGCTCCGTGAGGGCGGTTCGATGCTCCTCGCTGACTCCCATCAGCGGCACGCCGTCGGCGCCGGCCGCCAGGATCATCAGGTCGCGGAGATAGCCGACAAGCTGATCGATCAACTCGTCGAGCTGCACCCCGTCGCCGATCGCCGCTTCCAGTTCGCCCAACGCCCTGGCCGGGTCGCCGTTCACGCAATACCCGACCAGCGTGACGAGCCGATCGTCCGACGCGGTGCCGAACAGCCGGTGCACCTCGTCCGCGGTGATCGTCTCGCCGCCGAAGCTGAGCAACTGATCGAACAGGCTCTGCGAGTCCCGCATCGACCCCGCCGCCCGGCGGGCGACGAGTTCGAGGGCCGACTGTTCGACCTGATACCCCTCCGCCTCCGCGATCGCGGCGAGGCGCTGGATGATGTTCTGAACGTGAACGGTGGCGAAGTCGAACCGCTGCACGCGGCTGAGGATCGTGTCCGGCAGCTTGTTCGGTTCGGTGGTGCAGAACACGAACTTCACGCCGCTCGGCGGTTCTTCCAGCGTCTTCAGCAGCGCGTTAAACGCCGCCTTCGACAGCATGTGGACTTCGTCGATGATGTAGACCTTGAACTTGGCCCGCATCGGTTTGACGGTCACGTTGCCGCGGAGATCGCGGATGTGATCCACGCCGTTGTTGCTGGCCCCGTCGATTTCGAGCACGTCGACGTCATTGCCCTCGGAGACCGCCTCGCAGATCTCGCAGGCGTTGCAGGGGACGCCGGCGTTCGGCCCCTCTTTAGGAGAGTTCGGACAGTTGAGCGCCTTGGCGAAGATGCGGGCCGTCGACGTCTTCCCCACCCCGCGGGCGCCGGTAAAGAGGTAGGCGTGAGCCACCCGGCCCCCGGCGATCGCGTTCGTCAACGCCCGCGCGACGTGCCCCTGCCCGATGACCTCGGCGAACGTCTGCGGCCGATAACGCCGGGCGAGCACCGTGTAGTGCTTCGCCTTCGCTCCTTCCGCTGCTGTGCCGGGCGCGGGGGCGCCGGGCGCAACCTCGGCGTCGGAAGCGTGGGGTTCAGCGATCAGCGAGTCGTCGACCATGACGGAACAGAACGGGGGCGAACGCGGGGCGGGCATCCTAGTCGCCGGATCGACGGCGGGGCAGCCGAACCCGCGCGACCGCCCTCTCTTCGCCAATCGAACTCCTCCGGAACGCGAAACGGCCCGGACGCGTAGGGCGACCGGGCCGTGAAGAGCATCGACGTCCTCTTTGCTCAGCGACGGAAGATCACGTCGCGGAGCAGTTGGCCGAGGTCGGATTCCTCGAACCGATCGAGGCGGTCGCTGCGGTCATACCGGGCCTGCGACGGCAGCGACGGCAGGGCCGGGCCGTCATACGACTGCGGTTCGATGTGGTCGTCGTACCGCGGCGGGGCGGGAGCAGGACGGTAGGAGTCGCGGCTGGGCACGGGCCGGTAGTCGTTCGGCCCGTCGTACCGCGGAGCCGAGTAGCCACCCCCGTTGTCATAGAGGCCGCCGGCGCCGGGGGCCGGCCGGATCGTGCCCGGACGGGTCGTCCCCGGCGGAACCGGCTGCGGGGCGGGGGCGGAGAGGCTGCCGCGGGCGTCGATCGCACCGCGGCTCGGTCCGTAGTAGATCCCCCGGCCGTCGCTCTCGCCCTGATATTCATAGCCGCCGGGCGCCGTGCCGCCGTAGCCGGGGGTCGGGCCGCGATCGTCGTACCGCGGGGTGAGCGGGTTGGATTGGTAACGATCGTACCGCGGGTTCGTCGGCGCCGGCGTGACCACGACCGGCGGGCCGACCACGACGGGGCCGCGGCTCAGGCCGGGCCGTCCGGCCCCGGGGCGACCGAGGATCGCCGGGTGCGGCGTGCCGCCGTGCACCACGATCGGCACGACCTTCAGGTCTTCGACCTCGTCCTCCAGATCGTCGAAGGTGTCCTCCACGTCGTCGGCAAAGTCGTCCGCCGCTTTGCGAGCGTCGCGGCCGTTCCACCCGCACCGCGACAGCCGGTCCTCCTGCTTATCGAGCGTCTTCACCAGCCCCTTGAGGTGATGGGTGCAGCTTTGGGCGCCGGCCACGTCGCCCACCGCGAGCTTCACCTCGATTTCATGGGCCTCCGCGGCGATCAAGCTGGCCGTGTGGCCGAACGCGAGATAGTCCGGCCGCCCGACCTGCGCGCCGAATCGGGCGGTCGCTTGAGCGTGCCGCTCGACGGCGTGGGCCAGCGCGGTCGCCTTGCCGATGTCGCCGTGCCCGGCGTTCGCGGCGGGCGCAGAGACCGCCAGGGTGGTCCCGGCGGCGGCGGCGAGCAGCAATTGGGGCAAGCGAAGTGGCATGAATCCGGTTCCGTTCGGGCAGGCTTGGCGATCGAGAGGGAGTCGTCGCTGCGGGCAGTCTACCGACTTCCGCACCCGACGTTCGTATCCGAAGAACGAAGCCCGTTTCATGCCGCCGAAGCCGCGGGCGCCGTAAACCTCTCGCCCCGCGATGCTTGAGGCGAATCTCGATCCCAGAACGCCTAGAGTAAAGGTGTCGCACGTTCGCCCCCGTGTCGTCAATTGCACCACACCTCCCCCGCACCGCCTCGCTCGCCCATGCCCGCTGACATCCACGATTCGACCGCTGAACACGCCGGTTTCACGGTCCGCACGATCGGCCCGCCGGCGGGCGCCCCGGTGGACGCCTCCGCGGTCATCTTCCACGGGTTCGGCGCTCCGGGGACGGATCTGGTCGGCTTGGCGGCGGATCTGCTGCACCTCCGCCCGACGCTCGCGGGGCAGGTGCGACTGCACTTCCCCGCCGGGCCGCTGGATCTCGGCTCGATGGGCATGCCGGGCGCCCGGGCGTGGTGGATGCTCGACATGAATCGTTTGCAGCTCCCGCCTGAGCAGCGCGTCGCCGCCTTGCGGAACGAACGCCCGGCCGGCATTGAAGAGCTGCGGACTCAGGCCGACTCCCTCATTGACTCCCTGCTGACTTCCGACGGACTCCCGAGCGGGAGTCTGGTCGTCGGCGGGTTCTCGCAGGGATCGATGGTCGCGACCGACTTCGCCCTGCGATCGGACGACGAACTCGGCGGGCTGGCGATCCTCAGCGGGGCCTACGTCATGGAATCGGAGTGGAAGGAACGGGCCGCCGCCTGCCCGTCGCGGCGGGTGTTTCAGTCGCACGGGCGGGGCGACGACATCCTGCCGTTCGCCACCGGCGAGGTGCTGCACGACCTGCTGACCGACGCCGGCCACACCGTGCGATTCGAGGCCTTCAACGGCCCGCACACGATCCCCGCGGTCGCGCTGGACGGCATCGCCGACCTGCTCGAACGCGTCGTTGATAACGCTTGAGTCAGCGACAGGGCGCCGGGGTGAGATTCGCCCCCTCTTCGGAATGCGGGCGTCGCCTGCGGTTTCGCAGCGCCCCACTGCGTCCGGAGGCTGCGAAACCGCAAGCGTTCGTCGGAGGGGCTCCACTCCGGCTGTTCCTCGATCAGCCGCAGTTCCGCCCAGCGGCGGCGGTGTCGGGCGTCGTAGCGTGTCTGTATCCTTCCGGTCCCTTCTCCCGGATCGCCCCGCTTTGTCTCGCTTCGTCGCCGCCGCCCTGATCACTGGATGGGGGCTTTGCCGCATCGCATCCAGCGCTGATGGGGACGTTCTAGGCGAGAAGAGCCTTGGCGACGGCGGGGTCTCGGTGGGCGTCGGGGGATTCGTGCGACCCGGCGCCTGGGTGCCGATCGGCCCGCTCGCCAACGACCCGTCGGCGAACGAGGACACGCCGGATGCGACCGCTGTCGTCGCCGTGACCGATGGGGACGGCCTCACATTGGCGAGGCCTGTCGACTTCCCGAACGGCAGGGCGGCGCTCGTGCAAGCGGGCCGGGCGGAATCATCGATCGACGTGCGGCTCGACCGCATTCCAACCGTTCGCTGGACGGCGAACCCCGGCGAGGACTTCACCGTGCTCGCCCCGGACGAACGGTTGTGGGCCGCAGTCCGCATGCCGGCGGCCATGAAGCGGGAGGAAACGAGCAGCGCCGGGCCGCTGGATCGGCCCGGCCGGCCGGTGCGGGTCGCGGCGTTCGAGTCGGCCGACGAGTTGCCGACGATTCCGCACGCCCTTGCCACGGTGCGGGCGTTGTTGATCGACGCGAACGATCTACCCGCCGACGACGGGTTCCTGCGAGAATACGTTGCGGACGGCGGGCACCTCATCGTCAGCCTGTCGGTGACGGGCGAACTCCCGGACTGGCTGCCGCTGACGCCCGGCGATCCGACGCCGCTGACGGCCCGGGCGACGCTGGAACGGCTGGCGAAGAGCGGTAGCGGGCGGGGGACGACGGCCGTCATCAACAAACTACTGCCGGCGGCGGTGCGACCGCTGGACGCCGCGGAGGTGTCGGCGGCGAACGGCCGAGTGCTGGCCAGCGGCGACGGCGGGGCGCTGGTCGCGGAACTGCCGATTGGCTTCGGCCGGGCGACGATCGTGGCCGCCTCGCTGCACGAACCGCCGCTGAGCAATTGGGGCGGGCTGCCCTCCTTCTTACTCGAACTCACCCGTTCGGCCCCCGGCGGCGGACCGGGCGATCGGCCGCCGATCGGCGAGATGGCCGGCCAGGTGTACGGGGCGCTGGAAGCCGAAGCCGTGGGCGGGGCGTCGCCGGGGACGGTCGGGGCGTGGGCGTTGGTTCTCCTGCTGGTGGTGGGGCCGCTCGACTACCTGCTGGTGCATCGCCTGCTGAATCGCCCGGCGCTGACCTGGGTCACGCTGCCGATCTGGCTCGGCGGAGCGGTCGCGCTGGCGCTGTGGGGAGCGGGCGGCGACGACGCGACGGTCCGACGGCTGGAAGTCGTGGATGTCGACGCGACGTCCGGGCGAGTCCGCGGCGCCGCCTGGGCGAGCGTTCCGGCGCCGGAAGCGGGACGACTTTCGCTGGCGTTCCAGCCAGCCGAGAGCGTCCGCGTGCAGAACGGCGATGAGCGAATCGCCTACGCCGCCGAGCCGGGGGCGACGTTCGGCGGGCTATATCGCGGCGGCGGCGTCGGTTTAGTTCCGGCCGAGTATCGAATCGCCGGCGCCCAGGCGCTGGGCGTACCGCTGCCCGAACGCTCCGCGAAGCGATTTCGGCTCGATTGGAGCGGCAAGACGGACGAGCTGGCGACCGGCTCGCTGGTCGCCGTCGACGGGACGCTGCGGGGGTCCGTGTCGCACTCGCTGCCCGGGACGCTGTCCGACTTCTTCCTCGTCCATAAGGGCCGCGTGTATCGACCGGACCCCAAGGCCGAGGCCGGCCCCGCCGCGGAGACGCTGCCGCCGGGAACGGCGTTCCGCCCCGACGGGGCGGGCGTCGTGCGGCGCGATCTGCGGGGCTTCCTGACGCAGGTCCGCGAGGTTCGCGAGGGACCGACCGTCCTCTCCGGCAATCCGAACGACCCGAACGCCCCGCTGAAATTCGACGAGACCCAACGCCTGGTCTTCACCCGCTACGCCGCGAAGAGCCGCGACTTCGGCGTGATCCTGCCGGCGCTGTCGCTGTACGCCCAGTCGGGCGGCGCGGCGTTCACGCGACTCTCGAACGCGGAACTGGAATCGCTGGACCTCTCCGCGACCGCCGCCAGCGGGCGGGCGCTGTTGTTCGGCCGATTGGACACGTCGCTGACGGACCTGGACGTGACGTTCGGCGAAGAGGCCCCCGCCGACGGCGCGACCGAGACGTACGTCCGCTTGATCCTGCCCGTCGCAGAGGGCGAACCAAACGCATCGCCCCCGTCTCCGGCGACCGGCCCGATCCGGCTCGACCCGAACGCGGAATCGCCCACGCTGCCCCGCCGCCGTCCGCTCGACGGCGCCGATTTTGACTGATCCCGGATTGATCCCGGACCGCTCCCCGGAATCGAACCCGGCCGACGCCGTCGGTTCCGTCCTTCCCCGCACGCCCTGCCCGCTGATCGTCTCCCGGTGATCGAAACCCGCAAGCTCACCAAACGTTACGGCGATCTGATCGCCGTCAACGAGATCAACCTGTCGCTGGCAGCGGGCGACGTGTTCGGCTTCATCGGTCCCAACGGGTCCGGGAAGACGACCACGATGCGGATGATCGCCACCCTGCTGGACCCGGACTACGGCGAAGCGTACGTCTGCGGCAAAAGTATCTACGGCAACAGTCGCGAGGTCCGCCGATTGATCGGCTACATGCCGGACGCCTTCGGCGTGTACGAGGACATGACGGTGATGGAGTACCTCGAATTCTTCGCCGCCGCCTTCCGCATCGACGGTCCGGCCCGCCGCAAACGCTGCGAGGAGTGCCTCGAACTGGTCGACATGTCCTTCAAACGGGACGCCTACGTCAATCAGCTCTCCCGCGGCCAAACGCAGCGGATCGGCCTGGCCCGTACCCTGCTGCACGAACCCGAGGTGCTGCTGCTGGACGAACCGGCGAGCGGCCTCGACCCGCGGGCCCGGATCGAGATTCGCCGGTTGCTCCGCCGACTGGGCGAACTGAAGAAGACGGTGATCGTCTCCTCGCACATCCTCCCGGAGCTGGCGGACGTCTGCACCCGCGTGGGCATGATCGAGAAGGGCAATTTGCTGGTGGACGGCGACGTCCGCGAGGTGATGCGCAAGGCCCGCGAGAGCATCACGTTGCAGATCCGCGTGAAGGAGACCGAACCGGGAACAAGCCGGACCGAGGCCGCCGCGAAGCTGCTGGAGCAGGCCGACGAAGCGCGATCCGTGACGATCGCCGACGACGGCACGATCGACGTCTCCCTCAAGCCCGGCGTCGAGGACTACACCGCAATCCCGCAGAGCCTGCTGGAAGCCGGTTTCGCCCCGACGCTGTTCCGCGAGGAGGAGGTGAACCTCGAAACGGCGTTCATGGAGCTGACGAAGGGCGTCCAGCAGTAAAGCGATGGCGCCCCTGACCGACGAACAGTTCGAAGATCAGGCCCGCGAGGCGATGGCGGACGCACTCGCCGCTTGGCCGCTGCGAATTCTCTGCAGCGTCGGCGCCCTCGTCGTCGCGGGCTGCTTGATCGGCTGCCTCTGGACGATCGCGCACCTGAGTTTCGGCGTGGTGAAATGGGATCTTTTCCTCTCGGCGACGTGCCTGCTGATCTACCTGCCCCGACCGGGCTTCGAGCTGGGCCGGGCGGCCATCACCGGGCGGACGAACGAATTGGCCCAATCCTTTCTTCCCCGCGGGGCCTACCGCCGCTTTCCGACTCGTGAAGTTCGCCGCTAATCGTTCCGACGGGCTGGCTGAATCGATCGCGCGGACGTAGATTGCCGGGCCGTTCCCGTCGACACCGTTCTGCGCCGCCCCCGTTCTGTCATGACTGACGCCAAAGTTCGCCACCTCGTGTCCGTCAAAACGGAACTGGCCGAAAAGTACACCCGCAAGGCTCGCACCTCGGGCAGCGACACGAAGCGTCGCCAGTTCGAGCATCGCGCCCGCGCCCATCGGCGGAAGGCCGAGGCGCTGACCGACCTGCTCGCCTACCGCGAGCGTGAAGCCGCCGCGGTTTAGTTCTTAGCGGCGACGCTGCGCCCTGTACGGCCAACCCCGTCCACGCGGACGCTTATGCCTCCTATTCAACGTCGAGGGGAGGCTTTGGGGGTTCTGGTTCGGCGAACCCTTCGGCGAAAGCGGCCACCGGTCGCCCCACGGCATTGAGTAGCGTGTAAGGAAGCGTGACCGTGTCGCCGACGAGCGTTAGGGGAAGATCGAGCTTCGCGAAGAAGGCCCAACTGGCGTAGCTGTGCACCATCCCTCCCTCGGCAATGCTTTTCTCCAGCTGCTGTGACTCCGTGAGAGACGGACCAGCAGCAGGCCGCTCGACGAGCGCTTGCAGCTCACGATGCCTCGATACCGTATCGAGGTTCGACGCGGTGCCGCCGTAGACCCGGCAGTCGTTCCAGGACAACAGATTGTCGAGCGTCCCGCAGCCGCTGAGGCCCACGGCGCCCAGAGAGAGAAGCAGAAGGATCACGCGTAACATCGGCGCGACATAGCGCCGGCCCGCGGAGCCGATCAACGCCGAGTGTTGAGGCGGATCGAGCGCAAAAAACAATCTCCGCACGAGCCGGGGCGGGCCAAATGCACTGACCCGTGGAAACCACGTGGGCACCACGGCCCCGGGTTGCGTGATCCGCTGCCGAGTCTTCTAAGAAGACAAGGGCGGCTATACGCGCGGCCGGGGACTCGGGGTTCCCTATGTCAGTACCTGTAGGGTCGGCAAATGGAACCGACCCGACACGCGGGAGATCAATCGCATTCTATCGCGCCCGGCGCCGGCCACCAATGCGGCTTTGGCGAATCGCGAACGAAGAACGCCGAATGACGAAAGGCCCCATCGGGCCGCCGTCATTCGGCGTCGTGAATTCAGCCACACGACGGAACGGGAGGCCTCACACGCCGACGGCGGCGGCTTTCGGCTCCATCACCTTCTTCTGGCGGGCGATGCCGAGGGCGACCGTTTGCTCCGTGGTGCGATCCGGGGAGACGCAGACCGCCGGGATGACGTGCCGGCCGTCGCCCAGCCGCATCTTCACGGCGAAGCGGCCGTCCGGGCCGACCCGCACGGCGTCGCCGCCGAGGGAGACGTGGGCGTCCGGGTCGGCGGTGCCGCGAATCAGCAGTTCCGTTTCCACCGTGAAGGGCTTCGCGGAGCCGTCTTCGCCCACCCCGTAGGCGGCGCCGGCGTAATCGGCCCGTAGCGACTTAAACTTCTCGAACATCGGATCGACCGACGCCGGCCGACTGGGAGCGCCCAGACCGCGATCGGTCGGGGCGGCGGAGACCTGCGGGCCCAAGCCGCCGGTGCGGGCGAACTGCACGCGTTCTGCAGCCTTCGACCCCGGCCGCGGCGTCGTGACGCGGCGGCTCTTGGCCAAGGGGAAGAAGGCGCCGCTTTCCGCGAGGAAGCCGATCTGAACGCGGAACGTCGCCGGCGATTCTTCGACGGGCAGGAACCAGTGATCCGTCTCGCCGTGGATGGGCGTATCGGCGAGGACCGTTTCGCTGGTGCTTTTGGTCTCGTGCGTGTGGATCTTCATCAACCGCAGCACCGGCTTGGCGCGGTGCCAATCGCTGCCCAGCCCGGCGGCGGCCCGCTGCACCGTGCAGCGCTTCAGCACCCAGCGGACGTGAATCCATTGCGGATCGTGGGCGACCGCATCGAGCTCCTCCGTCGCCTGCGCCCCGCTGCCGACGGTCGAGATGTCCTTCCGCGGATCTTTAATCGGGTCGTGAACCGTCACCGACCCCGCTTTGGCAGAGGGAGAACCGGCCGTACCGCCCGAGGAGGCCGAGCCGCCCCGAGGATTCGAGCCGCCCGCGACAGCGCCGCTCGCCGCGGAACGCCCCACGGACGGTCCGCGAACCGCGGAGACCGGCGGCTTGGGCGACGACTTCGCGGCGACCAGCGGCGACCCGGCCCCCTTGGCTGACTTTTTCGCCGGCAATCGATTCCTGGAGGAAGTGCGGAACACATCCATGAGCGCCTCGATCAGCTCCTCTTTTCTCATCCCGTGCCAGCCGCTCACCTGATGCTCCTTGGCCATCGCGGCCAGGTCTTTGCGGGTGCTGGAACGCAGGGTCTCGTCAGACATGGGCTTTTTTCGTCAAACGGGCGTCGGGAGAACCGAGCGACGGGGATCAACCCCGGCGTCGGGGAGAAAATCAGGTGCGGCCATGAAAAAACGGCGACCGCGGGGAGCGGTCGCCGTGCGTTTCGTGAAAGCCGTTTGCGTCGCGGAGGGACGCCGGGCCGGGAAGGGATCCGGCCCGCGGAGCGAGAGAGCGTGCGATGGGCGGCGCGGCGGTCGCGAGAGTTCGGACGCCTGTTTGGCGGAGAGGGGCGGTCGGCCGCATCGCGGTCGGTTCCTGCTCACGAGAGTCGCACGAACTGCGACAGCCCGAATCCACGCGGCGGCCGTCCCAGCCGGGGCTCGACGACGGTGCCGAACCTCGCACGCGGCGGGCGTCCCGCCCGCTGTCAGATCGACGACACGAATTCTCCAACAAGCCGCGACAGCGTCGCGACCGCGAAACAAATCCACGTTCCGATCGGGTGACACGTTACCGGCGGATCCCCCACGCCGCAAGCGTGACGCCCCCCAGACGGAGAAACATTCACCGCAAACACATGGTTGACAAACCGTTGCGACGCATTAGAGACCGCCGATCAACCAGCCGGTTGACGGGGTCGCGCAATCGCCGCAGTCTGCCCCGGTGACCAACGACACGCCCGACCCGCCCCCGCCGCGTCAGACCGACGACGCTCGGCGGCAAGATCAACGATCTTCGATCTCGAAGGGGGTGCAGTGGGCCAGCGTCGGCACGACGATCGCCATGGAGATGGCCGGAGCGCCGCTGATCGGTTACCTGCTGGACCGCTGGCTCGGCTGGTTCCCGTGGCTGACCTTCCTGTTCATGGCGGTCGGCTTCTGGCTCGGTGTGATGCAGCTGATCGACGCCTCGAAGAAGGCGTCCGCCGGCGGCGGGCCGCGCGGCGGGATGCGGTGAGAGTCGCCCGCTGGTTCCTCCTCTACACAGCCGCGACGCTGGCGGCGGCGGCGCTTGCCGCGGGGGCGGCGGCGGCGCTTGACGTCGATCGAACCGCTGCGATCGGCATCTTGTGTGCGGCGATCGGTCTGATGCCCGGCACGGTGGTGCTGGGGCTACGCGGCCGGTACGGTTCGCCCGCCGCGGCCCCCGGCCTGTTCGCCCTCGGGGCGGCTCTCCGGTTCGCCGCGGCGCCCGGCGGCGTGCTGCTGATTCGCTCCACCGTCCCCCGCGCCCCCGCTGAAGCGGTCGCGGCGACGCTGGTCGTCACGCTGCTGGCCGGCCTCGCCGTCGAGTTCGCCGCCCTGCGGTCGAACTCCGCCTGACCCCACGCCGCTCCTCTCTCCCCCGTTCGTGCCGCGGATGGCCGCCGAAGATCACTCCGACGACCCCTTCCATCACGTCCGGGATGCGAACGCCTTCCACTTGCCGGGCAACGGCGAGTACGACATCCACCTGCCGAAGGTGGACTGGCTCCCCAGCTTGCAGAGCTGGCTGGACGGCGGCCCCGTCATGGGCCTGCAGCTCACCAAATTCATGGTGTTGCAGGTCGTCGCGGCGGCGCTCGCCCTGCTGATCTTCGCCCCGCTGGCGGCCAAGCTGCGGAACGGCGACCCGGTCCGCGGTCGGTTCTGGAACTTCTGGGAGACGATCCTCGTCTTCATCCGCGACGAAGTCGTCCGGCCGACGATCGGCGACCACGACGCTCACCCGCACGCCGGCGACGCGAACGACCACAGCACGAATCAGGGCCATCACGCCGAGGGCCACTACAACGCCGACCACGACCCGCTGAAAGAGGCGAACTTCGATCTCGACTCCGCCGGCACCAGCATCACGCCCGGCCCGACCGCGGGGCACCCGGCGGACAAGTATCTTCCGCTGATCTGGTCGTGGTTCATCTACATCCTGTTCTGCAACCTGATGGGCGCACTGCCCTGGATGGGCACGCCCTCGGGCAACATCAACGTCACCGGATTCCTGGCGATCACGGTGTTCGTGACCGTCGTGGGCGTGGGAATCCACGCCAGCGGCTTCATCGGCTACCTGAAGAGCCTCGTACCCGGGATGGAGCTGCCGTCGGCGATCAAGCCGATCCTCCTGCCGGTGATCTGGCTCATCGAAGCGATGGGCCTGTTCATCAAGCACACCGTGCTGGCCGTGCGTCTGTTCGCGAACCTCATGGCCGGGCACGTCGCGCTGGCGTTGCTTCTGTCCTTCACGGGCGCCGGCTGGGCGATGCTGGACGACGGCACGGCCGGCCTGTTCCTCGGTACGGGCATCACGATCGGCAGCGTGCTGGGGCAAGTCTTCGTCGGTCTGCTGGAGCTCTTCGTGGCGTTCATGCAGGCCTACGTGTTCACCTTCCTGGCGACCCTGTTCATCGCCGGGGCGGTCCATCCGCACTAACCCTCATTTCCTGTCACGCAGAGGCCTGACTAGGCCTCTGCGTTAGGAACCGGGGCGAAGAACCGCGGGCAGGTCGGTTGCAATCCGACCCCGTCCGCCGCAC
>NZ_WTPX01000101.1 GCF_013036045.1 Alienimonas chondri
GAACGTCCGCGGCGAACGCACCAGCAATTACCGCCCCAGCCGCATCGCCCAGGGCAAAACCGGCCCCCGCGTCCCCCAAACCAGCCTGCCCCTGAACCAGCAGCCGGACATCCGCGCCGCCTTGAAGCTGCTGCGTCGCCGGTGAGCCGAGCCTCAAACTCTACCTGTCCCGTCGTGAGCCGCTCTCTTGAAGAGAGCGGCTCACGACGTTTTAACCCGCCGCCTCACACGTCCAAATCGCGGGCCTCGAGGGCGTGCTTTTCGATGAACTCGCGGCGGGGTTCGACGGCGTCGCCCATCAGGATGCGGAAGATTTCGTCGGCCCCGCTGGCGTCGGCCATCGTGACCTGCATCAGCGTGCGGGTCTCCGGGTCCATCGTGGTCGTCCACAGCTCTTCGCTGTCCATCTCGCCCAGCCCTTTAAAGCGGACGACGGACAAACCGCGTTCGCCCAGCTCACGCAGCCGCGGCAGCAGATCCCGCAGGCTCTCCAGGCCGTCTTCGCCCGATTTATGACGGACCTCGAACGGCTGCACGACCTCGCCGTTGACCAGACCCGCGGAGATAAGATCCCGCGGGTCCACGCCCAGGCCTTTTAATTCGACCAGCGTCTCGTTGATCGCCCGAATCTCATGCAGGTCCGTTACCGCGAAGGTCGGGGCGTCGTCCTCGTCGTCGGCCGGTTCGCCGTCGCCGTTAGGCGGCGCGTCGGTCGCGGGGGGCTGGTGTTCTTCGAGGAAGGCGTCCAGCGCCGCTTTATCGGACAGCCAATGCTCGTCGGGACCGAGCGTCACCCGGAACCGCGGGAGCCGACCGCCGCGGCCCTGCTCGTCGATGTCGATTAATTGCTCGCGAACCATCAGCCGGAAGTCGACGCCGCGCCGTTCGAGCGTTTCGAGCGGCTCCTCCAGCTTGCTGAGCAGGCCCGACAGCCGGGCCAGCGCGTCCTCTTCATATTCAAAGCCGTCCTTTTTGACGACCAGCGTCGTGCCGTCGCGGCCCAGCTCCGCCAGTTCGGTCTGCATCTCCTCGTGCGTCAACACGTAGCGCGGCGGCGCCTTGGAACCCTTTTTCGTCACTCGATAGAGCGGCGGCTGGGCGATATAGATCGCGCCGGACCGGACCAGTTCCCGCAGGTGACGGAAGAGGAAGGTGAGGATCAACGTGCGGATGTGCGAGCCGTCGATATCGGCGTCGCACATCAGGACGATGCGGCCGTAACGTCGTTTGCGGACGTCCTCGTCGCCGGCCTGCGGCGGCACGCCGACCGCCTTAAAGATGTTGCTGATTTCATTATTGTCCAGCACCTTGACCAGCTGGGCCTTCTCCACGTTGAGGATCTTGCCTCGCAGCGGCAGGATCGCCTGGTGCTCGCTGTCGCGGCCGGTGTCGGCGGAGCCGCCGGCCGAGTCGCCTTCGACCAGATACAACTCCGTGCTTTCCAGCTCGCGGCTGCGGCAGTCGCGGAGTTTCTCGGGCAGTCCGCCGGTGGTCAGGGCGCCTTTACGGCGGACCATTTCGCGGGCTTTCTTGGCCGCCTCGCGGGCCTCGGCGGCCTTCATCGCCTTTTGCAGGATCACCTTGGCGATATCCGGATGCTCTTCCAGATACTTCGCCAACTGCTCGCCCACGACGCTGTTGACGGCGCCCTCGGCCTCGTTATTGAGCAGCTTCACCTTGTTCTGAGCGAGGAACTTCGGGTCCGGCAGGCGGACCGTGACCACGCCGGCGAGGCCTTCGCGGAAGTCGTCGCCGGCGGGAACGATGTCCTTGAAGGCGTTCGTCCGCTTGCCGTAGGCGTTCAGCGTGCGGGTCAGCGCCGTTTTGAAGCCGGAGAGGTGGAAGCCGCCCTCGCTGTTATAAATGCCGTTGCCGTAGCAGCGGATCTGCTCCGCGAAGCCGGAGTGATATTGAAAAGCGACGTCCACGCCGATGAGTTGCTCGGTTCCTTCGCTCTCTTCGCCGACCGTGATCTCGCCGGCGCAACGGATCACCTGCGGGAACAGGGGCGTTTCCGTGCGGTTCAGATATTGAACAAACTCCGTCAGGCCGTCTTCGTAGTGGAATTCGTCGGACTGATCGGTGCGTTCGTCCTCGATCGCTGTTTTGAGGCCGGCGTTGAGGAACGCGGCGTCGCGGAGGCGGCGGTGCAGCGTTTCGTAGGAGACGTCCGTGTCGCCGAAGATCGTCGCGTCCGGCTTGAAGGTGACCGTCGTGCCGGTCTCCGTCGCCGTGCCGAGCTTCTTGAGCGGCTGGGTCAGTTGGCCCTTTTTGAACTCCATCGTCCAATGATGGCCGTCGCGGCGGACCTCGGCTTCGAGCCATTCGGCGCAGGCGTTGACGGCGGTGATGCCGATGCCGTGCAGGCCGCCGGTGCCGGTCGTGTAGCCGCTGGTACGGTCGAACTTGCCGCCGGCGTGCAGCTCCGTGAACACCACTTCCAGAGCGCTGCGACCGCCGAGGGCTTCGGTCTCGGCGACGGGGATGCCGCGGCCGTCGTCGGAGACGGTGACGGAACCGTCCGCGTTGATCTTCACCCGGCAGGCGGAGGCGTGCTGGTTGGAGAACTCGTCGATGACGTTGTCGACGAGTTCATACACGAGGTGGTGCAGGCCGACGGCGTCGGTGCCGCCGATGTACATCGCGGGCCGCAGGCGGATGCCTTCGATGCCCTGCAGGTGACGGATCTGGTCGGAGGTGTACGCCGCGCCGTCCGGCCCGGCGGCGGCGGGTGCGTCGACCGGCGCGTCAGCGGGAGCGGGGGCGTCGGGAGCGTCGGTGGACATACGCGGCGGGGGCGTGAAATACGGCTGCGAAGGCCTGCATTGTACGCTCCGGGGCCCGGTTCGGACATGCCGCCGGGGGCCGCGTTCGGCCCTGTTTCACCGATCTCCGACGCCCGCGATCTACCGGTCGCCGAGACTGCCGGGCAGATCTCCGAAGCCCGGCCGCAGCCCGGGGCGGTCTCTCGGTTGGAACCTCGTCCCGGAACCGGCCGCGGGGCCGGTCGCCGGATCCGGCGACCGGGTCGGGTTCGGGCGTTCGGCGGGGGGTTTGCGCAGCTCGCCGTTCAGCTTGAACTTCAATCCCCGCAGCCGGCTCTCGGGCAGTCGACGCTGCATCTCGCCCAGCAGGCGGTCTTTATGGAAGGAGGCCAATTCCCCCAGCAGGGCGCTGTTCTGCACGCCGACGTGCAACATGCCGTGCCGCACGCCCACGACGCGGGTGCGGTCCGCGATGCGATCCCCCGCGGCGGCCCGCCAGTCCTTCGCCAACTGCGTGCTCTCCCCGGTCGAGGCAACGCCCTTGATGCGAATCAGCTCCGCCAACGCCGCCCCCAGCGTCGGCGGCGTGCCGGGACCCTTGGGGCGTCCGGCGCTGGGCTTGGCGGGTTTGCGAGGCGGCATGGGAGGCAACATAACGTCGGCGAGCCGGGGGGTTCATCCCCCCGGGCCGGTGAGCGCAGCGAACCGAACGCGAATCGGGAACGAACCCGTACCCGGTCCGGGGGGACAAGCCCCCCGGCTCGCCGCGTTTACCGATCGCGGCTCAGGGGCATGATGACGTAGGTGTAGTCGCCGCCGGTGCGCAACACCGCGGCGCTGTCCGGGTCGTTCAGGCCGACGGTGAAGGTCGCTTCCGGTTCCAGCACCTTCAAAAAGTCCGCGACGAAGCGGGGGTCGAAGGTGATCGTGAACGCGTCCCCGTGATAGGGGACGGGCAGTTCGATCTGACTGGCGCCCACGTCGGCGGCCCGGCTGTTCAGCCGCAGATTGCCGTCCTCGAAGGTGAAGTCGACGCCGCGGGTCTCGTCGCTGGTGACGATCTGGGCCTGACGAACGGCGCTGTAAAACGGACCGGCGACCATCTCGACGGTGTGCTTGCTCTCGGCGGGGATGACCTGCCGGTAACGGGGGAAGCGGCCTTCCACCAGGCGGGCGGAGACGACCACGTCGCCGGCTTTGCAGAGCACGTCGTTGTCCCGCAGGGTGACGAACACTTCGCCGTCGGCGTCGCCCAGCACGCGATCCAGAATGCCCAGCGCCTTCGCGGGGATGACGGGGCCGTCGCTCGGGCCGGCGCCGGGCGTGCCGGTCGCGGAGGCCGCCGCTTCCACCACCGCCAACCGGCGACTGTCGGTCGCGGCGAAGGTGACCGTTTCGCCGCCGCCCTCGCTCCCGCCGACTTCCACCAGCACCCCGCCCAGGGCGTAGCGGGTGCTTTCGGTGTCGGTGGCGAACAGCGTGCGGCGGATGGCCCCCTTCAGCACGCCCTCGGAGAGCGTGTGGAAGTCGTCCTGTTCGAAGTCGGCGACCGGGGGGAACTCCGCCGGGTCTTCGGGGGAGAGGCGGAACTCGCTATGCCCGGCGCGAATCCAGACGGCGTCGTTCTCGTCCGGTTCCTCGCCGCCCTTCGCTCCGGGAGCGGGGCCGAGCTCCAGATGCACCGTGTCGTCGTTCAACTCGCGCAGGATCTGCTGGACGCGTTGGGCCGGCAGCAGGGTGGAGCCGGGGCGTTCGACGGTCACCCCGCCTAACTTCACCCGCACGCCGACCTCGCTGTCGGTCGCGGAGAGCACCGCGGAATCGCCCTCGGCGTCGATCCGCACGTTGCGGAGGATCTCCTTGGGGGTGCGGGTCGGCACGGCGGCGCCGACGGTCGTGAACGCCGCGGCGAGGGCGGGACGGGCGCAGTGCAGTTTCATAGGGGCGCAGAACGCGAGACGCGGACGGGGTCCCTCAGTCTACGGCATCACAGCGGCGACGGGACCTCTCACGGGCGAGGAGGGCAAGGGGATCGCGAATGTCCGCCGCGGTTTCGCCATGCCCGGCACAGCCCGTCCTGTTTCCCCTGCCTCGCCCCCGACCGGCAACCTCGCCGTGAAACGCCCGATCGGTTATCTAACGATCGGTACGGAACCCCCGGGGAGGCATCGCCCGGCCCCCGGCCGGGCGATGCCAAACCTACAAGAATCAGCAGTATTCCTTTACGGGGAGCCCCTCCGCGGTGCACGGCGAGAGGCCGGATGACGTTACTTACGTCTGGCCAACGGGCTGCCGCTACGATCCGCGGTTCGCCCGGCGCGAATAAGCGGTGGGTTCGCGGTGGGGGAGCGGTGGGGAACCGGACGACGGCGCGTCCGCCCGTCCACCGCGCCGAACGACGCGGAATCGCCGTCTCTGCCATGCACCGGCAATCCACCGGTTATTCGCGCCGCGTCAGGAGCGAATCAGAGGCTCGGATCAGCCCGCCGGCGCCCGTGACCGGGCCGCGATCCGCGGAGAACGGCGGCGGCGTCGGCGCTCGTTCCACGCCGTCCGGCGGGCGCGTCGGCGGGGGCGGGCTGTTCCCGCTCGCCCCGATTCGGCTCGATTCTGTCCCCGGGGCTGCGTTCCCGGGGTCGGGGGTTCCCGGGGCTACGCGGGGATGCTACCGATCAGATTCGCGACGTCGTCGACGGACTCGCCGATATGAAAGCCGGAGTCGTCGATGAAAAACTGGCGCACGCGCTTGTCGTGCTGGCTGCCCCGCATCTTGATGATCGCCAGACCGCGACCGATCTCGTGTTCCTGCTCCAAGTAACGCAGCAGAACGATCGCGTCGGTGAGGGTGGAGATATGCGCCCCGACCTGCCCCCCCGGGCCGACCGTGTGCGGGCTGGTGGCGGTCAGCAGGGCGCAGATGCGTTCCCGTTTGAGATGGCTGGAGAGGCCGATCAGGAACTCGCGGAAGGTGCGAGCGGTGCTGACGCGTTCCAGGGCGCTGATGCTGTCGATCACGATCCGCGTGGGGCGGAACAGTTCGATCTGCCGGCGGATCTCGTACAGGTGCCCTTCGAGGCCGCGGTTCTCCGGGTATTCGCTCCGGATCTTTAATAATCCGTCCGCTTCCCAGCGGGTGAAGTCGTAGCCCCAGTTCGTCGCGTTGCGGCCCAACTGCGGGCGGCTTTCTTCGTAACTGAGGTAGAGGCTGCGTTCGCCGTTCTCACAGCCGTGCGCGGTGAAGGTGGAGCACAGCAACGTCTTGCCGCTGCCGGTCGGACCGCTGACCAGCACGACGGAGTCTTGAAACAACCCGCCGCCGGCCATCTCGTCGAACGCCTCGTTGCCGAACGGAAGGCGTTGCGAAATGCTTTCCTGCGACAGCCGCGCCGCGGATAGGGGCATCACGACGATGCCGTTGTGCATCCCGTCCGGCTGAGCGGTTTCCCCGCCGGCGGCGATGATGAAGGGGTACTCCCCGTGGCGATGGCGGTCGCCGCGCAGCTTGTAGACCTGCACGGTGCGGCGGATACGTTCGTTGGCGAGCGTTTGCCGCAGAATCAGCACGCAATCGGCGACGAAGTCTTCCACGCCGTGCTGGGAAACGGCACCCATCTCGCGCAGGCGTTCGGCCGTCATCAACGTCGTGCAGTCCAGATCCCGCAGGGTGTCCCGCAGACGCACGATCTCCCGCCGCAGCGCGCCGTGGTCGTCGAACTGCGTGAACAGTCCGCCCAGCGAGTCCAATACGACCAGCTTCGCCCCGCGTTCCTTCACCGCGGCCTGCACCTGCAAAATGATCCCGGAGAGATCGTACGCCCCGGTCGGCGTCAAGGTGTGCGGGTCGGGGGAGGCGTCCACCAGTTGCAGTATGCCGGTCTTCGCGGCGGCGCCTAAGTCCCAGCCGAGCGTTTGCACGTTGCGGATCAGGTCCATCGCCTGTTCCTCGAAGGTCACCAGCACCGCCGGTTCGCCCCGCTGCACGGCGTTCCACAGGATTTGAGAACTCAGCAGCGTTTTCCCCGATCCGCTGGTGCCCAGCGCCATGGTGGTGCGGCCCTTCACCAGCCCTCCCATCAGGATATGGTCCAGTCCCTCAACCCCGGTGGGGAGGCGGGGCAGACCCGGCGAGAGTTCCCCATCGCCGGCGTCATCCGCCGCAGCCTCGAAGAGGGGCGGATCGTGCGTGTCGGCAGATTCGTCGGACATGGTGGCCGGGGATGAGCGGGGACCGTTGGGCCGGCGAGACCGAAAGGGTCAGAACCGGAGAGAAAGGCGGGCGGGGGGCGTCCCGATCAATGCCGCGCTCTCGAATCGCGGGCATCGGAGACGCGGGCGTCAAGAGCGTGGGGGCGAGGACGAAGGTCGCTCGGTGGACGAGGGCGCGGCGCCCGCTTCGCCGGGGCCGGACTCCCCGCCGCCGGGATTGAGCAGGGGGTGATCTCCGCCGACCAGCACCAGCGTGCGAACGCGTTCGAAGTCGGTCAGGTCGCCGATCAAACGCACCACCGGGGACGGCTCCAGCCGCACCAGCGTGGGCGTGGCGACGATGCGCTCCCGCCGGGCGACGGTCGGGTCGGCGATCAGGTCGATCACCTCGATCTCCGCACGATCCCCCAAGGGTTCGGCCAGATGGCGGGAGACATGCTCCCGGGCGCGTAACGACAGAGGACTGCTGCCCGTCACGAACAACTGGAACCGATAGCTCACGGAACTCTGCCCGGAAGGGATCAGTTCCTCAAGGGATGCGACTTCAGACAACGGGCGACGATGAAGAGAACCTTGTGTTCCGTTGAATCCTAGCGAGCGGGAGGCGCAAACGGCGCCTAGAAATAAGCTCCCCGCGGCGTTTCGCGACGAAGAGCCTTCCTCAGCACGTTCGGAGGCGTGCCCGCCGCCCGCAGAGCGTTCCGACGGGCGCTTTGATCGCTTATTTCGAGGAGTCCCCGAGGACCGCGCGGATGAGCTGTTCCGGCGGGCCGTCTTTGACGACGTAGCACTCCGCCCCGGCCTCGAACATATCGAACTCGCGGTCGTCGGATTCGTGCATCGACAGCGCGATGACCCGCGTTTCGGGCCAACGCGCTTTGAGCCGGCGGGTCGCCTCCACGCCGTCCAGCTTCGGCATGTTCACGTCCATGAGTACGACGTCCGGTCGCAGTTCGGCCGTTTTCTCCAAGACGTCTTCCCCGTCGACGGCTTGGCCGACGACGGTGATGCCCGGCGCTCGGCCCAGCAGGCCGGACAACGACAGGCGAATGATGCGGTGATCGTCCGCCAGCAACACGCGAATCGGCGGGGCGGCGCTCGCGTCGGCCGCCGGTTCGGGGGTCGACGTATCGGGGGGCGCCGTCGCGCGGGGCGTTCCTCCGTGCGAATGCGGCGGCGGGGCGGAGCCGCGAGAACCCTCCTTGATCGGCGGCGTTGCGGAAGAATCCGCCGCGGAGGACGCGTGTTCGGACAGAGCAGCCTCGGAATCGGCGAAGAGGGGACGTTGGGTGAAGCGCCCGGCGTTGATCGGGCAAAGCAGGCGCACGATCGTCCCGCGCCCGGCGACGCTTTCGATCTCCATCCGCCCGCCGGCCAGTCGCAGTCGTTCGGACAGGCTGAACAGACCGAACCGGTTCGAGATCGGATCGCCCGTGTCCACCAGGTTCTTCGCGGGAGCCGCGGGCGATGGGGCCTCGTCGACCGTCGCCGAGGTTCCGTCGGCCGCTGCGGTTCCCTCGTCGTCGGCGGAGGACGCGCGGGGGGCGCTGGGATCGAACCCGCAACCTTTGTCGGAGACCGTCAGACTCAGCAGGTCCGGGGAGTCGGCGTCGGTTCGCATGCGGCGCAGCGTCAACCGGGCGTGATCGACGCCGGCGTGTCGGGCGACGTTGGACAGCAACTCCACCGCCGCCTGATACAGCAGCGTGCGACTGTCCTGGGTGTCGGGTTCGGCGTCGTCGTCGCAGTCCACCTCCGCGACCAGCGTCCCGGGCAGCGGTCCGGCTTGGCTGAAAGCGCTGTCGCCCGTGTTCTCGGAGGCGTCGTTCTCCGGGGAGTCCGTCGCGCCGATGCGGGTCGTCTCGCCGAGCCAGCGCAACGCCGCGACCAGCCCGGCTTCGTACAGCACCAGCGGACTCCATAGCCCGGTCAGATCCTTGCAGAGCTGCACGCTGCGGATCAGCAGGGAGTCGATCTCCGTCAGCGGGCCGGCGTCGGGATCGGGTTCGTCGCCGCTGACCGGGTTCTGGGCACAGGCGAGAAACATGCGGGCGGCGACCAACAATTGCAGCATGTCCTCGTGCAGGACGAGGGCGAGGCGGCGTCGATCGCCGGCCTCGGCCTCGGCCGTCTTCGCCGAGGCCTGCAGCAACGAGTCCACCTTCTGCTCGACCGCCCGGCGCTCCTCGGCCAACTGGTTTCGCTCGGCGATCAGCCGATCCCGCTCGCTGGTCACGCGATCCAGTTTCAAGCAGGCCTCCGCGGCGGCGGCGATGGCGGCGACGTTGTCGCCGGCAATCGGGATCGCCTCCTCCAGCCCCTCACGCCGGGTGACTTGGCCGGCGCGGGCGGGATCGCAGGCCGCTTCCGGCGCTTCGTCTGCGTTCGGATCGCAGGTCAGAATGAGCGGGACGTGCGGCAGCCGATCGCGGATCGCGTGCGGCAGGTCCATTCCTTCTCCCCACGCCATCCCGTCCCGCAGCACCGCGAACAGGAACGGGTCCTCTGGGGATGAAGATTCCGTCGCGAACTTGTCCAGCAGGCGGACGGTCTCCTCGCGAGAGCCGGCGACCTCCAGCTTGACCTCCGGCAGCGCCCGTCGCAGTTCGGCGGCGGCGAGGGCGCGGGGGCGCTCGCGGTCGTCCACCAGCAGGGCGCGGGCGACTCCCTGCGCCACAGGATGAGGCAGGGGGTGCGAAGAACCGTTGGAAACGGGGGGCTTCGCGTCGTTCTCCCCACGAGATCCGGGCGCCGGCGGGGCGTTCGGTGACGACATAGAGGCGGATTCGGGGAGACGGTCGACCATCCAAAGTGTGGTCCGTGAGGACGACTTCGGCAACGGCGGAAACCCGCCGAGGGGGCCGTCTCGTGGGGTAGGGGGATCCCTCCCCAGGAGCCGTTTGCCGTAGGGGAAGCCCCGGTCTCGAGCCGGCGCCGAGGCCGGGACGACGCTTGCGGCAGGGGGTTTGCAACCCGGGCTGTGGCCGCGGGGAAAGCTGCGGAAGCGAGCCGCGAGCGCGGAGCCGCCGCCCGCAGCGGGCCGATTGGGGAAAAGTCCTCGGCCGGCGCTGCGGAGAGGGGCGTCCGGTTGGTATCGAACGGCGGGGGAGGTTAGCGTGCCGACCGGCGACGAGTCCGTTGCCCCGCATTCGTTCCTCCGCCCCGCCGCCCGGTTCGCTCCGGCCGGTCCGCCCCCGCCCGGTTCTCCGCACCCGTGCCGTTCGCACCCGTGCCGTCGCCCAGCGGGCTTGCCCCGGCCCTCGACTTGATGCCGAGTCTCGGGTCGTCGAGCCTCGGGTTCGCCCCGGATCTATCGTTCGTCCCCTTGCTGGCCGCCGGCGGCCACGGGGGCGACCCGGCGCCGGGTTGGGTGATGGGGCTGTTCGCGATCGGGATGCTGCTGACGTACGTCGGCGTGGCGGTCGATCGGCTGCACAAGACCGTCGCCGCCTTGGGCGGGGCGCTGGTGCTGGTGCTGCTGGCGTTGAACATGCAGTGGTTCGGCGAGAAGCCGCTATTCGACAAGTATCAGGACGTCTACAACATCTTGGGCGGGGAGCTGAACATCTTCGCCGTGATTATCGGCACCGGGATTTTGGTGGACGTGGTCGGCAAAAGCGGGCTGTTTCACTTCATCTCCATCTGGATCGTTCGCCTGACGCACGGCCGAGCCGGTCTGTTATGGCTCAGTATTAATCTGCTGACCTTCTTCCTGGTCGCCGTGCTGACCATCGTGCCCGCGATGTTGATCCTCGGTTCGCTGGTGCTGGTGATCTGCCGGAGCCTGGATTACAGCCCGAAGCCGTTCTTGTTGAGCGTGGCGATCTGCGCGAATTCCGGGGCGCTGGCCACCTTCGCCAGCGGTTTGCCGAACATCATGATCGGGACATGGGCCAGCATCCCCTACGTACAATTTCTGGAGGTCAGCCTGCCCTTCGCCGCGTTCAGCCTGCTGATCGCGATGGGCGTGCTGCGGTTCTTCTTCCGCAACTCCGTGCCGTGGAAACAGACCGAGGAGCAAAAGGTCGCCCTCGACGCGAAGCTGCGGGAGTTCGATCCCTGGGCGCTGGTCGAAAGCCGCTGGGTCTTGATCCGCAGCGCGTTGATCCTCTCGCTGACGGTGCTCGGCTTCGCGTTCGCCACGACGTTGGGCTTGGGCGTCGATTACGTCGCCATGGCCGGCGGCGTGCTGAGCTTGCTGTTCGCCGGCAAGGGCGTCGAAGACGCAATCGGCAAGGTGAACCTGACGGTCATCCTGTTCTTCACGGGCCTGTTTTTAGTGATCGGCTGCGTGGAGGCCACCGGCGCCCTGGAGTGGCTGGCCGGTCAGGTCGTCGCGCTCAGCGGCGGCAAGCTGGAACTCTTGGTCCCGCTGCTGGCGGTGTTCAGCGCGGTCACCAGCGCGATCGTGGACAATATCCCCGTCGCGGCGACCTTGATTCCCATCGTGGAAAGCGTCGGCGGCGAACCCGGGACGCCGATCGAACCGCTGTGGTGGACGCTGATTCTCTCCAGCAACCTCGGCGGAAACGCCACCCCGATCGGCAGCATCTCCTGCGTGATCGCCTTGTATACGCTCAAAAAAGAGGCCGGCGTGACCGTCGGCTGGGGGGAATTCATTAAGATCGGCGGCACCGTGATGGTGCTGCAGGTCATCGGCATCATCATTTATATCCTCGCCCTGCAGCACCTCGGCTGGATCCCCGCCCTGCCTCAGGCCGCCTGAGGGCGCCCGGTAGACGCGGGCGGAACGCGGTTCGTTCCTCGCACGGTTCGTTTTTGGCAAATGCGTCGCCCGCCGCCCCGCGGGCGGGGTAGGCTGAGGGGTCGATCTGCATAATTCGTCGCGTTCCCCTCTATGCCGCTGCCTCGTTCGCTCGCCGATTTGCTCTGGGCCGTTCGGTTTCGGGTTTATAATCGGTTCCGACGCCGGCTGACCGTCTTGAAATGCGAGGCGCCCGCCGGGGCGACCAGCGAAGCGCCCGGCGACGGTTCGCCCAGTTCGCCGATCGCGGTCATCGGGTACGGGCCGGGGGACGAACTGCCGGCGGGACTGCTCGATCGGTTGGCGGAGCGGTTCGGGGCGGACTTTCCCGCCGTTCACCACGCCGAAGCCGCGGACGGGGCGACGCTGTGGGTCGGGTCGATCGACGGCGAACCGCTGGGCTTCGCCCGCACGCGGCCGGGCGATCGGGTGAGCGGTTGGCATGAGCCGCTGGGGGCGAACGACCGATTGGTGTACGCCATGGCGACGCAGCGGGCGGCGCGGGGGCAGGGGCTGAGCACCGCGACGCTGCGGGCCGCGCTCGCCGCCGTCCCCGCCGACGGATCCGCGTGGGCCGATACGATGATCTGGAACGCCCCGGCGCTGACCGTGCTGCGGCGGGTCGGGTTCGTCGACCTCTATGAAGCCGACCCGCTGCCGGATCACCCGGACTAGCATCACGGCGCTGCGGGCGACCGCACTTTCTGCGAAAATCTGGGCGACGATTTCGATTTCCGCGGAACTTTTGGTTGATTTCGTTGTTGGTGTGCGAGGTTCGCATCCGTTAGGGTCGATGCGTTCGTCGGCTCTCATCGAGGGTTCCCTCGTTGCCGCGATGCTGGGATTTGTGTGGTTCGGGTCGGCCCGAATCCTCCTCAGCCTGCTCTCAACTCCCTCCCCTCGGAATCGAATGTCTTTTCCTACTTCGCCGCGAGGCAGATCCCGGTCCGCACGCCGCACGGGTTTCACGCTGATCGAACTGCTGGTCGTGATCGCGATCATTGCGATCCTGGTTTCGCTGTTGCTGCCCGCCGTGCAACAAGCCCGGGAGGCGGCCCGCAAAAGCCAGTGTCAGAACAACCTCAAGCAGCTGGGGCTGGCTCTGCACAACTACCACAGCACCTACAAGCTCTTCCCCGCCGCCTCCGCCGGCCACAACACCCCCGACCCGGACCGGAGCGGCATCTACGGCGAAGACAACCGCCTCCGGGTTTCCGGCTTCGTGCCGCTGCTGCCGTACATGGACCAGACGGCGCTATGGAATCAGATTAGCAGACCGTTGGACCGTGACGGCGACCCCTCCAGCGCCGACGACGTGTTCCGCGCCGGCGGCGGGCGCCCCTGGAGGGGCGCGTACACGCCGTGGCGGACCCAAGTCGCCACGCTGCTGTGCCCCAGCGACGGCAAGAACCCCAACGGCGTTGGCGAGACGAACTATTCCTTCTGCCGCGGCGACAACGGACGCGGAATCAGTCACTGGTCCAACGCGACCAACCCGCGATCGCGCGCCGCAGCCCGCGGGATGTTCGACCAGTTCACCTGGCGCGGCATCCGTGACATGCGGGACGGTTCCATCAACACGATCTTGATGGGCGAGAACGGTCGTTGGGACGGCGCCGCGTTCTTCCAGTCCGCGGTCGTCCGCAACGGCAGTTCCGGCTACGGCGGCTCCATTCACAACGACCCGTTCACTAACTGTCGTGACGCGGTCAGCTCCGATGTCGACCCCGGCATGTACGCGGACAGCGAACTGGCCCGCCGGGTGGAGCGGGGCAACCGCTGGAACGACGGCATCACCCCGATGACCGGGTTCCTGACCATCCTGTCCCCGAACGGCCCGAGCTGCTTGTCGAGCGGCTGGGACGGCAGCAACGGCGTCATCTCCGCCGGCAGCTTCCACAGCGGCGGCGTACAGGTCTGCCTGGGCGACGGGTCCGTCCGATTCATCTCCGAGACGATCGACAACGGGGAGAGCGGCGCCGTGAACTCGAAAAACAGCGGTCGCAGCAACTACGGCGTCTGGGGCGCCCTCGGCAGCCGTGCCGGCGGCGAGACCGTCGAGGAGTTCTGACCGACCGCGGCCCGAAGCCGCCCGTCCTCCCGTCGCTCGCGCGACGGCGGACTCTGTCAAAGAACGCCCCGCCAAAGAACGCCCCGCGGCCGACATCGGCCGCGGGGCGTCTTGCTTACGGATTCCGCAAAGAAAGAGCGATTCTCGTCACGGACGTCAGCCGCCGGCCGCCGCGGCTTCGGCGGCCCGCATCTCGGCCTCGTAATCCTCGATTTCTTCCTCCTCCATCACGTCCTCGTCACCCTCGATCACGCCGTCCTCCGGGCCGTCGCAGCCGGTCAGACCGCCGGCGGTGAGGAACAGGAGCGAGGCGCACAGGGCCGAGACGGCAACGCGTGCGGGGGCGGAAGAAGCGCTGGGACGGAGCATGGGACAGTTGGTCGAAGGCCATGCGGCGGAGTCGCCGCGGAGAGTCGAAGCTCTCAGTTTTACCAGATCGACGTCCGCCTCCGCGATGGTCGCGCGGCCGATCCGCCGGACCGCCGGGGCTGAACCGGCCCGCGGGCGGCGATAGACTTCGGGTCTCCACATCGTCCTCCCGTTCCCGCCGCGCGTTCCCGCCGCTCATGGCCGACTCCGATTCCGACACGTCCCCGGACGACAAAGGCGCTGACGACCAAGGCGCCGGCGACGGCGTGCGAATCGGCTTCGATCTGGGCGGCACGAAGATGTACGCCTGCGCCTTCGACGCGGACTACAAGCTGCTCGGCAAGGACCGCCGCAAGACGAAGGGCCATCTCGGCAGCGAGGCCGGCGTCGAACGCATCATCGACACCATCAATGACTGCCTGGCCGACGCGAAGGTCGACGCCAAGGACGTCATCGGCATCGGCGCCGGCGTGCCCGGCGTGACGGACCTCGACAAAGGCGTGTTGATCAACACGGCGAACCTCGGCTGGAAGGACGTCCCGCTGGCGAAGCTGTTGCAGAAGGAGTTCGACTGCCCCGTCACCCTCTGCAACGACGTGGACGCCGGCGTGTACGGCGAATGGAAGTTCGGCGCCGGCAAGGAAAAACGCTGCGTGTTGGGCGTGTTCCCCGGCACCGGCATCGGCGGCGGAATGGTTTATGAAGGCGCCATTTTTCGCGGAGCCAAATATAGTTGCTTGGAGATCGGCCATATGCCGGTCGATCCGCTCGGCCCCCGCAGCGGGCTGGGGCAGCGGGGCACGCTGGAGGCCGTCGCCAGCAAGCTGACGATCGCCAGTCAGGCCGCCTTGGCCGCCTATCGCGGACAGGCGCCGCATCTGATGAAAGAGACCGGCACCGATCTGATCGACATCCGCAGCGGGGCGCTCTCCGACAGCGCGGAGCACGACGACGCCGTCCGTCAGATTTTATTAGACGCCGCGGAGATCATCGGGACGACGGTCGGCGGGGTCGTGAACCTGTTGGCGCCGGACGTGGTCGTGTTGGGCGGCGGGCTGGTCGAGGCGATGCCGAAGCTATTAGTCCCCGCGGTGAAGCAGGCCGCCGAGGCCGCCGCGATGCCGGCCTTCCGCGGCATCTTCGAGGTCGTCGCCGCCGAACTGGGCGACGAGGCCGCGGTGATGGGCGCCGCCGCCTGGCAACAACGGCAGGCCGACGGTTAGGGCGGAAGGGGGAGGGCGGAAGGCGGAAGGGTCTTCCGGCCGCTCGTCGCCCCCCTCCCTCGGGAGAGGGGCCGGGGTGAGGGGCAAGCGACATACAATCACTCTCGAACCGTTCCTCCGTTCTCCCCAGCGCTTCGCCCGTCACTCCGCAAACGAATCCATGTAAGGGATCGCCACCCTCACCCCCGGCCCCTCTCCCTGAAGCTCCCTGAAGGGAGAGGGGGGCAGAGTTCTCCGCGGCGTTTCCCCCCTTCCGCCTTCTCCCCTCCGCCTTTCGCCTTGAGCGACCCCGTCCCCCCGCCGCTGCCCGTCGCGGTGATCGATATCGGCGCGACCGCCATGCGGTTGGCGCTCGCGGAGGTCGCCGCGGACGGGGCGGTGCGACCGCTCGAACACCTCACCCGGGCGGTGAACCTCGGCAAGGACGTGTTCACCGACGGCGCCATCACCCCCGCCACGATGGAAGCCTGCGTCGCGGTGCTGCGGGATTATCGCCGGGTGCTGGAGCAATACGGCCTCTCCCCGGGCGGACGCGGGCTGTCCGGCGGCGGAGCGGGCGGCTCCGAGGCGGGCGACGGACGATTGCGGGTCGTCGCCACCAGCGCCGTCCGCGAGGCCACCAACCGCCTCACCTTTCTCGACCGGATCTTCGCCGCCACCGGCATCGAGATCGAACCGATCGACGAGGCGGAGACCACCCGCGTCACCTATCTCGGCGTCCTCCCGTATTTACAGGCCGATCCGGGGCTTTATGACGCGACCGCCGCGGTCGCGGAGGTCGGCGGCGGGACGACCGACGTGCTGGCGATTCAGCAGGGCGACGTGCGGTTCTCCCAAAGCTATCGCGTCGGCGCGCTGCGGATGCGGGAAGCGGTCCGGGCGGCGGCGGGAACCAGCCCGCGGCAGTTGTGGGAGCGGCAGGCGGACCGGGCCGCCCGCCGGATGGCCGCCGACCTGCCCGACGACGCCGGCGCCCTGATCGCGTTGGGCGCCGACGTGCGCTTCGCCGCCGGTCATTTATTGCCGCCCACCCCCGGCGCCGGGGAGGAACCCGAAGCCGGCCCGGACGCCGCCGCCCAAACGCTGCCGCTGTCGCTGCTGCGCGACTTCCTCGACGACGCCTTCGCCCGCACCGAGGACGAACTCGCCCGGCGGTATCACCTCCCCTTCGAGCAGGCCGAAACCTTGCGGCCGGCGTTGCTGGTGAACCTGCGGCTCGCCGAGGCGTTGGGCTTGGAGGAGATGATCGTCGCCGAGGTGCACCTGCGGGACGGTTTGATCCGCGATACCGCCGCCCGCGGCGACTGGACCGCCCGCGCCGCCGCCCAGGCGATTCAATCCGCCGTCACGCTGGGCCGTCGCTATCGGGTGGACGGCGACCACGCCAAGCAGGTCGCGCGGATGGCGGACCGGTTGTTCGAGCAACTCGCCGAACGCCACCGCCTGGACGCCCGCCACGGCCGCATCCTCACCCTCGCGGCGCTGCTGCACGAGGTCGGCTTGTTCGTGGGCACGACGGGCTATCACAAGCACAGCATGTATCTCATCGCGAACAGCGACCTGTTCGGGGTCAGCCGTCGCGATCTGCATCTCATCGGGTTGGTGGCCCGCTATCACCGCCGGGCGAGTCCCAAGGCGACGCACACGCCGTTCACCTCGATGGACCGCCCGGAGCGCGTCGCCGTCGCCAAGCTCGCCGCGATTTTAAGACTGGCGAAGGCGCTGGACGAAAGCCGCAGCGGCCGGGTGAAGGACGTGGTCGCCCGCGTCGACGGCGACCGCCTCATCCTCACCGCCCCCGGCGTGGACGATTTGAGTCTGGAGCGATTGGCCGTCCGACAAAGCGGCCCGCTGTTCCGCGAGATCTACGGTTTGCGCGTGCTGCTGCGCGGCGGGTGATCGCACCGTTCCTGCCTCCCCTCTCCCTGAAGGAGGAGGGGGAACTGATGAGTCGTGGCCCGCTCTTCTCCCCTCTCCCTCAGGGAGAGGGGCCGGGGGTGAGGGTGAGCGAACCTTCACACGCGGCCGTTCGCGGGGGGACTGGCACACGCCAGAGGAGAGCGGCGGGGTCATGAAGGGCGGCCGGACGGGTCTAGCCCCCTCACCCCCGCCCAGAGCGTTTCCGAGCGACACAGCGTCCCGGACGCTTGAAGCGTCCGGGACGCTGTGT
>NZ_WTPX01000102.1 GCF_013036045.1 Alienimonas chondri
GCCTATCGCTCCCGCCCCGTCCACAGCCCGCGCCGCCTGACGACGGCGGCGTACGTCGACCGACATCCCCTTCAAAATCGCTCTCATGTCCCGCCCCGTCGCCCCTGCAAATTATTGCGGCCGCACCCGTCGCGAGTTCCTCCATCAGCTTGGCGGGGGGTTCGGGTCGGTGGCGCTGACCTCGATGCTCTCCGGCGACGGGTTCGCCTTCGACGATCGCGGTAACGCCGAGGCTCCGCAGAGCCTCGCCGCGGGACTGCATCATCAGCCCAAGGCGAAGAACGTCATCTTCCTGTTCATGTACGGCGGGCCGAGCCACATGGACACGTTCGACTATAAACCGGAGATGGAAGGCCGGGACGGCCAGACCGTCGAGGTGAAGACGTTCGGCCGCGGCGGGAAAAAGAACGAAGGCCGCATCGTCGAGCCGCGCTGGAAGTTCAAGCCGTACGGCGAGTGCGGAAAGATGGTCTCCGACCTGTTTCCGCACGTCGGGGAATGCGTGGACGACATCGCCTTCCTGCACAGCATGACCGCGGAAAGCCCGATTCACGGCTCCGCCATGCTGATGATGAACAGCGGCCAGCTGCTCTCCGGCGCCCCCGCGATGGGATCGTGGGTCAACTACGGCCTGGGAACGGAGAACGAGAACCTGCCCGGTTACGTCGTGATGCTCGACCCCAGCGGCGGGCCGATCAGCGGGGCGAAGAACTGGTCCAGCGGTTATATGCCCAGCAAGCTGCAGGGCACCACCTTCCGCACCGCGGCGGGGTCGCAGCCGATCTATAACCTCAAAAGCGATCGGCTGACTCCCGAAGTTCAGCGGGCCGTCATCGACGCGATCAACGACCGCAACCGCGATCACCTCGGCGGCGAAGGCCTGCCCGGCGGACGGGGGCCGAACAGCGACCTCAACGCCCGCATCGCCAGTTACGAGCTGGCCTATAACATGCAGACCGCCGCCCCGGAGGCGGTCGATCTGTCGCAGGAAACCGCGGAGACCCACAAGCTCTACGGCACGGACGACGCCAAGACGGAGGACTTCGGTCGCCGTTGTCTCGTCGCTCGCCGGCTCGTGGAACGGGGCGTGCGGTTCGTGCAGCTCTACGCCGGCGGTCACCACAACGACAATAACTGGGACGCGCACGGCGACCTGGAAGTGAACCACAACCTGCACGCCGGACGGACCGACAAGCCGGTCGCCGCGCTGCTGAAGGATCTGAAGCGTCGCGGGATGCTGGACGAAACGCTGGTCATCTGGGGCGGCGAGTTCGGCCGCCAACCGACCGCGGAGTACGCCAAGGGCAGCGGCCGCGATCACAACTCCTACGGCTTCACGATGTGGATGGCCGGCGGGGGGATTAAAGGCGGCGTGAGCGTCGGTTCGACGGATGAACTGGGCGCCCGGGCGGTCGATCAACCGATGCACGTCCGCCGGTTGCACGCCACCGTGCTGCATCAGCTGGGCCTCGACCCGAACCGGCTGACCTATTTCCACGCTGGCCTGGACCGCAAGTTGACCGGCGTGGGCGAGACGGAGCCGATCGCCGAGATCGTCTGAGGCGTTCCGAACGGGGCTTCAACGCCTGTTCGGACCCTCGGAGAGCGGCTGGAGAACGGTCGGCGCCGGGAACGGCCCCGTGCCAGCCGGTTGTGCCGGTTACGACCGTGCGGGATGATCGTGCGGCGTTCAGCACATCGCCCCTCCGCTCCGAACCAGAGAGTCTCCCATGCGTTTCGCCCCGCCGTACTTGTTTGCGGTCGCTGCCCTCTGTCTGTCCGTCCTTCCGGCCGCGACGGCACAGGAGGACGCCGAGTTGACTGAGGAAGTCGTCGAGTCGACCCCGGAAATGTCTGAGGAGGCGCTGGACGCCCTCGCGGAGAAGCTCGCCGATCGCGTGTCCAAGAAGGTCGCCAAGAAGCTCGAAGCCAAGCTCGAGGCGGACGTGGACGCCCGCGTCGCGGCGATGGAAGCCTTGCTGGACGAGAAAATCGCCCGCCTGACGGACCCGGATGCCGAGTTGCGGGCCGAGGTCGAGGCGATGATCGAGAAGATTTCCGCGGAGCGCATTCGGGACACGTATCTGAACTACGTGTCCTCGCAGTGGCCGGTCGGCGAACCCGCCGAAGAGCACGCCGTCGATCTGGCGATCGTCCTCTACGTCGTGGGAAACCGCCTCGAAGGCGACGAGCAGTACGAAGCGTTCGCGCTGGCCGGCGACATGGCTCACCTGGCCGTCGAAGCCGGCACGGCCGAGCCCGGCCGGCTGGGCAGCGTGTTCTATAACTCCGCCTGCGCCCTGGCGGTCGAGGGCGAACCGGAAGCCGCCGTCGAGGAACTCATCCTGGCCGTCAAATACGGTTTCGATGATATGGAGCAGTTGAAGACCGACGAGGATCTGGCCGCCGTCCGCGAGCTGGACGGCTTCGCGGATCGGGTCGCGGGCTGGGAAGCGGACATCCGCGAGGCCGCGATCGCCGAAGCCAAGAAGGCTCTCGCCGAAGGCGAATCCTTCCCGCTGGAGTTCACCTTCACCGATATCAAAGGCGAGGAGCACACCCTGGCCGACTATAAAGGTCAGGTCGTCATCGTGGACTTCTGGGGCACCTGGTGCCCGCCCTGCCGGGCCGAGATCCCGTCGTTCATCAAGCTGCAGGACACCTACGGCAATAAAGGTCTGCAGATCCTCGGCCTGAACTACGGCGACGAGGAAGAGCAGGCCGCCGAGTACGCCGAGGAGAACGATATGAACTACCCCACCGGCCTGGGCTCCGACGAAACCAAGGACGCCGTGCCCAACTTCCGCGGATATCCGACCACGGTGTTCGTCGGCCGGGACGGCAAAGTGCGGATGCAGGTCGTCGGCCTGCACGACTACGTCTTCCTCGACGCGGTCGTCTCCGAACTGCTCGCCGAAGCGGCCCCCGCCGAGGAAGCTGAGGAAGAGGACGCGAAGGACGACGAGCCGGAGACCACCGAGGCCGCCGGCGACGAGGTCTAACGCCGTCGTCTCACGACGCGGCCGCCGGTCCCGCTCCCGCCCGTCGCGACACGCGGCGGGTTGTGAGGCGAACGGGCGCCGGAGATAACGCGGGGCGCCGTCTGGCGACGGTGCCCCGCTTCCATGCGCCCCGCGGAGTTCGCTGCGATGGTCCGTCCGCTCCCCCGCCGTCCTGCTCTCCGCGGGTCTCTTCCCAGCGCCGGAGCGGCGCTCGTGGCCGGCGCCGTGCTCGGCCTAACGGGGTGCGGCGAAGCCCCCGTCGCCGCCCCGGTCACGACCGCCCCGACCGCGGGCGAAGCGAGCAGCGACGGTTCGACGAACCCCGGCGCCGTGATGCCGGAGAATCTGTCGCGCGACCCGGCCGCGGAGGGAGCGTCGTCTCGCCCCTCGGTTTCATCGGCCGATCCGCCATCGCCCGCGGCGGATGCGGAGGTGGCCGCCGTGCTGTCCGGCCTGCCGTCGCATCTGCAGGAGTCCTTCGCCGAACTGCCGGAGCTCTACGCCGCTCGTTCTAAAAACCCGGAAGTCGCCGCCCGTGCCGCGACCGAGCTGCAACGGGCCGGCATTCAGGCGATGGATTTCCATGAACACCGCGGCTACGCCCTGCTGGGCTACGCCGGCGAAGCGGCCGCGGCGGCGGGCGATCAATTGGCCCCGGAGCAAGCCGCGAAGATCTTTTATCACGCCGCCTGTGCGAACAGCCGGATCGGCGAAGCGACCGCGGCCACGGCGTTCCTCGACCGCGCCGCCGCCGCCGGATTCGCCGGCTGGGAGCAGGCCGCGACCGACCCCGACCTCGAAATGCTGCGGGAGATCCCCGGCTTCGAAGCCCGCCTGACCGTGTGGAAAGAGACCGCCGCCGACGCTTCGACGTCGGGGATGCCGTCGCTCGCCTCGACCGAGCCGTCCGGCTCCTCCCCGCCGCCGTCGCTCGGCGGCCCGTCGGGGGAGCAGTCGGAAGGCCTCTTCCCGTTCGACTTCGCCTATCAGGATATCAACGGCGGGACGCATCAATTGTCGGCCTATCAAGGCAACGTGGTCGTCGTGGACTTTTGGGGCACCTGGTGCCCGCCCTGCCGGGCGGAGATCCCTTCGTTTATTCAGCTTCAACAACGCTACGCCGAGGACGGCCTGCGCATCCTCGGATTGAATTATCGCGACGACGTCTCCGACATCCGGGAGTTCGTCGCAGAGTACGGCATCAATTATCCCACCGGCCCCGGGTCGGACGCGACGCGGGCCGCGGTGCCGAACTTCCGCGGCTATCCGACCACCGTCTTCGTCGGTCGCGACGGCACGGTGCGGGAGGTGCTCGTCGGGGCGCACTCCCTCGAGAAGCTGGAGGGCATCGTCACCGAGTTGCTCGCGGAGACCGTCGAACCGGAGTCCTATGCCGAATGGCCGGAGGTCCCCGAGGAACCGAAGCTGACCGACCTCAAACGCGCCCTGCGGCTGAGCGAAGACCTGGATGCCGCGGACCTGCGAGATCAGTTGGAAGAGAATTGGGAGCGGCAGTTCGAGGACGAGCCGTCCGCGGCGAACGTCGTCGCGGCGTTAAACGGGCTGGTCGAGAAGGCGGAGGAGGCCGGCGGGACCGCGGCGATCGCGCTGCCGCCGCAGGCCGGGGAGACCGCCGCTCAGATCGCGGCGGCGTTCCCGGACCTCGCCGCCGACGGCGCCGACACGTTCGCACCCCTGTTCGTCCGAGCCGCCGCGGCCCTGGAGAAGCGCAACGACTCGCGCGAGGCGCTGACGTTCCTCGAACGGGCCGCGGAGGTCGGCTGGACCGACTGGGACGCCCTCGCCGCCGACCCGGCGTTTAAGTCGCTGCGGGAGGACGACGACTATCAGGAGCGGCTCGCCCGCTGGACCGGCCCTGCTGACGCCGGCCTGAGCGACGCCGGCATGGCCAGCAGCGGGGCGTTCGGGTCCGCATCGACCCTCCCGCCCGCGGAGCAGGCCCTCGCGGATCTCGCCGCCGCGGAATCGTTCCCCTACAAGTTCATCTATCGCGACCTCGACGACGGTCGTCAGCGGCTGGCGGATTATGAAGGGAAGGTCGTCGTCGCGCACTATTGGAACACCGGGTCCGAGGCCGCCCGCGAGGAGATCCCGCACCTCATCGCCCTGCAGACCGAGCACGGCGAGCAGGGTTTGCAGGTGCTCGGTCTGAATTACGAGGAAGATTCGGTCGGCGACGTGGAAGCCTTCGTCGCGGAGCAGGGCGTGAACTATCCCGTCGGGATCGGCAACAAGCGGGCGCAGGAGGCGGTGCCCGGCTTCAGCGGCTACCCGACGACGGTGTTCGTCGGGCGGGACGGCGAAGCCCGGTTGAAGGTCGCCGGGCCGAAGTCGAAGGCGTATCTGGAAGCCGTGGCGACGGCTCTCTTGGAAGAGCCGGCAGAGGAATCGGCGCTAGAACCTGCGTCAGAATCGGCGCCGGCCGATTAAGGGGAATTTGCTGACGCCGTCTCTCAGGAGGTCCGGGCGACGCAGAACTGATCGGACGTCGCCGTTACACTCCCGAGGCTTGCCCGCCGCTCCGCCGTTGCCTGCTGACTGATGGACTTTCTCACCGCCGGTACGTTTCTGCTGTTCACCGGACTGGTGGCCGGGCTGACGTATTATTTCACCCGCGGCAAAGAACTGGGCACCGGCGAGGGGTACTTCCTCGCCGGCCGCAGCCTGACCGGCGGCGTGATCGCCGGCTCGCTGCTGCTCACGAACCTCTCGACCGAGCAGCTGGTCGGTCTGAACGGCGGGGCGTTCGACGAGGGACTCAGCGTGTTCGCCTGGGAGGTGATCGCCGCGTTCAGCATGGTGCTGATGGCGTTGGTCTTCCTGCCCAAGTATCTGGCCCGCGGCGTCGCCACGGTGCCGCAGTTCCTGGAGGGCAGCTTCGGTCCGAAGACGCGGGCGGTCAGCACGTTGATGTTCGTGCTGGCGGACTCCCTCATCACCCTGCCGGTCGTCTTATACACCGGGGCGACGGCGATTATCGGGGTGCTGGGACTCGACGTGATGACCGGCCTCGGCGACGACCCGTTGGCGGCGAACTTCGAGGCGGAGAAAGCCACGCTGCTGTGGGGACTGGTGATCGCGTTGGGCGTGGTGGGCAGTTGTTATGCGGTATTCGGCGGACTGCGGGCGGTGGCGTTCAGCGACGTGATCAACGGCATCGGCCTGCTGATCGGCGGTCTCTTGATCGCCTACCTGAGCCTTCAGGCGGTCGCGGAGAAAAGCCCCACGGCGGACAACGTCGTCGAGGCTTTCCAAGAGATGAAAGAGACTCGCAGCGATTTATACGAATCGTTGCAGGAAGATTATCGAGCGGTCGGTCCCCTCAAGGACGCCCGCAAGGCGTTGCAGGATCGGCGGAAGGAATGGGACGCCCTGAACGCGGAGGAACGCACCGGCGTCGAGCCGACCGCGTCCGTGGGGCTGACGGAGTCCCTCGCCTATCTGAAGGCCGAGGATGCCGAGGCGTACGCGAAGATCACCCCGACGGTGCGGGAGAAGGCGGAGGAGGTGGGCATCGACGCCCCGGCGGACGCCGACCCGCTGGAGTTGGCGAAGGAACTGCGGACGCAAAGCCCGCCGGTCGAATACGAACGCCTCAGCCGGCGGACGCTGAAAGATCCGACGATCCCGTGGTCGACGCTGCTCTCCGGCGTGCTGTTGGTGAACCTCTTTTATTGGTGCACCAACCAGCAGATCATCCAGCGGACGCTGGCCGCCGACGGCCTCGCCAACGGGCAGAAGGGCGTGCTGCTCGCCGCGGGGTTCAAGCTGCTTGCCCCGATCGTGATGGTCATCCCCGGCCTGGCGGCGCTGCACCTGTACGGCTCCGACCTGGTCGGCGGCGGAAAGGTCACCAAGGGCATCGAAGCCTACGGCGTGCTGGTGGCGGACGTGCTGCCGAGGTGGCTGCTGGGGTTCTTCGCGGCGGTGGTGTTCGGCGCGATTCTGAGCACGTTCAATAGCGTGTTGAACTCCACGGCGACGCTGTTCAGCCTCGGCGTCTATAAAGCGCAGATCAACCCGGAGGCGACCGAGGCCCAGCAGGTGCGGGTCGGGCAGATCTTCGGCGCCCTGGTGGCCGTCACCGCGGTGATCGGCGGGCCGCTGCTGGGCGGGGTCGAAGGGATCTTCGACTTCCTTCAGCAGATGCGAGGACTGTATTTCATCCCCATCTTCGCCGTGACGCTGTGGGCCTTTAACTCCCGCCGCCTGCCGGACTGGGCCGGCGCCGTCTCGATCCTCGGCGGCGCCACGGCCGTGGGGATGAAGTACTGGGTGCCCGGCTGGAACGACGCCGTCGATAGCGTGATGCACAACTGGCACTTCATCGGCTGCGTGTTCACCGCGCTGGTAATCTTCCTGGCGGTGGTGTTGAAGGTCGCCCCGGTCCCGGCCAAGCCGGAACTTCCGCCCTCGCCCGTCGATATGACCCCCTGGAAGTGGGCCGTCCCGGCCGGCGTGCTGCTGGTGCTGGGCGTGCTGGGGCTGTACCTCGCCTTCCTGTAAGCGGGAATGGACCGGGGGAACGCGTCCCCCGCTTCGCCGTCGCCGTTAGGCGGCGCGCCCGCTCATAAAGGCGCGCCGCCTAACGGCGACGGCGAAGCGGGGCGAGCCGAGAAGGGACTACACTTTTAATTCGCCCGCGTCGCCGGTGAGGGTGTCGGGGTAACGCTGGCGGATCGGGGCGACGACGTCCGCGATGAACCGGCGGGTCTGCTCCGGGGCGCGGCCGATGTATTTGACCGGGTCGAGCGCGGCGGAGAGATCCACGCCGGCGAAGGCGTCATCGGCCTGCAGGCGGGCGATCAGGTCGTTCGCTTCGCCCTGCTCCTTGACCACCTTGCCGGCGTCGCGGGAGTGCACCCGCACCCGTTCGTGCAGATCCTGCCGATCGCCGCCGGCTTCGACGCCGGCCATCAGCACGGCTTCGGTCGCCATGAAGGGCAGTTCGGAAGCGAGGTTCGCCGCGATCACCTTCGGGTAGACCAGCAGCCCGCCGGCGACGTTGGCGTAGATCAGCAAGCAGGCGTCGACGGCCAGGAAGCTCTGCGGCAGGCTCAACCGGCGGTTGGCGCTGTCGTCGAGGGTCCGTTCGAGCCACTGCGTCGCGGCGGTGTCGTCGCCGTTGGCGGCGAGGGAGAGGGCGAACCGGGCCAGCCCGCACATCCGCTCGGCCCGCATGGGGTTCCGCTTGTAGGCCATCGCGGAACTGCCGATCTGCTTGTCGCCCTGCGGCTCCTCCAACTCCTTGCGGTGCTGGAGGATGCGCAGGTCGGTCCCCGCCTTATGACAGCTCTGCCCGACGCCGGAGAGCGTCGCCAACACCATCGCGTCGACCTTGCGGGGGTAGGTCTGCCCGGTGACGGCGTAGCTCTCCGCGAAGTCCATCTTCGCCCGCACCAGTTCGTCCAGCTTGTCGACCTGCGACCCGTCCCCGCCGAACAACTGCAGGAAGGTCGCCTGCGTGCCGGTCGTGCCCTTCACCCCACGAAACTTGAGGCGGTCGAGGCGGTGTTCGACCTCTTCCAAGTCCAAGCAGAGATCCTGACACCACAACGTCGCCCGTTTGCCCACCGTGGTCGGTTGAGCCGGTTGAAGGTGGGTGAAACCGAGGCAGGGTTCGTCCGCCCACGCCTCGGCGAAGCGGCCGAGGGCGTCGATCACCCGCACCAGCCGGGTGCGGAGCAGTTCGAGGGCCCGGCGGGTCTGGATCAGCTCCGCGTTGTCGGTGACGAAGCAGCTCGTCGCCCCGAGGTGAATGATCGGCCGGGCGTCGGGGCAAACCTCGCCCCAGGCGTGGACGTGGGCCATCACATCGTGGCGGAGGTCCTTCTCGAACTTCGCCGCGAGGGTGAAGTCGTCGTCGGAGAGATCCAGCGACCCACGCATCTGCTCCAGCGCGGCGTCGGGGATGTCGAGCCCGAGTTCCTGCTGCGACTCCGCCAGCGCCAACCACAACCGCCGCCAGAGGCCGTGCTTGGTGCGGGCGCTCCACACCTCCGCCATCGCATCGGAGGCGTAACGGGTGAGGAGGGGATTTTCGTAGCGATCGTGGCTCATGGCGGGGAGTCTACCCGCCCGGCTGCAATCCTCGAACCGCCCCGTTCACCAGTCCATGTCGTCGTCCTCGCCCTCCGGTTCGATCGTGCGGGCGACCCATTCGCTCCACGCGGCAAGCGCTTCGTCAGAGGCCCCGTTCGCGATCAACCGATCGCGGACGGGGCCGGTTTCGGTTTTGAGTTCGGGGAAGGCGAGGAGGCACATCTTGAGATCCCGCCGGTCGGTGTCGCCCTTGGCCCGTTCGCCCCGTGCGTGGGCGGAGGCCACTTTATTGGCGATCAATTCGGCCGGGGCAACGACGGTCACTCCGCCGACGTCCCGTGTCGGCGGGAACGTTTCGACGGGTCGCACATCGACGAGATGGCGGTTCCCCTCTTTCCGCTTCTGGTAGACCCGGTACCCGATCCCGCCGCGGACGCTGCGAACTCTCACCGCGAAGCCGAAGCGGTCGTTCAAGAACTGACGCAGTTCCTCGGCGAAGTCTTCGCCGCGGGTGGTCAGCACGTCCACGTCTTCCGTCGACCGGCTTTCGGAGACGTAGGCGTTCACCGCCTGCGCCCCGAACACGACGGCGTCGTCGCGGCCGGAGAGGAACTCCAGCACGGCGGCCTGCACAATCGCGGCGGGATGCGGTTCCTGCGACACGAACTCGCGAAGGGAGAGGGAGCCGGTGGCGAACATACCGGCAGTCTAACATCGGTTACGGGCAGGAGGTGCGCATGGGAGAGCGGCTACGGCGCCGCCATGCACCCGTGTTTCCAACGCCTATCCGGGACGCGACGCACGCACGGCATCCGACCAGTCAACCTGCGCTTCGATGTAACGGATCTGCAACTGCGGGCCGGCCTCAGACGCCGAATACCCATAGTCCGAAACGGCAAGCTCGATGACTCGCCGCACAAGGCGATTGGTGACGACCAGTTGATCGCCGCGAGATATCCCGCGCGACATCCCATGGGCGTCAGTCGCCCAATCGATCGTTTCGTGGTAGCCGAACCCGACGCCGATCGTTGGTCCAACATCGCTCGCCGGCCAGATGGCGAGGGAGATGAAGCCGTCATTTCCATTAGCACGCCATCGGTACTCGACTTCGTCAACGACGATGCGGCGCGATCCTTTAAAGCGTTCGGCCATCGTGTAGTGAAGGGTTTGAGTCGGTCAGTGAAGCCTACGCCACCGCGGCCGCCCCGACGCTCCGCACGTCGCGCACCTCGCCGGCCAGCGCGGCGGCGGCGACCATCGCCGGGCTCATCAGCAACGTGCGACCCGTCGGGCTGCCCTGGCGGCCTTTGAAGTTGCGGTTGGAACTGCTGGCGCACAGTTCGCGGCCCTGCAATTTGTCCGGGTTCATGGCGAGGCACATCGAACAGCCGGCCTGGCGCCAGTCGAAGCCGGCTTCGCTGAAGATCGTGTGCAGGCCTTCGGCCTCGGCGGCGGCGCGGACGCGTTGGCTGCCGGGGACGACCAGCGCCCGGACGCGGTCCGGCACCCGGCCGCCGGCGGCCTTCACCACGGCGGCGGCTTCGCGGAGGTCGCTCAGGCGGCCGTTCGTGCAGGAGCCGATGAAGGCCACGTCGATCGGCGTGCCTTCCAGCTTCTGCCCGCCCTCCAGGCCCATGTAGGTCAGGGCTTCCTGCACGGCGAAGCGTTCGCCTTCGGGCAGTTCGGCCGGGTCGGGGAGGTTCCCGCCGACGCCGATGCTCTGGCCGGGGTTGATGCCCCAGGTGACGGTGGGTTCGATCTCGGAAGCCAGCAGGTGGACCTCGTCGTCGTAGCGGGCGTCCTCCGGGCTGGCGAGGCTCAGCCACCACTCGGCGGCCTTCTCGAACGCTTCGCCGGTGGGGACGGCGTCGCGGCCGCGGAGGTATTCGACGGTGGTTTCGTCCGGGCAGACGTAGCCGCAGCGGGCGCCGCCCTCGATGGACATGTTGCAGACGGTCATCCGCTCCTCCATCGACATGTTGCGGAACACGTCGCCGGCGTACTCGTAGGCGTAGCCGACGCCGCCCTGCACGCCGAGGTGGTTGATGATCGCCAGCGCCACGTCTTTCGCGGTCACGCCGGGGCCGAGTTCCCCGTCGACGCTCACTTTGCGGACCTTCGGCTTCGCCAGCGCCATCGTGCCGGTGGCGAGGACGTGGGCGACCTGGCTCGTGCCGATGCCCAGCGCGATCGTGCCGAAGGCGCCGTGGGTGCTGGTGTGGCTGTCGCCGCAGACGATCGTCATGCCCGGCTGCGTCAGGCCGCGCTCCGGGCCGACGACGTGGACGATGCCCTGATCGCCATTCTCCGGGGAGAGCAGCTGCACGCCGAAGTCGCGGCAGTTCGTCTCGATGGCCTCCATCATCTCCTCGGCCAGCGAGTCCCGCAGCGGGCGGAGCTGGTTGTCGGTGGGGATGATGTGGTCGACGGTGGCGACGGTGCGCTCGGGGTAGGCGACCTTCAGATCGCGTTCCCGCAGCATCGCGAACGCCTGCGGGCTGGTGACCTCGTGGATGAGGTGCAACCCGATCAGCAGTTGGGTCTGCCCGCCGGCCAGGGTGCGGACGGCGTGGGCGTCCCAGACTTTGTCGAACAGATTCGGGGCGGACATAGGGCGAAAGCGGGGCGGGCGAGCTGGATCAACGATGTGTCGGGCCGTGATTCTAACGTCCCGTGCGATCAGGACACGGCGACCGGCGCCCCGGGTTCGGGTGAACCGCCGACGCCGGCCGGCCGTTCCAGTCCCAAACCCCTTTTCCTATCGGACGATTTCTCAATGACTCACATGGCTGCGAGCGACGGCGAAACCGCCACCTCGCAGGGCGCCGTTTCCCATCCGCCCTGCCCGATCTGCGCCGAAGGCGTGCTGGTCCCGCTGAACTCCCTCACGTTCTGGGCCTGCACGACGCCCGCCTGCACCTACACGATCTCCGGCAGTATGTCCGCCATCACCTACTACAAAGGACACGCCGTCGCTGAGAAGGAGGAGAAAGGCGGCAAACGGTGGGTGAAATTCAGCTTCTAACCCGCGGCCCGACAGTGTGGCGAACGGGGCGTCGCGGCGGGGGCGGCGATACGATGCCGCGATCCCCCGCGATCGAAGGTTTCCGATGCTTGCCTCTCGCCCCGCTGCCCGGTCGGCCGGACTGGCGCTGCTTGCCCTGCTGCTCACGGCGTCGCCGGCGCCGGCCCAAAAATACACGGACGCCGCCGCGGCGGTGAGAGCCGGGTTCGGGCATCTGCGCACCCGCGACTACGAGGCCGCCGTCGGCCCGCTGGAGGACGCCCGCGATCTGCTCTCCGAAGGCCGAGCCGCGAACGCTCAACCCAGCCGCGACCTGCTGAACGTCCAGCGGGCGTTGCTGACGACCTACGGCGAACTGGGCGAGACGGAGGACTACTGGGACACCGGCGACTGGATCCTGAGGCACGCCGATTCTCCCGCGACGCGGTCGCTGACGATGCGGGCGATGCGTCGCTACGCCCGCGGGAAGCGGGACCGCGATCAACTGCGCGAGCACTACGAAGCGGCGCTGACCGCCGACCCGAACGACCGCATCGCCCTCCGCCTGTTGTCTGAACTGGCGGAGGACGACCGCGATCCGAAGGCCGCCGCGGAACGGCTCGGCCGCTTGATCGACCTGGACGCCGCCACGCCCGCCGGCCCGGACCGCCGCGATCGAGCGGAGTACGCCCGGTTGCTGGAGCAGTCCGACGAACATGAGCGGGCCGCGACGCTGTTCGCCGAACTCGCCGCGGAGGCGGAGCAACTCGAGGCGGCCCGCGCGGAGAACGGCGAGAACGGCGGGCGGGCGGACGGGGAGGACGCGACGCCGTTCGGTCCCTCGCTGACCGCCGCGAACCTGCATCTCAAAACCGCTCGGAATTGGCTGGAAGCCGATCGCACCGATGAGGCCCGCGAGGCCGCCGCGACCGCCGATCGATTGGGCGACGCGGGACTGGACACGCCGCACGATTACTACTTCCACAGCTTCCTCGGCGGCGTGTGGGCGAAGCTGGACGAACCGGCCAAGGCGCTGCCGCACTTTGAGAAAGCGGCGGAGGTCGCCACGATCGACGGCTACCGCAAGTCCTCCCGCGAAGCGGCCCAGAAGGCCCGCGACGCGATCGCCGCCTCGGACCAGTAAAGGTCGTCGATGAGCGGCATGCGCTCCTTCCGTCGCAACGCTCGGCGGTTGAGGCGGACCCGGCGGCGGTCAGGCCGCGCGGCTCGTGGGAGGTTTCGACTCGCCCTGTCGGCGTTCGGGCTGCGAATCACGGTCGGGGCGGCGGCGGTCGCCGGGGGAATCGCCCTGATCGTCTGGACGCTTTCGCTGCCTCCGGCGGAGCGCCCCCGCACCCGTCGCGGCGGCGGTCTCACGCTGGGGGCGCTGCTGATCGTCGTCGGTCTGATCGTTCTCCGGTCCGCGTGGCGGCAGGCGCGAGGCGGTCCGACGTTCGGCTCCGGCGATCTGTTCGCCGATCGCAATGAGGCTCCGCCCCGCGACGACACGTAACCTGACTTCGCCAAACGCCCTTCCTTGTTTGGGGAGCGAAGATTAGAAGCTGGCGATCACTAAGGATCCCGCACCGACCGCGAACGCCGTCCCCATGAGTCCTGCTGCCGTGGTCTCTTCCAACGACACCAAACAACTCGCCGCGGCTCGTAAGGCGATCGCGCATCTGCGGGAGACGGTCGACGCCCCGTTCAGCATCGAGCTGTGGGACGGCAGCCGGGAGCCGCTGGGTTCCAACCCGCATCCCGAGCTGCGGATCGCGCTGGCCGGGCCGGGGGTGATCGGGACGCTGATCCGCCGACCGACGCTGGACAACGCGGTTCGCCTGTACGCGACCGGGCAGATCGAGTTCCGCGGCGGCAGCCTGATCGACTTCGGCGATCTCGCCCGGGTGCCGGGCAGCACGAAGAAGCTGCGGGGCGTCTCCAAGAAAACGCTCCTCAAAGCGGCGTTGCCGTTCCTGTTCAGCAAAGCGGAAACCCCCGTTCAGCACGACTATCGCGGCGAGGACGACACCGGCCGCGACGCCTCGAAGCGGGACAACAGCGACTATATTCGCTTCCATTACGACCTCGGCAACGACTTCTACAAGCTGTTTCTCGACCCGCGGATGCAATACTCCTGCGGTTATTTCACCGACTGGGACAACACGCTCGAACAGGCCCAGCACGACAAGCTGGATATGATCTGCCGCAAGCTGCGGCTCAAGCCGGGCGAGAAGATGCTCGATATCGGCTTCGGCTGGGGCGGCCTGGTCATTCACGCCGCCCAGAACTACGGCGTGCAGGCCCACGGCGTGACGCTCAGCGAGGAACAGTTCGCCTATACCTCCGACAAGGTGAAGGAACTGGGTCTGGAGGATCAGATTACGCTGGAGATCAAGGACTATTCCAAGCTGACGGGGACGTACGACAAGATCTCCTCGATCGGCATGTACGAGCACGTCGGCATCGATAACTTGCCGACCTATTTCCGCACGCTGTGGGGGTTGCTGCGGGATCGCGGGATCCTGCTGAACCACGGCATCACCCGCCGCAGCAAAGGCAGCACGAAGGCGTTTCGGCGGATGCGGCCGGAGCACAAACTGATCGCGAAATATATCTTCCCCGGCGGGGAGCTGGACCATATCGGCAACACCGTGCAAACGCTCGAGGCCCGGCGGTTCGAGGTGCACGACGTCGAAGACTGGCGCGAACATTACGGCCTCACCACCCGCAAATGGGCGGAGCGATTGGCCGAGCGGAAAGAGGAGGCGATCGAGATGGTCGGTCCCGAGCGGTATCGCCTGTGGGAAGGCTATCTCGCCGGCGTGAGCTTCGCGTTTATGGACGGGAGCCTGCGGATTTATCAGGTCGTCGCCAGCAAGCACGCGGCGAAAGGCCGGTCCGAACTGCCGCCGACGCGGGCTGATCTGTATGAGACGCGCGAAGCGGCGTGACAACGCACTCCCCTCTCCCCTTTTTTAGGGGAGAGGGGTCGGGGGTGAGGGGGCTGGAGCGGCCCGAGAACCTGATACGGTCCCATCGTTCTCCCATCCCGCCCATCCGTCGCCGCAGGAATAAAAGTGGGCGAGGGTTCGCCACCCTCACCCCCGGCCCCTCTCCCTGAGGGAGAGGGGAGCACGTTGATCGGAGACGACGATCGGGGACGACCCGCACAGCGGACCCTACACTGCCCGCGTGTCCTCCCCCGCTCCCGCCGTCGACCTCGACCGGCTGCTGGCCGCGGCGCGGTCGATGCGGCGGCCGCTGGAACTGCCGCGGGAGTGCTTCGCGGCGAAGGTCGGGGCGGCGTTGATCACCGCGGCGGGCGATCTGTTCACGGGGGTGAACCTCGATTTGGCCTGCGGGATTGGCTTCTGCGCGGAGCACAGCGCCGTCGCGGAGATGCTGAAGACCCGGCAGACCCGCGTGGCGGCGGTCGCCGCGGTGGGCCGTCGCGGGGTGCTCCCGCCCTGCGGGCGCTGCCGGGAACTGCTCATTCAGATCGACGCGGCCAACGCGGAGACCGCGGTGCTCGTCGCCCCCGGCGTGACCGTCCCGCTGGGCGACCTGCTGCCCCGCCACTGGTATCCCTCCGAAGCCGAGGAAGAGGCGTAACGCCGAGGTTCCGCGGCGCCTCGGCGTTACACTCGCGGCATGAGTGAATCCCTCACCGACGAACAGATCGCCCTCCAGGTGACCGACCTGCTGGCGCACCTGTGGATGGTGCGGACGTTCGTGAAGCACTCGGAGGAGGCGGAGGAGTACGAGGACCTGCTGGAACTGCCGCGGGTGGCCTTCGACGTGGCCCGCGCGGTCGAAACCCGGCTTGACGACGTGCCGGCCCTTCGACGTATGCTCGCCAAGAAGGTGCCCAAACTGCGGCGCGCCGTGGACGAGTTCCGCGTGAACGCCGCCGCGGCCAGCACGCACACCAACTGGCAACAGGCGGTGGTCAGCCTCGACGCCGTCGTCGCCGGTCTCGCGGCGCTGCTGCCGCCGAAGGTCGCCCCGCCGGCGTCCCCCCGACTGCCAACCTCCCCCCGTCCCTCCGCTTCGCCGCCTCGTCCCGCTCCGTGACCGTCTCATCGCACCCGCACGCTGGACGGGGGCATGCGGGACGGGACGATCAGGAAGACGACGGCACGGTGACGATGTTCGCCCCCACGCTCCCCCCGGTCCCCCGGCGGAGCGAAGCCCGGTGGGAACCGCGGCCCGAACGCCCGCCGGCCCGTCCGCCGTCGCGGATCGCGGAACTCTTTGCGGATGAAGAGGCAGAGGCGGACGCCGCGTCCCCGGCGCCCGAGCGGCCCTCGCGGACCGTCGCTCCGCAGGCGGTTCCCGTGACCGTCCGCAGCGAACCGCGCTTCGCGAGGGAGGAGGCGACGGACGAGGCGACGGAGGACTTGAGGGGCGAGGCGACCGCATCGCCCGTGCGGGCGGAACCGATCTGGGTGGGCGTGGCCCGCGGGGTCTCAGCGGCGCTCGCGGCGGGGGCGGCGACCGGCGCCGTCTGCGTGCTGCGGCCCGGGAGTCAGGCCGGTCCCGGGTGGCTCGAACATCTCGCCTCGCTGCCGGATGCGGTCGTCGGCCCGGCGCTGGCGTACTGCGGCACGGCGCTGGGGCTGTTCGCGGTGAAAGCGGCCCTGCCGGCGCCGACCCGCTGGGGGGCGGCGCTGGCGGCGCTCGCGCTGGGCGGCGTCGCGATCAAAGCCGCGGTGTCTGACGGCTTGGCGGAGGGATTCGGCCCCGCGCTGAGTTGGCAGATCGCCGTCTGCTGCCTGCTGGCCTTGGCGGGCGCCTGTTGGAATCCCGGAACCAAAGCGGTCCGCGGCGGTCGGCTGGCCCCGCTGATCGGCCTGCTGGTCTGCGGACTGACCTTTCCCCTCGCCGACGGGGTTCTGGGCGAAGCGAACCCCGAAGACCGCTCCCCGCAGGTCGCCGCCCGGGCGGTGATGGGTTGGTGGGGCGAGGCGCTGCGATTCACCCCGACCGACGCGGCACGCTAGGCTCCGTCCCTCTCGGGGTCGCTCCCGCCGGGCCACGTCGTGAGCCCGAAGCGGGAGCGGCGGCTCGAACGACGCCCGGCCGATGCGTGCGCATCCGGCTTACATACGGAGATCGATTCATGCGTTCCCTCACCGGTTGTCTGCTCTCCGCGATGCTGGCCAGCGGGCTGACCGTCTGGCTGGTCGACGGTCGGCCGCAGTCCGCGTCGGCCGAACCCGCCGCGCAACTCGCCGCCCCGCCGCAGCTCCCGGCGCTGCCGGAGGATCCGCCCCCGTCCTTCGAACCGGTCCCCCGCGCCGGCGCCTGGAGCGCCGCATTGC
>NZ_WTPX01000103.1 GCF_013036045.1 Alienimonas chondri
GACCGGGGCTTGGCCGACCGGGGCTTGGCCGACCGGGGCTTGGCCAACCGGGATCGGCGGGGGCGCCGCGATGCGGTCGGAGGCCGGCGGGAAGTTGGGCGGGACTGAGAAGGGCGATCGCGGGTCGATCACCGTCTGCACCGGCAGCCGGGGGTTCTGGGCGAACGCTGTTTGTCCGCAGACGCGCGGCCCGAAGACGGGGGCGGCGAGCAGCAGCGTCAGCAGGACGCGGAATCGGGCGGCGTTCATCGCGTTCCCCCCTGCGGATCGGCGTACGCGGCGCGGTCGGCGTAGGCGGGCGTCGCGGCGGCGTCGCCCACCAGCACCGCCCGGCGGTTGCCGACGACCCGGGCGTAGATCTGATTGCGGCGGTCGAAGGAGGAGCCCTCGGGATCGGTCAGCGGAATCGTCTGCCCCAGCAATCCGTTGCGGGTCGCCTTCAGATCACGAGAGACGGTGATCCCGCCGACGTGACTTTCGACCCGCACGGTTTGATTGGCCCGCACCAACGGGGTTTGCCGCAGATCGTCCGCGTCCAGCACGCTGCCGGCGGGCAGATCGCGGACGGCTTCGCCCGTCGGCAGTCGCGCGGCGAACCCGACCGGGGGCGCGACGACGGCCGGACGATTCCCGCCGGCCAAGGCGATCGAGGACGGCGGGGCGCTCATCGTGGACGGCACGAACGCGGAGTCCTCGGCTCCCTCCGCCCGCCAAGAGACGTGCTCCGCGGTGATCGGGGCGCCGCGGGGGACCGGCTCGGTCAGCACCGGCACCAGCCGCGGCGGGTCGAGTCGCACGGCGGCGTCCACCGTCGTCACGTTCTCGAGGCGGTCCAGCCAGCGGAGAGTCACCGTCTGTGCGATGTTCGGCGTGGGCGTCAGGCCGGTCAGATCGCAGCCGTCGGGCCTTTGCCGGGCGATCGTCCGGGCGACATCGGGGGCGACGGCGACCTCGATCCGCATCGACGGGGCGCCGGACCGGGTGAGGGCGCGAGAGACCGCGGCGGTGACGAACTTTTCCGCATAGGCGCGATCGCCGGGACTCGCCGCACGACTCGATTCCCGCGCCGCATCGACGGACGGGGTCGAAGTCAGCGTGACGGACTTCGCCCCGGCCAACGTCACGGCGAATCCGCCGGCGGAGGCACGGTCGCGGACCGTCTCGGCGGAGAGCGTCGTGGTGCGGCCCTCCGCGGGGGCGGGAGCGAGCGGCACGGACCGCAAGCGGGTCGCGTTCACGGCGTCCGCGGGGCCGTCGGCGACGACCTTCGCCACGTCGCCGATCCGCACGATCGTGCTGGGGGGAACGGCGCGGCTCTTCAACGTCACCGTCACGCCGGCGGAGGCGGTCGCGGACAGGTATCCCCCGACGCAGAACGCGAGGGCGAGTTTCGTCGCGGTCATCGTACGGTCTCGGCGGGGGAAGAACGGATTCAGGCGGGCGTCGGGGTCGATCAGAACCGCCGCAGGTTGGCGATCTGCTCGAGCATCTTGTCCGCGGCCTGGACGACCTGGGTGTTCAGTTCGAAGTTCCGCTGCGTCTTAATGAGGCCGACCAATTCGCGGACCGGCTCGACGTTGGACTGTTCGAGGTAGTTCTGGCGGAGGATGCCGCGGCCCTCCTCTCCGGGGTTCCCCTCGATCGGTTGGCCGCTGGCGTCGGTGGCGCTGAACAGGTTTTCGCCCTGGTGAATCAGGCCCTGCGGATTGACGAACCGGGCGAGTTGCAGCTGGCCGACCTGCTGCGACTCCGTCTGTCCCTCCTGCAACACGCTGACGACCCCGTCCGGGGAGATGCTGACTTCCACCGTCCCCGGCGGGAGGGTGATGCCCGGCGAGACGCGGCGTCCCTTATCCGCGCTGGCGAGGACCAGTTCGCCGTCCGCATTCTTGGTGAACGCCCCGTCGCGGGTGTAGAAGGTTCCGCCCTCATCCTCGACGATGAAGAAGCCGTCGCCGCCGATCGCCACGTCCAAATCGCCGGCGGTGTCGACCATATTGCCCTGCGTGAAGGTGCGTTCGGTGCTGGCGACCCGGGTGCCGAGGCCGACCTCCACGCCCAGCGGAACGGGGTTGCCGTTGCTGTCCGGGGCGCCGGGCAGCCGCATGTGCTCATAGAAGAGGTCTTCAAAGTTCGCCCGCTCCCGCTTAAAGCCGGTGGTCCCGGCGTTGGCGAGGTTGTTGGCGATCACGTCGAGTTCGAACTCGAACGCGTGCATGCCGGTGCCGGCGGATTGCAGGGCGCGAAGTGACATGCGAAAGCGTGTGCGTTGGGGGGAATCAGTGAACCCGAAGCGAACGCGAGGGAGTCGACAAAAGCTGTTTCTCGCCGGTCGCCCCCCTCGCTTGCGCTTCGGGCTCACGGCGGGCCGCCGTTACGGCCGGGCCGCGGCGAGCAGTCGGCCGAGGGTGTCGTCCTGCAATTTGACGAGGTTCACGTTCGTCTCGAACCCGCGGCTGGCGGCGATCATGGACATGGTCTCCTTGACGCTGTCCACGCCGCTGCCCTCGACGAAGCCCTGCCGGACGTTCGTCTGCCGCGGGTCGGCGGGGACCAGCGAACCGGCGGTCAGCTGACCGTCGCCCAGCTTCACGAGGCTGTTCGGGTCGGTCGGGACGACGACCGCCAGCTTGCCCAGCGCATAGTTGGTGCCGTCGGCGAAGCCGGCGGAGAGGGTTCCGTCCGGCGTCACGCCGATGCGCGCCGTATTCGGCGGGATCGTCAGCGTCTCCCCGCCCGCGCCGAGCACCGGGCGACCGGTCGCGGTGACCAGCGTGCCGTCCTCGCTGCGGGTGAACCGCCCGTCCCGGGTGAGGACCGCCTCGCCGTTCCCCCCTTCGATCTGAAAGAAGCCGGGGCCGGTGAGAGCCACGTCGAGGTCGCTGCCGGTCTCGTTCAACGGGCCCTGAACAAGATCCACCGCGGTCGCGGCGAGGCCGTTGCCCCCCGTCATCCGGGCCATGGCGCTGCCTAGATCGAACGGATTGGTGCCCGGTAGATCGCTCAGCGAGGGCATGCCGCCGAGCGTGTTGTCCGCGTGCGGGCGATAGTGGCCGGCGAGGGCGAGGTCGCGCTTGAAGCCGGCGGTCCCGGCGTTCGCCATGTTGTTGGCGGTGACCTCCAGCTGCCGCTGGTTCGCCGCCGCTCCCTGCGCGGATTGATACAGGCCGTAGAGCACAGCGTTTGCCGGTCGGGGAGTCGGGCGCCCCGGTCGGAGAACGGGGGCGTTCTTCGGTCCCTATCGGCGGGGGCGCGGCGGACTCTTCGGCTCAATCGGCAAAGTCGCCGCAAACGGGGACTCCGCAGGGGAATGACGCCTCGCCCGCGGCTCAGACCGCCGGCAGCCCCACGGCTCGGCGCCAGGCGCTCAGTTGGCCCCAGTGCACCGCATCGTGAGTGGTCAGCAGGTGCGTCAGCATGTCCCCGTAGGTGGGGAAGCGAACGGCGAGGCGTTCGATCGGCAGCGGTTTGGCCAGCATCTCCGGCGTGAGATGGGCGCTGGCGGCGAGGTAGCGGGCGTGCGTGTCCTTCACCGCCGCCCGCAGTTCGTCGCCGGACGGGGGAGAGAAATCGTCCGCGTACACCAGCGGTCGACTACCGATCCCGAAGTTCTCCCGCCAGCCGGGCAGATCGACCGCGGGGGCGTCGATCCCCAGTCCGTCCAAAAGCGAGAGAGCGAAGTTCCCCACGACCGCGACGTGCCCCAGCAGCCAGACCGGCGGGTTCATCCCCGGTTGCGGTTGCTCCGCGAGGCGATCTTCGGGGATGTCCGCGGCGAGATTCTCCCCGTAGCCGGTGTGCACCTCGTAACAACGGCGGGCGTACTGGAGCGGGTCGGACATCGGGGCGCTTTCAGCGAATGGCGTCTCAGAATAGCAGTCGACGCCGGCCCGCTTCGACTGACCAGCGGCCCCGTCTCACCAGTAGCCCCGTCTCACCAGTAGCCCCGTCTCACCAGTAGCCCCGTCTCACCAGCGACTGAGGATGATGCGGGTCGAGTCGACGCCGGACATGTCGTAGAAGACCGGTACCTGCCGGCCGGTCGCGGAGCCGACGTTTTGCCGGTCGTACAACGCCGGCACCATGCTGATGACGTACCGACGGACGTCCTCCAAAGAGATCTCGTCGCCGGCCTGAAGACGCATTTTGAATTTCTCCAGCGTGGGCAACCCCGCCGGCGGACTCGCGGCGCTGCCGTCCAGCACCGAGGCCAACGCCCAAGTGAACAACCCGTTCTGAATCTCGCCGGCGCCCTCGTACGAGAACGCCTTCCCGGAAGAGGAACAGAGCACCGCGATGCCGGTCTTCGCCCCGGCCGTTCCCGCGAGGGAGTTCAGGTCCAGCGAGGCGGAGGACAGCAACGCCCCGCTGTGGCAGGCATCGATGAACATGACGACCTGGCACGCCTTCTGCTGCACGTCGACTGCCCGCGATAACAGTTCGCTCCCCGGCAGTACGTTGTTGGAGAAGTCGTCGTTCGACGCCCCGGCGAGCATCAAATAGAACTCCTCCGGGTCGTCCGCGGCGGCCCGCATGCCGTGGCCGGAGAACAGAAACAGCACGGTGTCCCCCCGCCGCACCGCCCCGGCGACGCGCGTCCATGCTTTGCTCATCCCGTCCGGCGTGGCGTCGGCCAGCAACGCCACGTCGACGCGGCCGTACCGCTGGCCCTCCGCCAGCGCCTTCTGGCCGGTGTCGAGGTAGAACCGGGCGACGCGCTCCGCGTCGTCGACCGCCAGCGATAAGGACCCCAACGTCGGGTGGTACTGCTCCACGCCGGCGGCGATCACCCACAGGGTGGGGTACTCCACGGGCGCCACCTTCTCCGCTCGCACGGTGATTCCCCGCTCCGTCAGCGGGATCAAGGCGACGCCGGACTCCACCTCCACGACGATCCGGTTCTCGCCCGGCGCCAACCGCAACGTCGCGGTGCACAGGCCGGCAGCCCCGTCCGCGTCCGGGACGAACTCCGTCGAGACCGAGCCGTAGCGGCCGTTCACGCGGAACCGCACCGTGGCGATCGGCTGCTTGTTCCGCGCTCGCACCCGCACTTTGACCGGCAGATCAAGATCGTTGACGACCTTCGGCGCCGCCCCGCCCCCGGCGGCGACCGTCGGCGCCAGCCATTCCAAACCAAAGTCCGCCGAAGGAACGACCGCCTCGATCGGCAGTTGCCGCCGCACGAAGAACTCTTCGTAGCCCCGCCGATCGTCGTCCGTCTCCGCCCTCAACAGGAACCGTTTGTCGGACTCGTTTCTCGGAAACGGCAGCGTTCGCTCGATCTTGACCGTCGGCCGGGCGGCGTCGAGAGACTCCTCAGCCACGACGGTGCGCGTCTCGTCCTGCACGGACCAGTTCTCCACCCCGCCCCCCTCCGGATCGGTGATCTCGGCGACCAGCGGGACGACCGGGTCGGCCCCGCCGACGGTCAGTTCGCGAACCATATTGATCCGCGGGCGCCGCGTTCGGATCGGCGGCGGATCGACCGGATCGACGACCTCGGGCTGCACCACCTCAGACTGAACGGCCTCCGGTTGCGGCGGGGCGGGTTCGACAGCGTCCATTTGCAGTTGCACCACCTCCTCGGTGGCCCGCACGGCGTCCAGCCAGTTGCCGGCCTCCAGCAATCCGGCGACGGCCTTCGGTCGCAGAAAGCGTTCCGCCAGTGAGGCGAACGGCAGGAACGAGGGGATCGAGCCGGTCCGTCGATTCTCCTGCCAGCCGATGTTGTTCGCCCCGCTGCCGGCGTACATGAAGTAGCCGTCCGGGTGATACGCGACCCAGCCGTCCGCGGGATTGCGATCGACCGTCAGCGTGAGCGTCGGCATGAACACCGGCCGGGCCACCCGCGTGGACGACGGCAACGGCTCGCCGCCGCGCTCGAAGCGCCAGTTCATCTGCTCGTGCCAGGGGACGTTCGCAGTGCCGGCCTGAACCTCAATGAACGAACGGAACTGCCCCGCCCCCTCCCGGACCGACGCGACGACGGACAACCGGTCCGTCGCCCGAATGCCCTTCCGATGCAGATAGGCGTTCTCCGCCAAGGACGTCACCCGCACGCCGTCTTCGCCCGGCACCCGTTCCAGTTCCATCCCCCACAGACGTTTGATCGCCGCGTCCGCATCCCCGGCCGGCGCCCCGGGGTCGGGTAGTTCTTCGAGAGACCAATACCGCACGGTGCCGTCGTCGGAGACGGATGCGAGGTATCGCCCGTCCGCCGAGAGCGCCACGTCGTTGACCTGGTCCTGGTGCCCCCAGAACGTCCGCAGCAATCGCCCCGAACCGTCGGCGGCGTGGACGAACAGCACGCCGGTCGAGGTGCCCACGGCGATCGCCGGCGCCGTCCGACCGCGGGCGGGCGGAACCAGCCGGAAACAGGTGAGTTCCCCCGCATAGCGATCGAGCGGCAACGCCTCGGCGAGGGCTTGCCCCGGACGAGCGGCGGCCGGCGGGGTGGCCACCTGGTCGAGCGTCTGTTGCTCCGGGGAGAAGCGGAACGACGACGACGGCGTGCCGCGGGCGCCGGCGGTCCGTGCGATCACGGCGTAGGGCGCCGTCGGGTCGGCCTTCGGATCGAACGCCACGTGATCCAGCCGTGCCCCGCCGGTCAGGGTGCGGGTCTCGGCACGACGGTTCACGTTCCACAGGGCGATGTCCGTCCCCTGCGAAAACGCCAACGTCCCGCCGTCCGGCGAGAGTGCGCAGCAGGACGCGGGCAGCAGCGAACCGATCACTTTCCCCACATCCAGCCCCACGCGGCGGGTCGGTACGTCCCAGACCAGCGCGGCGCCGGCAGTCTGATCGAAGGTTTCCCCCGCCGCGGCGAGGCGTTCGCCGTCCTTGGAGAAGGCCAGCGAGAACAGCGCGAATCCGGGCGGGGCCGGCAGTTCGGCGGGCGTCCAGGCGGCGCCGATTCGCGTCCAAACCTGGGCCCGCGGTCGACCGGCGGCATCGACATAGGCCGCGGCGAAGCGATCGCCGGCGGGAGCAGAGGCCAGCGCCGTCACCTCGAAGGCGCCGCCCGGCAGCGCGATCTCGGTCGCCGCCGGACCCGCCGCGGCGTCGCCGGCGGCGTTCAACAACGACAGCCGCCAAGCGTTGGCCGCGGGGCCGGGGGCGGGCACGACGACCTGCGTCTCCCCCACGAACGCCGCCGACCAGCGGATCAGTCGCTGCGGCAACGAGGGCCGCAGTTCCCGAGCCGGGCCGAACGGGGCGTGCGAGCGGACAAGGACGCGGCCGGCGTCGTCAATCGAAGCGCTCCGGCCCCCGGACGGCGAAACGGCGAGGGCATGCACGACGGCCCGATGCCCGAGCGCCGCGGCGCCGTTCGGGCCGGACGGTTCGTAGTGCAGCGGCTGCTCCTCGATTCCGTTCAGATCGACCCACTGCAAATCGCCGATACGGTCCGTGCCGCCGTACCCGCCGATCATCACGGCCGTCGTGCCGTCTGGCCGGTCGAAGGCGCGCACGGCTCGCACGGCTCCGAACAGGCCTTCCTCCGCGAGCCACCGGTGCGTGGCCACGGCCTTGCCGGTTTTCCAGTCCCAAACGAGCGTCCGTTTGTCGTGCCCGCCGCTGCACAACCGGCGGCCGTCCGGCGTGAAGTTCAGCGCCTGCACGCTGGCGGCGTGCCCCTGGCGCCCGCTGGCGACGAACAACTGCCGAGGTTCGTTCGCCGCATCGCCCGGCGGATCGGCAGCGGCATCCCCCGGCGCCGTGACGACTTGGGGCGCGGAGACCGCGATGCCCTGAGCGAATGCAGAAGCCTCCAAACCTGCCAACAGACTCAACGACAGGACCGTGACGACCGACAGAACCGTTCGCGGCGTCGTCCCGCTCGGCCGTGTGGACATTGAACGATCGTGATTGAAGTCGAGAGATAGGACCGAACGGTCCCGGCGACGCCCGCTCGCTACTAAGGACACTTCGCCGCCGCAGCGATTCTATCGAGAAAAGGCGCCTTGCGGGAGATGCGAGGTGCGCAGGTCTCATGAGCGCAAGCTGATTCTCCGATAGCAACGATGCGGCCGGGGTCAGCCTTGTCCGCCTCCGCGCTCTCCCCTTCAGTTCTGGTCAAGGAGGACCAATGCTGCCCCCCCTCAATCGTCACGCAAGCCGCCTGCGGCGGGCCGCGGCATTCGGCGTCGTCGCCTGCGGCATCGCCACGCCCGCGCTCGCCCAGCAGTACTGCCCGCCGGCGCCCTGCCCGCCGGCCTATAACCCCTGCCCGCCGGGCGTGATCTACCCGGTCACCCCGGCTCCGCCGGGCCAGGCGACCATGACGCCTGACGCTCCGGCGCCCGCGCCGGCCCCGGGCAACGTGGTCGATCCCGTCTCCCCGCAGCCGCCGTCGAACCTGCTGCCGGAAACGTTCAATCCGAACGCTCAGCCGGCCCAGCAGAACTTCGCCGCGGCGAGCAACCCGCTGGCCGGGCGCTCCGGTCTGGCCGCGGCCGGCGGCGGCGTCGGCGACCCCGGCTATATCGACCCGGCCGTCGTCGCCAGCCGCTTCCGCCTCCGCTACAGCGGCGCCCACGACGGCGACAGCGACCGCGGCGAGTTCCTGTACGGCGCCTACGATACCCCCGCCCTGCAGGCCACGCTGCCCCCGGGCACGCCCGGTCAGTTCTTCGGCGTGGGCAACCCCAACAACGTCGCAGCGACGGCGGGGCAGACCGTCGCCGGTCCGCCCGGACCGGTCCGCCCGGTCATTGACGGCTTCGATTACAGGGAGATTTCCGCCTACCTCGAACTGGAAGTCGTCGACGGCGTCTCCGGCTTCATCGAAGTGCCGTGGCGGGACGTCAGCGGCTACGACCAGTTCCGCGATCAGGGCTTTGAGGACGACGGCCTGGCCGATATCAACGCCGGCGTTCGTGTGTCGCTGTACGACGACTGCGACTCCGCCCTCACCTTCCAGATGTTGGTCCAAACCAACACCGGCGACCCGGACTTCGGTTTGGGCAACGGCGTTCTATTCGTCGTGCCCGGCCTGATGTTCCAGCAGTCGTTGACCGACGACCTGCACCTGTTCGGCGAAGCTCAGTACTACGTCGACGCCGGCAACGGCACCGAGTTCAACGGCGTGGATTACACCAGCGACGTGCTCCGCTTCGGCCTCGGCGCCGCCCTGGACCTGGTCGAAACCCGGACCAGCAACCTGCAGTTGCTCAACGAGTTCGTCGGCTGGACCTTCCACGACGGTCTGCAGTCGGAGTTCAACGAGAACACCCGGCAGTTCAACATCGTCAGCGCCGACGGCGAAACGATCGTGAACTACAAAGTCGGCCTGCGTCAGACCTTCGGACGGCAGAGCATCTACGCCGGATACGGCGTCGCCCTGACCGACGACGTGCTGTACGACGACATCATCCGGCTGGAATACTCCGTCCTGCTGGACTAAACAGCCTCGGCATGCGAAGGGTCGAATTCGCGTACGAGCGCCGCGCCGCGGCGACGGATCAATCCGTCGCCGCGGCGTTCTGCGTCCCGGGCAACGAGAACGTCACGCGGACCGGCGGGAACGCCCCGTCGGTTCGGGCGACGACCAGCGCCAGACGGCGGTCCGTGGCACCGAACCGATCGCGGTACTCGCGTTGCATCGAGACGGCGTCCTCGTTTCGCAAAGCCGTCGCCGCTAACGAGTCGGCCAATTGACGTCGCGTCGCCGGATCGGCGACCTCGCGATATTCAAAGAGCGTTTGCTTCAACTCCCGTAGGTCGTCCTGATCCTCCGGGGTCGGCTGCTCCGGCGCCGGGACGCTCTCCGCGGCGCCGGGGATCCGCATCAGACGAGCCGCATTCAGCGCCGGCAATAAATAGGGCGAACCGAGCACGCGGATCCGACGGGCCTCCGGGCGAACCGGCAGCAGAATGTCGACCGGAACCCCGGCCCGAGCCGGCGCGCCGGTCCGCGGCCAGGCGGAGAGGCGTCGCGGCGAGGCATCGCCCCCCGCCTCCGATACGCCCTCTTCCAAGACGTATAGATAGAGATCGCTCCGCGGGGTGATAGTCAGTTGCGGCAGCGCCCGCTCCGGCAGCGGCTCGGACAGATCCACCGCGGCGCCGGTGCGGAGGTTGCGGACCTCCCATTCCAACGCCTCGAACCCGTGGTCGGATCGAGCGTCGCCCAAGCCGAACAGTTCCTCCCGCACGACGAAATCCTCACGTTGAAGATTGCCGTTGAGAACGACGGGCGTCTGCCCGTACTGATACAGGCGATCTGAGTCCTCCAGCGATGCGCACAGCGCTCGCCAAGTCATCTGCGGTCCGCGGAAAGCGTCCAATACTTCCTCGGTGAAAAGACTGGCGCCGCCGTCGATCGGGGCGGCGGCGGTCTCGTGGGCGCCGGCCGCGGCGAAAAACAGCAGCGTGCACCCCAGGTCGAACTCCGGCCGCGTCCCCTTCGCCAGCGGCTGATTTGCCTGCGGCCGGTCCGCCTGCGATTGATCGCCCTGCGGGTCATCTCCGGAGCCGGACGCCCCACGCAGTTCCACGGCGCGACCGTAGCGCCGGTCCTGGTCCGTCGATGCGTCAGCGCCCTTCGCAGCGCCGCCGATCGCTCCCGGGACTTCGAGGAATCCTCCCATCGCCATCGACGGTCCTGGCTCCGCGCTTTCCGGATCGCCCGCTCCCCTCGAGAGGCCGCCGGCGTGGCAGGCTTCGACGACCACGACCAACTCGTCACAGCGGCCGGACAAGCCGCAGATGCGAGCGTAGAACTCGTCATCCCGAACGATATCGCCTTCGGGATATGCCCCCGGCGAGCGCCTCCCCGAGGGAATCGGCGCCGCGGGGATCATCACGAACACCTCGTCCACCTCATCGCCGGAGAGCGGGCGATGCGGGCCGACTTGGCGGCTTTCGTCGCCGTCGTCGTCCGCCCGGGTCGAACCGTGGCCGCTGAAGTAGATAAAGATCTGCTTCGCCCGCGGACCGTCGGCGGGGATCGCGGCGTTTAGTTCATCCAGCCGGCGGAGGAACTCCGTCCGGTCGACGTCCTCCGCGGCGTGGATCTCGTCCGGCCGATAGCCCGCGGCCTCCCTCAGCCAGTTCTGAACGACCCGCACGTTTGTCCGCGAGGCCGGCAATTCGGCCCCCGGATAGTTCGCGTTGCCGATCACCAATGCGTATCGCAGGGAGGCGTCGTTCGCCCCGTCGTCCGCGGAGCAAGTCGTCGCTGTCATGCCGGCCAGCAGCGCCGCGGCGGCGATGGTCAACAGCCTCGATCGAAAGCGGGCACGGCGGCTCGCGGGCGGAATGCGGCGAGTCATCGAATGTCCCTCCGGTTCCATGCGGTCGGACGGTTTGCGGGAGCGTTCAAGGAGAGTGTCCCGTCGCGCTCCCGCGTAGGCCAATTGGTTCCGGCGGTCGGCGAGAGACGGCATCGATCACCGGGCCGGCGGCGGGGGCAGGTCGGTCGGCAGCGACAGCGTCCGCGGGTAGCGGACCCCCACGACGCCCACCGAGGCGCCCTTTTTCCGCTTCACTTCGCCGTAGGGCGTGTCCCGCGGGGCGCCGGCGGCCGTGCCGACCAGCAGATCCTCCCCGGCCTCCTCCAACGCCGGCGCCGCGTAGAAGAAGTGAGCGGAGATAATTCCCAATTGTTCCGCCGTCTTGCCGCCCTCGCCGAGCACGCCGGCGATGCGACTGTCGGCGTAATGGCCGATCGTGAAGGCGTGGCTGGTGGAATCTTTGTGATACCACCCCTTGATGATCGCCGTGCCGGGATGCACGAACATGCAGGGGGCGTTCTTAAAGCGCGGCTCCTCGGAAAAGTCGAACACGTGTAAGCCGTCGATCGTCAGGCGGACGGCGACCACGTCGTTCGACCGATTATAAACACGAATCGCATAAACGTCCTGAATACCGAGGTCGACCGAGGGAAACGCGGCCCCCCCTTTGGCGCCGGCTTCGGGCAGCGTGATGTCGGTCGGCAGCAGTTCTCCCTGATGGTCAGTCAGAATTTCGATGCCGTAGACGCCTTCCGCTTCGGTGAGAAAAACGCTCTCGGCGCCGGCCAGCCCCTTCATGCGGTGGATCGTCGGGGTTTCGCCCCCCGGGTCGTAAATCTTCTTCACGGCCTCCTTGACGGCCTCTTCCGCCTGCGTGCGGCCGACCGGATTGACCGGGCCCTGTTGCTCGGCAGGTTTCTCCTCTTTGGTCAGATCGACGTTCGGCAGCGGGACGGTGTCGACCACGTCCTCCACTTGAGCGGTGCCGAACAGTTCGTCGCCGAAGGCGGAATCGGTGATGTTCGTCAGTCGGCGATTCTTCAGGTCGCGGAGTTCCAGTTCGAGGAATACGATCTGTTTGCCCCCCTGCACGTCGGTCCCGACCACGCCCCCCAGCTTCAGCGTCCCGGTGTCGGAGAGCAGCACCTGGCCCTCTTCCAGCTTCGTCCGCAGGGCGTTGGGGATGCCGGCGGTGGGGCCGGCGAGCCCTTCGAAGGCGTCGATCTTCAACGGCTGCCCGGCGTACCGCGGATCTTTCAACGTCAGCTGGACCGCCCGGGCGACCCGCACCAGACACTGATCGAGCGTCGGGCTGAGTTCCGCCGAGGCCCGCGGCGGCGACATGCCGAGCGCCAGTCCGACGACGAGCGTCGCCGCGACCGCGGCCGGTCGGGGGAATCGCGAGAGTCCGTTCATGGTGGCGCCTCGATCGGCGTGCGGTGGGGGAGAACAAGCGGAGGGGCGGGGGCGGTTCGGCATCTCAGTCGGCTCGGTCGGCTCAGTCGGCGATCGGGGGGATCTTGACGCCGGTGCCGCGGTTCAATTCTCGAAGCGACTCGTGGAAGAGGTTCTCGGACCCCTGCGTCCACAGCGACCGCGGGATGCGGCCCTCAGGATCGAGAAACGGCGCCAGACCGTCCTGCAACAGTTCGGGATGCACGCGCGGGTCGAATTCCGAAGCCGCGGCGAATCCCAGTTCAAATGCGGCGCTCTCCTGAAGCATCGGATCGTCATACAACGCGACGAGCGACGAGATCGGCTCCGGATAGGCGTTGAGGTCGATCTCGTCCGCGTCCGGCCCGACTTCGGAATCGACGAGGTAAGGCCCGCACAGGCGGGTCGCGGCGTTGATAAACGCTCGCCGGTCCGCGGCGACGCGGTCGTCGATCGTCTTCTGGGGGGCGTACAGCGCCTCGACCTTCCCCCGAACCGCGTCGGCGACGGGCAGTTGGAAGCCGCGACGAACGGTGTCCCGGTAGGAGATCAGCCCCAGTTTGTGACAGGACATACAGGAGATGCCGTTGACCACCACCGGCGTTCCCGACGCCGCCCGCGGATCGAACACCAGTTCGATCGGGGCTTCGTCGATGCGCTCGCCGGCGGCGTTCTCGATGAAGTAGGCCTGCAAGCCGTTCGGCAGTTGGAAGATCGCCTCGCCGCCGGCGTGCTCAAAGGCGAAGTCGGCCATCGTCGGCGAGTTCTTCGTCATCTCCGGCGGACCGAGGGGGAAACGAGTCGCCACCCGTTTGCCGAACGTGCCGTTGAACTCCGCGGTTTGATAATAATATCCGGTGCCGGAGGGGTGCCGATCGACGACGCGGTTGTGTCGAGAGACGCCGCTGTCTCCGAAGGCGGACCGCAGCATATTACCTTTATCGAAATCTTCCTGACGGCGGACGTTCAACTCCTGATGCAGGGCCGCGGTCGTCTCGGGCAGATCCAACAGATGGTGATACAGCGGCGGCCGGGAGGCGACGGAGGCGAACCAGTCGATCCGCACGTAAGGAATTCCCATGAAGGCCCGCCCGCTGAGGCGATCGATCTTCGACTGCAACAAGGACAGCGCCGAATCGGTCCAGCGCACGCCGTAGGGATATTCGCCCAGGATGCGGCGCCAATCCTGCGCATCCCAGCCGACTTTGCGGAGATCGACGCGGAACAAAGTCCCGGACCGCGGCGCGTCTGCGGGGGCGTCGATCATCGGCGGGTCGTACAGGTCCCCGCGGCGGCTGAGGCTGTTAATCAGCTTGACGAAGCCCGCCCGGTACAGCCGCACCTCCGCATCCGTGTACTTCGGGTTGTTGTGCAGGTGAGCGAGCGAGAAATAGCGGACGTAATCCACCTCGTCCGCCCGCAACCCGGCGAGGTCGTTGAGAATCGCCGTCAGCGTCAGCGTCTCGGAGACGAACGGCCGCGGCGTAACCGCCGCGGGCGCCCCCGCGGCGATCCACGTTTCCAGCAACGCGATCTCGTCTTCGGAGAGGCGCGCGTCGTCGTCGACGTATTCCGGCGGCATCAATTCCGCTCCGTCGATTCCGCGGACCCGCTGATACATCAGCGATCCGACCGCGTCGCCCGGCTTGAGATACGGGTCGGCCCGCTGATCGCTGGGTTTCTGGTGCAACATGCTCTCGCGACTGAGCACGTTGAAGTTCGGATTGCCGGACCCGCCGCTCCGCCCGTGACACTGATAGCAGTGGTCCTTCAAGATCTCTTTGGCGGCGCGAGCCAATTCCTGGTCGCCCTCCGCGGATGATGCGGCCGGGGCGCCGAACCCCCCCGCGAACGACAGAACCACGGCGACGCCGACGGCCCGGGCGAAGCCCCGCGGTCGAACGGAGCCAGTCGCGGAGAGCGCCGGGAGAACCGGCAGTGCGGGGACGATCATCGGTCTGGAACCCCGGAGGAGCGGGCGGACTTCTGCGAGAACACGCAGCGTGAGGAGGCGCCGAGCGCCGTCGACGACCATGCCTCGATGCCGGGTCCGTCCTGGCTCCGCGCCTGGAAAATCGTTTGCCGACGTTCGCCCATCGCGAACCACAACAGATTTGATCCTACCGGGGGGCTACCCCAGAAGCCATCCGCCATTCTGACGTTGACGGGGACTAAAAGGTCCGCCGATAGCAGGTTGACACTGCCCGACGGCCGTCGTGGGATGCGTGCGGGGAACATCACCGAGAATGGATTCGACGGGACTCCCCCTCGACTTTCCCCTCACCCCCCTCTCACGGAATTCCCCTCCGATGACCGTTCCCCGCTCCTCGCTGTTCGTGGGCCTGACGGCCGCGGCGGCGGCCGGCCTCGTCGCCCTGCCCGGGTCGTTCGACGCCGCCGCTCAAGCCGACGCCGCGTCGTTCAACGCCCCCGCCGCCAACGTCAACGCCGCCCGCCGGCAGTACTACTCGAACTGGCACTACTCCGGCCCGTCGCGATACCACTACCGCGTCTACCACTACAAGCCCACGCCGACCTACACGACCTACCATCGCCGCTACGTCGTCTACTACCCCCAGCGGCCGCGGTACGTCTACTACTACAACCCGTACCGCAACGTGTACCTCGGCCGGTTCGATCTGGAGGCCGAGGGCGAGAAGAAGTACTCCAAGCTGGAAGCCAAGGACCAGAAGGGCAACCTGGACGAGATCCCGGAGAAAGCGTTCCCGGCGCTCGATCAGATGCCGGTGATCCCGGATGCCGAGGACGGCGAGCGGATGGCGCCCCTCCCCGAGGGGTTGCCTGACGACGAAGGCGAAGGCGGCGGTGACGAGGACTGATTCCGCATCCCATCGACTTCTACTCTTCGACGCGTGCCGGCCCTGCGCCGGGACGCGTCGTTTCAGTTCCGCTTCATTTCCCCTGCGGACCCCTCGGCTCGAACGGGAGCACGCCGCGCGGCGAGTTGTCGGGAACGCTACGGTAGGGCGTCTCGCCCGAACCCCGTTCGCTTTGCGCCGCTGCTCCTATGAAACCGTCGCTCGCCGCCCCTTTCGGTCTGCTGGTCGCAGGCCTGTTCGTCGCCGCCGCCCCGGCCGCGTTCGCCGCCCCCGTCGCGGAGGAATCGACCGCTGCGGAGCGGCCGAACATCCTGTGGATCACCATCGAGGACTGGAGCGCGGACCTCTCCTGCTACGGCACGAAAGGGATTCACACGCCCCACGTCGACGCCCTCGCCGAACAGGGCGCCCGATACACCCGAGCCTTCACCACGGCGCCGGTTTGCTCCGCGTCGCGGTCCGCGATGATGACTGGGTTTCATCAAAACTACATCCGCGCTCATCAACACCGCACGGACGACAAGAAGCCCCTGCCGCACGGCATCCGGCCGATCCCGCACCTGATGAAGGACGCCGGTTATTTCACCTGCCTGATGAGCGGCAAGACGGACGTCAATTTCGAACCGTCGTCCCGCAAGGAACTTTTTGAGGGGACCGACTGGAAGCAACGCGCCGAGGGCCAGCCGTTCTTCGCCCGCATCACGTTCGCCGGCACCCATCGTCTCTGGCACCGCGACCCGCAGCGCCCGATCGACGGCGCCGACGTCGAACTCCCCCCCTATTACGCCGACACCCCCTTTATTCGCCGGGACTTCGCGAACGGGCTGGAGCAGATGCAGCTCGTCGATCGGCAGGTCGGCCAGTTATTAAAGCGACTGGAGGACGAAGGGCTGGCGGAGAACACGTTGGTCTTCTTCATCGCCGACCACGGCCGCTGCCACATCCGCGGCAAGCAGTTTTTATATGACGAAGGAATCCGCGTCCCGCTGATCGTCCGCTGGCCGGGGCACGTCGAACCCGGCACGGTGAACGACGACCTCGTCATGGCGATCGACCTGCCGGCCACGGCCCTGGACGTGGCCGGGGCGACCTCCCCCGTTCCGCTGCACGGGGCAAGCCTGTTCAGCCCGGCAATCGCGGAGCGAGAGTACGCGTTCGCCGTCCGCGACAAGATGGACATCACCCACGACGCGATGCGGGCGATTCGCTCCAAGGATCACAAGCTGATTCTGAACCTCATGCCGGAACGGGCCTACTGCCAGTTCAGCTTCTATAAAGAGAGCGCCTACCCGGGGCTGGCGGAGATGAACATCTTGAACCTGAACGGCGAACTCACCCCGGAGCAAGCCGCGTTCATGGCGCCGAGCAAGCCGGAGGTCGAATTATTCGATCTGAAGAACGACCCGCACGAGGTGCGTAACGTCGCCGACGATCCGGCGTACGCCGAGGTGAAAGCGGAGCTGCTTTCCGAACTGCAACGATGGCGGGACGAGGTGATCGACGACCAAGGCGTCTCGGACGACTTCCGCGGTCTCGGCGTCTATCCGGACGAATGCCCGACGCCGACGGTCGGCGAGTGGTGCGAGGAGCACGGCAAGGACTACGACATGCTCCGGTACGGCGCCCCGGCGTGGTATCCGACCCGCACGCTCGCGGAGTGGGAAACGGTCCGCGAGATGTGGGAGCCGTGGGTCTTCCGCGAGCCGACCTCCAAGATGAAGCGGCCGACGATCCCGCACACGAAGAAGACGTATTGAAGCGTCGGCGTGAAACTCAAGGCCTTCTCCCCTCGCCCCCTTTTGGGGGAGAGGGGTCGGGGGTGAGG
>NZ_WTPX01000104.1 GCF_013036045.1 Alienimonas chondri
GGCCGGGGCTGGGGGCGGGGGGCGTCATGCCGTCCAACGCGGAGTCCACCTCGTCACGCGTTCTCTGTTCCTGCTGATCGATCAGCCAGGCGTCGTACCGCGGGTTACGGAATTCCGTGTTCCGGTTCGCCTCGTAGAACGCATCGACCTCGGCGTCCGTCGGTTCGGGGACGGTCTCCGCCACGGCTTCGCGCTCCGTCTTCAGGTAACCCAGCGACAACTGAGCCGGACGCAGAAAGCCGAGCTTCGTGACGGGGTTCGGCTGCTGATCGCGGTACTCATCGAACAGTTCGGAGACCTGCGACTCGGTCGGTTCGGGCGCTTCCGCGACGAACTGTTCGACCGGCAGTTCGACGTACGCCACGTTCGCCGTCTGGTTCAGCTTGCGGTACAGCTCCCAGGCGTCGGTGGGCAGGGACGTCGGGCTGGGCAGCAGCAGGGAATACATGTCGCGGTGCCGCATCTCGCCGCGGATCGCGTCGAACAGATCCGTCTCGCCGACGCCCATCTTCGTGCGAATGTCGCGGATTTCGTTCCGCGTGGGCGAAATTCCGAAGTGGGAGTTGATGAGGGCGTTGACGCGGTCGTTCGAGACTTCCATCCCGGCGTCGTCCGCTTCCTCCCCCAACAGGTGGGCGAAGACGAGTCCGTATTCACGCGGCGTTTGGGCCCCGAGGACGTTGGGGATCTGGCGGAACGGCAACTGCGGGTCCGGCCGCACGCCGGTGTAGTTGAAGTTCGGCAGCGGGGTGTCCGCGAGGCCTTCAGGAGCGTCCTCACGCTCCGCGAGCGTACTCCGCAGGCTGGCGAAGAACTGGTTGGCGATCCGATTGCGGTCGCCCAGTTCGTTCAGGTCGGTCTGGGAGAGGCCGCCCTCGTTCGTCGGGACGGCGACGTTCCCGCCGAAGAAGTTCCCGGACAATCCGACGAACATCCCGCCGGCCACGGCGCCGGCGGCAGCCCACATCACGGCGGCCCGCCCGGTGGTGTTGGAGATCAACCAGGCGGCGATCCCGCCCAGCAGCACGCCCAGCAGGATCGGGAACAGTTCGTTGCCCCCTCTGCCGGGGGTGAGGAAGTCCATAAAGACGAAGGCGAAGATACTGAGCCCAAACAGGCCCACGACGAGCCACTGGTTGCGGCGGAAAATCTCGAACGGGGAGGCCATGTGAGCCTTTGGGGCAGTCCGTGCGGCGGCGCCGTGGCGACGACGACCCGCACCGCACGCGGCGGGGGAGTCGACATCGGGGCGATTCCGGGGAAGTGGTCGGCGGTGCTTGACAGTCGATTCGGGCCGGCCTAACGATGCCGCCCCGCCGGACCGTCGTCGGGGGGGCGCATCGAAAGACGCGTCGCCCGGAGCGGTCCGAAGCGGCGCATGATAAGGACGCCCGTTTCGGCCCCACAAGGCTGTCGACGTCCCGATCACGCCCATTGCCCCGATCGCCCGTCGCTCCGCTCCCCCGGATGCGGCTCCCAACTCAAGGACGAACCTCTTGGCCGGTCACACTCTCGTCGTCGTCGAGTCCCCGGCGAAGGCCAAGAAAATTCAGGGGTTTCTCGGCTCGGGCTACAAGGTGCTGGCCAGTTTCGGCCATGTCCGCGACCTGCCCGGCAAGGCGGCGGAGGTGCCCAAGGCGGTGAAGGGCGAGCCCTGGGCGACCCTCGGCGTCAACACGGACAAAGATTTCGAGCCGCTCTACATCGTCTCCGCCGACAAGAAAAAGCGGGTGACGGAGTTGAAGGACGCCATGAAGGGCGCCAAAGAACTCCTGATCGCGACGGACGAAGACCGCGAGGGCGAATCGATCGGCTGGCACCTGATCGAACTGCTCAAGCCGAAGGTGCCGGTGAAGCGCATGGTGTTCTCCGAGATCACCAAGGACGCGATCCAGAAAGCGGTCGGCCAAACCCGCAAGCTGGATACGGACCTCGTCGAGGCCCAGGAGACCCGCCGGATTCTCGACCGGTTGTACGGCTACACGCTCTCCCCGCTGCTGTGGAAGAAGATCAGCAGCGGCCTCTCCGCCGGCCGCGTGCAAAGCGTCGCCGTGCGGATGCTGACCGAGCGGGAGATGGAACGCCTCGCCTTCCGCAGTTCGGAATACTGGGATCTCAGCGCCCGGCTCGCCAAGAGCGGGGACGAGATCAGCATCGATTCGACCCTGACGGAAGCCGCCGGGAAGAGCGTCGCCACCGGTCGGGACTTCGACGAGAGCACCGGCCGCCTGAAGCCGACCGCGGACGTCACCCACCTCGACGAGACCGAAGCGACCCGCATCGCGGACGTCCTCAAGAAAGGCTCGAACTGGTCGGTCAAAAGCGTCGAGGAGCGCCAAAGCACGCGGAAGCCGTACCCGCCGTTCACCACCAGCACCCTTCAGCAGGAGGCGAACCGCAAGCTGGGCATGACCGCCCGCCGGACGATGCAGACCGCCCAGCGGCTGTATGAAGACGGTCACATCACTTACATGCGTACCGACAGCGTGAACCTGTCCGGCGAGGCGACCACCGCCGCCCGGGACACGGTCAAGAAGCGTTACGGCGACAAGTTCCTCTCGCCCTCCCCCCGCAAGTTCACCGGGAAGTCGAAGGGCGCCCAGGAGGCCCACGAGGCCATCCGTCCCGCCGGCACGAAGATGCAGACGGCCAAGGAACTGGGCCTCGCCGGGGCCGAGGGCAAGCTGTACGACCTCATCTGGAAGCGGACCGTCGCCTGCCAGATGGCCGAGGCGAAGTTCACCTTCCAAACCGTCCTCATCGACGCCGCCCCGACCGGCGGCGACAAAGCGACCCCGCTGACCTTCCGGGCGACCGGCAAGCGGATCGACTTCGCCGGCTTCCTGCGGGCCTACGTCGAAGGGTCCGACGACCCCGCCGAGGCGCTCGACGATCAGGATTCCCTCCTGCCGAAGCTCGCCCAAGGCGATTCGCTCGCCCTGCTGCCCGGCCCGGAACCGGTCCCGCTGGAGGCTGTGAAACACGAGACGAAGCCGCCGGCTCGGTATACCGAGGCGAGCTTGGTGAAGCGTCTCGAAGCCGAGGGCATCGGCCGACCGAGTACCTATGCGAGCATCCTCTCCACCGTTCAGGACCGCGGTTACGCGGAGAAACAGGGGAACCAGCTGGTTCCGACCTTCACCGCGCTGGCGGTGAATCGGTTGTTGGAACGCAACTTCCCCAATCTGGTCGATTATCAATTCACGGCCCAGATGGAGAACCAACTGGACGAGATCGCCGACGGCAAAGGGAAACGCCTGCCGTATCTGGAGAAGTTCTATAAGGGCGTCGAAGGGCTCGATCAGCAGGTGAAGTCCAAGGAGGAAAGCATCGACCCCCGGGACGCCTGCACCCTGCGATTGGATAACGTCACCCCGGACGTTCGCGTCGGTCGCTACGGACCGTACTTCGAGGCCGAGCTGGACGGCGAGAAGTTCACCGCGAGCCTCCCGGCGGATATCGCCCCGGCGGACCTCAACGACGAACTCGCCGAGAAATTAATCGAGGAGAAGCGCCGCGGTCCGCAATCGCTGGGCGTGCACCCGGAGGAAGGATTGGAGATGTACGTCAAAAGCGGCCCCTACGGCCCCTACGTGCAGCTCGGCGAGGTGACCGACGAGATGCCGAAGCCGAAACGCTCCAGCATTCCCAAGTTTATCGAACCGGACGCGATCACCGCCGAGCAGGCCGCGGCATTACTGGCGCTGCCGCGTCGCCTCGGCCACCACAGTGAGGACAACCTCGTCGTGAAGGTCGGCGTCGGTCCGTACGGTCCGTACGTGCTTCATAATAAGAAGTACGGCAACTTTGATAAGAAGACCCACGTCTACGAGCATGAGGGCAAGGCCTACAGCGTGTTCGACGTGACGTTGGAGGTCGCCGAGGCGATGCTGAAGGCGTCGAAGAAACGGGCTGCTCCGGACCCCCTGCGCGACTTGGGAGAGCACCCCAAGGACGGCAAGCCGGTGCAGATCTTCGAGGGCAAATACGGCCCGTATATCAAGCACGGCAAGATCAACGCCACGCTGCCCAAGGACGCCGATCCGAAGGACGTTTCGATGGACGAGGCGGTCCGCTTAATCGCGGAGAAGGAGGCGAAGGGCGGCGGCAAACGCGGTCGCAAGAAGGCCGCCAAGAAGTCTCCCGCGAAGAAGAAAGCCGCTCCGAAGCGGAAGAAGGCGTCCGCGAAATGAAGCCGTACCAGCCCGACGCGCGAGCGTCGGCTGTCGTCGCAGCCGGCGGGAATGCGATGTTCGGTTGAACGACGCACGTCCGATGCTCGCGCATCGGGCTGGTATTTTCCGCGAACCTCGCTCAGAACCGCCGCAACGCTCCGCCGATGCGGTCCAGCAACCGCGGCATCGGGGCGGGGACGGGTTCCTCCGGCGTCGGTGCGACGGCCGGAATCGCGGGGTAGGGGACCGTTTCGACCGTGATGTCGCGGAAACGGGCGGACCCTAAACCGTGCAGGCCGAAGGTGACCGTGATCGGCCGCGACCCGTCCGGGTTCGGCCCCGGTTCCCGATCCGGCCCCGGGGGCAGCGAGCGAATGAGGATGAACGGCGTCCATCCCTTCGTGTCCTTCTCCTCGAAGCTGGCCTCCTCGCCCGTCCAGCGGAGACCGCCCAGTCCTCCCGCCCAACTTTCGTGGACGGTGACGCCTTCGCCGTTCCCGGTGATGCGACCGGTGATCTGCACCTCCCCACTGATGATTGCGGCGTGGCCAGCCGGCACGTCGACTGGGAGCGTCTCGATCGTTACCAGCCCGCGGTCCAGCAGCGACGGGCGATTATAGCCGTTCTTAGTCCGAGCACTCAGTCGGAGTTCTTCGTCGATTAGGTAGGCCGCAGCCTCAACCGAGGCCGGCGCGTGGTATTCGATTTTTTGAAAGTCCGTCCGCTCGTCAGTCGGCGTCGTTTCGAGGAACTCCTCGTCAGTGAGCAGGGGAAGAGCGGCGGTGCGCGCGGGCTCGGAGGCCGGCAGCAGGGCGATTGGACGACCGCGGCCCGTCTGCGACAGTCGGTGCACCAATGCCACATGATCCGGCAGCGTGGAGAAGGCGATCAGATGCGGGCTGCCGTTGGGCTGATCGATCAGGTTGGAGGCGTTGGCGAGGCGATCCCAGTGCGACCGCTGCACGGCGCGGGTGAAGCGGCGAGATAGGTTCGCGGCCCGGTACGCCCGGTCCCAGTCGTGCTGCTTGAGCATCCGCTCCGCGTCGAGCAGCTTCCCCTCGGCGCTGCGGAGGTGGGCGTCCAACCAGCGGCCGTCGAAGACCGGGGGCCGCAGACGAGCGTCGGTTTCCCGGGTCCGTTCCAGCTTCAGGCGGGCCAGTTGAACCGCCGCGGTCGCGGCGGCGGGGGCCAGCTTGGCGACGCGGCGCCGCAGATGATCGACGCCGCGGAAGTTCGGCGTGACGAGCACGATCGCCCCGTCGCCGAAGTTCGGAACCGTGACCTTCATCCCGCCGGTGACCTGCTCGTGCGGGAGGTTGATGACGGAGGTGGGGGTGATCCGCCACGCGGCGGCGGTCGGCAGGGCGCCAGGCACGGTGAACGAGGCCGACGTGAACGGCGCCGGGCCGGGGACGAATTGATCGTTCAGGCCGTGCCAGACGCCGACGATCAGGCGGTCCGATTCGTGGCTCAGCAGGGCGCCGGTCGCCTGACCGGCGGGGCGGGCGTCGGAGGCGCCGGTTTGATCCTCGGCGGTCGCCGGTTCGCCGAACGTCCCGACGCGGCCGAAGCTCCCGCCGAATCCGTCCGAGCCGCCGGCGCCCACGCCCCGGGTCGAAGCGCTGCCGATCGCATTGCCGACGAGCAGATTCGTCGCCGTGCCGAAGCCGCGTCGCGTGCGATTGACCGCCCGCGGGTCGCCGCTGGTCGCGGGGATGATCCGCAGCGGAGCGACCTTCGTCGCGGCGGCGAGGATCGGCTCGACCGCGGCGAGTTGCAGGTTCGTCAGCGTCAACGCGAGCCGACGCTCCGTGCGGGCGGGGGTCGCGTCGTCCAGCGGCTCGGTCGTCCAATAGCCGATGCCCTTCACCCCGGCGGCGACCGCGCCCAGCGCCTGCCGCGTGATCAGTTCGGGTTCGAGGATCGCCGGCTCCAGACCGGCCGCCTTTCGGGCCGCGGCGGTGCGACCGTGCGGGGCGGTTTGCAGCCAGGTGAACAACGGTTCGCCGGGCCGTGCTTTGCGGTCGGCGACTTCGCGGAGGAGCGCCGTGTGCTCCCACAACGGCAACGCCGTCCCGAGCACCATGCGGCTGACGCCCAGCAGGTCCGCGATGCGGGAGTAGGCGCGTTCGGACCCGGTCACGCCGATCAGGATCGGGCGATCGCGCTCCGTGTCGGCGGAGCGAACCGCGTCGACCCAGGCGGCGGTCGCTTCCAGCCAAGCGGTCTCTCCGGGGATCCGCGGGCCGAGGTTCCAGAGCCAAATCGGATCGGTCCCCGGTCCGAACGGGGCGAGTCCCGCATCGGCCGGTGCGTTTAAATCCGCGGGCCCGGCGCCTGCCTCGCCGGGGCTGGGCGGCTGGACGGCCGCTCCGATGTCTGCCGCGGCGATGCGCTCCAGCAGATCGCGATCGCGCCAGTCCATCACCTGAATGAGATTGAAGCCGGACCCGGCCAGCATGAGCGGCTCGACGCCGAAGTCCATCGTGAGCCGGGGGAAGAACGGCTCTCCGTCGAGGGTCACCCGGCCGCCGTTGACGACCATCCGGCGCTCCGCTTTCGGGGCGTCATAGAGGCCGGCGGTCGCGCCGTCTTCCAAGTCCTCGGGGGGGGCCAGCGGACCGACCCGCAGGTCGTCCACCTGCACCCCGGCCCGGCCGCCATATCCGCCGTCGGTCCAGAGAAACACGCCGGCGCGGTCGACGAAGGCGCCGGTGAGATCCACCGATTCGCCGTCCCGAACCGAGTCCGGCCCGAGCGACAACCGCACGCGACGCTTCGCATCGTTCAGCGAGGATTCGGAGGTGCCCGCGGAAAGCGTCTGCCACGCCGGAGGATCCGACGCCGGGACGGGGCGGCCGGCGACCCACGCCGTCGGCGGCAGCCCGGTCGCCGGATCGACCGCTTTCGGAAAGGTGACGCGCACCGCAGCGGCGCAGCGATGGGGAGTGCGAACCGCCAGCGAGGCGGTCAGTTCGTCGAGCGCCGCCGAGCGAGGAACCGGCCGATCGAATCGCAGCAACGCGTCCGGCGGGGTGCGGACCCACTCCGCCTGTGCACAGCCGGGGGCGCCGACGCCGTCCGTGGGCACATGCTGCACCAGCGCCGCCGCCACATCGCCCGGCGACGTGGCCTGCCAGTTCTCCGCGCAGTCCGCCTCGCAGGGATCGATGAAGAACTTCGGCTCCGGTTCGTCGGCGCCCTCGGTCTCCTCCGGAATCTCCAGTTCGACCGGCGGCTGGGCGACGGCGACGTCGATAGCGACGTCGAATGCCGCCAGCATGCCTGCGGCCACGACGGCCGCGAGCAGAACCGGCCGAGGGCGGGGATCGCGACGACGCATGAGCACGGCGGTCGGGGGGGAGGGCGTCGCACGGCGGGTCGGCCGCGGAGGACGGGCGAACCGCGGGCGCCGGCGGTCCGCGGCGAAGCTAGATCCGATCGACCGTTCGGGGGAAGACCGCTCGTCGCGACCGGCGTTGGGAGGCGCCCGTTTCTCCCCCACCCCGACGGCCGCGCTCCCGCCCAGCGACCCGTCCGATGGCGCCGGCGAGACCGGCGGCTTTCCCCGGCGCCACGCACGCCGGCGGCCAGCCCGTTGACAGACCCACCATCGCCGGGGGAGCATCTCGCATAGCACACGAATGCGACCGGCGACGGACCGGCGATCGCACTCTGCTCGGAATCGCCCTGATTCCGCCCGATCCCCCCGCCGGTCCGATACCGTGATCAGTTCCCGCAGCCGTCTGCCCCGTCACGACGACGAGTTGCCGAACGAGTTGGTCGAACTGGCTCGTCGCATCGCCGCCCTGCCGCCGGAGTACCAGACGGACCTCGAAGATCCGTTCAGCCAGGTCGTGGAGAGCGTTCGCCGCCGCCGTCGGATCCTCGGCGTCGTGCAGGAGGCGTTGTCGCAGCTTCGGCTCGATATCAAGTATCTGATGTTCGATCTCGATATGACGAAGCGGGAACGGGACGAGTTACTGGCGGAGTAACCGGGGGGAGGTGAAGCGACCGCGGGAATCGCGGATGATCCGACGCCCATGCCCGCGACTCTTCCTCCCTCCGCCGTCGAAGCCGCCGATTCGGCTCCCCCGATCGACAAATCGACCGACCGCGTCCAGCGGATGTTCGGGGCGATCGCGGGTCGCTACGACCTGATGAATCACGTCATGACCGGCGGGTTGGACGTGCTGTGGCGGCGGCTGATCGCTCAGGCCGATGTCGGCGCCGGACCGGCGCTGGACTGCTGCACGGGAACCGGCGATCTCGCGTTCGCCCTCCGCCGGTCCGCGCTGAAGCGGGGCCGACCGGATCTGCGGGTGGTCGGGGCGGACTTCACCCATCAGATGCTCACGCAGGCCCTCCGTAAGGATCGACGCGGGGAAATCGCCTGGGTCGAGGGCGATGGCGAAGCGTTGCCCTTCGCGGACGACACGTTCACCGCGGTCTCGGTCGGTTTCGGCCTGCGAAACATCGCGGACACCCGCGTCGGCCTGAAGGAACTGTGCCGCGTACTGGCGCCGGGCGGTCTGCTGCTGATTCTAGAAACGTCGAAGCCGACGAACCCCATCCTCACCCCGCTGTTCAAACTCTACTTCCGCGGCGTCGTGCCCCGTCTCGGCCGCTGGTTGGCGGGGAACCCGGAGAGCGCCTACGACTACCTGCCCGCCAGCGCCGCGGTGTTCCCGGACGGCGAGGAACTGTGCGACCTGTTCCGCGAAGCCGGCTTCGAGCAGTGCTCCTTCAAGCCGCTCGGCTTCGGCGCCGCGACGTTCTATACGGCGAGGAAACGATGAGGGAGGTCTACCAGCCCGACGCGCCAGCGTCGGCCGTGCGTCGTTCGCGTCTCGTCTCATCTTTGAGCGTTTGTCCCGAGGACCGACGCTGGCGTGTCGGGCTGGTACGGAGCGCGGGATGAGCGACGCCCCCCTCGTCGTCGGCGTCACCGGGGCAAGCGGTTCCGCGTACGCCGTTCGCTTGCTGCAAACGCTGCTTGCCGCGGGGCGGGACGTACATGCGGTGTTCAGTCCGGCGGCGGTGCAGGTGTTTCGCGATGAACTGCAACTCGAATTGGCGCCGGCGACGCTTGATGTCGAATCCCTGTTCGCGATGCGGTTCCCGTGGTCCGACCAATCGGCGGAGGCGGCGCCGTCGGGGTGCGGGGAACTGACGGTGCATCGGCATGTCGACTGGTCCGCCGGGCCGGCGAGCGGGTCGTTTCGCACCAGCGGGATGGTGATCTGCCCCTGTTCGATGGGCACGCTGGCGAGCGTCGCCGGGGGACTGTGTTCGAACCTGATCCACCGGGCCGCCGCGGTGCACCTCAAGGAGCGTCGCAAACTGATCGTCGTGCCGCGGGAAACGCCGCTGTCGGCGATTCATCTCGGCAACATGCAAACGATCGCCGCCGCCGGCGCCGTACTGCTGCCAGCGATGCCGGGCTTCTATCACGGGGTGCGGGGGGTGGACGACCTGGTCGACTTCGTCGTCGCCCGCATCGTCGATCAACTCGGAATCGATCGCGACCTCATGCCCCGCTGGGGCACGTAGGAAACGTCGCGATTTCTACCGCTTGGAACTCCGGCCTTCGATCTGTCGCACGTCCGCGAGCCGCACGACCAGCACGCGGTCGGTGGCGTGGCCGTCCTTTTCCGCAGCGAGCATCGCGGCGGCGAGGCTGTCCGGGGCGGCGTCATTCCGCAGACCGAGGATGATGCTGTCGCCCACGGTCAACGTGACCTCGAACGAGCGATCCGGCCAGGCCCGCACCCGCTGGCCGTGCGAGGTCTCCAACCCCGCGGCGCCGGGCGCCGCCCGCATCGCGGTGGGACCGTGATGGATTTCTGGGGTCAGTTCAAAGGTGACCCATCCCTTCTGGGGCGCCCGGGAGGTGACCCGGATCGAACCGGTGGCGGTGTCGAACGATTCCGTCCGGGCCGGCCGGTCGCCGCTCGCGGGCGTCACCACGATCAACTCGCCGGGGGACGGAGCGGTCGGCAGGGCGGTTTCGCCGCCGGCCCGCAGGGGCACCCGCTGGATGCTCACGCCGTCGGTCCGTTCGTCGTTGCCCAACCGCGTGCCGGGTAGGGGGGCGCCGATCGTCTCCCGACGCTCGATCAACGCCCGCACTGCTTCGGGCGGGTCGGCGCTGGCCACCCCGACGCGGAACCCCGCGGCCCGCAGGCGTTCGGCCCGGTCGGCGTCTACCGCGCCGACTTCGCCGACGGAATCCCACAACGCCCGGCCCAGCAGCGGGTCGTCCGCCGGTCGCTCGACCAGCAGCACTTCCAGGGCGATTTGATCGATGACCGGCCGGAAGGGGCCCCGCATCGGCGGATCGTCTTCGTCATACTCGTCGCCGGGCGTGAAGGCGGCGACCGGCCTGGTGAACAACGCTCCGACCGGCTGATTGAACAGCGAACACCCGCCGATCGAGACGCACCCGCTGATCGCGGCCAGCCCCGCGACGACGCTGCGGGCGACGTGGGCGGAACGACGGCGGGACGGGGGGAGGCGCATACCGCGGCGACGCTAGATCCGGCGGGCGGCAGCGGTCAACGGGGACCTTTCGGACCCCCGGTGATCCTCCTGCCCTCGGGGAGCGACGCGGGGCGGAATGCGGGGGACGGCGTCGCGGCCGATCTTGTCGGTTGTGCGGGCGAGGACTAGTGTCCGCGGTTCGCCGCTCGATCGGTCGGCGTTCGCTCCGAGAACTGTACCCATGTCGCCTCCCGCCCCGCCGCCGTACCGCGTCGGCGCCGGGCACGACACCCACCGCACCGCTCCGAACGCTGGTGTTACGGGCGAAGCGAAGCCGTTAATGCTGGGCTGCGTGGAAGTTCCCGCGGATTATCACCTCGTCGGACACAGCGACGCCGACGTGCTGGCCCACGCGGTCACCGATGCGATTCTCGGCGCCTGCGGGGCGGGGGATATCGGCGAATTGTTTCCGAACACCGCCGCGGAGAACGCCGGCCGCGACAGCGCCGATTTTCTGCGGGAAGCCGTCCGCCGGTCCGCCGAGCGCGGCTGGCGGGTGGGGAACCTCGATTGCACCGTCCACGCGGAGCGGCCCAAGCTGAGCGCGTTCAAAGCGCCGATTGCCGCCCGGCTGGCAGAGCTGATGGGCGTCGACGCCGAGGCGGTTAACGTGAAGGCGAAAAGCGGCGAAGCCGTCGGCCCAGTCGGCCGCGGCGAAGCCCTGGTCGCGGATGCCGTCGTGCTGCTGACGAGGGACGACCGATGAGCGTGCTCCGCACCGTGCTCACGCTGCCGCAAGCGCCTCCGCCGCGCTGTCTGGGATTGGACCCCGGGCTAAATCGCACCGGGTACGCGATCCTCGAACTCACCCCCCGCGGCCCCCGGCTGGTCGAGGGCGGCGTGTTGAAGTCGAAGGCCAGCGATCCATTGGCCGCCCGCGTCGCGGAGATCGGCGGCGGCGTGCGAGAGTTGATCCAAGAGTTTCTCCCCCGGCTGATCGCCGTCGAACAGGTGTTCGCCCACGGTCGCAACTATTCCAGCAGTCTGAAGCTCGCCCACTGCCGCGGCGCGATCCTGCTGGCGGCCGGCGAGGAAGGGGTGCGGGTCGAATCGCTCGCCCCGACGGCGATCAAGGCCCGCGCCTGCGGGAACGGGCGGGCGGACAAGGCTCAGATGCAGCGCTCCGTCAGCACGGAACTCGGACTGAAGGACGTGCTGGAACCGAACGACGTGGCCGACGCCGCCGCCGCCGCCCTGTGCGTCTTCGGGCAGTTGCGGGCCGCGGCCGCGTGAGGGGGAAATTCCAAGACCAGGAACTCAAGAACCAAGGCGTCAACGATTGCACGTCAATCTGGTTCTTGAGTTCTTGGTCTTGATGCTTCGACGGAAACGGTCCGCGGCACTCTCGACCCTATGATCCCCGTATGATCACGAAAATTACCGGTCGCCTGACCGAGTTGTCCGAGACCGCGGCGTACCTCGAATGCGGGTACGTCGAACACGAGGTCTACGTCCCGGACTTCGTCCGCCGTCAGCTCGGCCCGAAGCGGGGCGAAGAGGTCACGCTGCGGACGATCGAGTTCATCGAAGGCAACCCGCAGAAGGGCCGGCTCACGCCGCGGCTGATCGGGTTCCTCACGCCGGTGGAACGGGAGTTCTTCGAGCTGGTGTGCAGCGTCGACGGCGTGGGCGTGAAGAAAGCCCTGCGGGCGATGGTCCGCCCGGTGCGGGAGGTCGCCGCGGCGATCGAGGAGCAGGACGTGAAGGAGATCACCACGCTCCCCGGCATCGGCGCCGCGATGGCGGAACGGATCGTGGCGAAGCTCCGTCGCAAGATGACCCGCTTCGCCCTGATGCCCGAACGCGACCTGCCGGACGGCGAATCGCCGAAGACCGATGTGGAGCGGGAGACGGTCGAAGCGTTGGTCGCCCTCGGCCACTCGCAGGTCGAGGCCCGCAAAAAGGTCGAAGCCGCTCGCGAGGCCGGGGCGAAGGGACGGACCGTCGAGACGTTGCTGACCGAGATCTATCGGCTGGGCCGCGCCTGAGCCCGGTCGCTTCTCGGCGCAGCGAAGCGTCCCGGACCCTCGGAGGGTCCGGGACGCTGGCGTTGAGTGGCGATCAGCCAGGCGAAACTACCTCTTGAAGATCGTCTTGCCGGTGCTGTGGAGGTGCTCGCAGGCCTCGGTGAGGCGGGCGGCGACGCCCTCCTCGGCCTTCTTGAGGTAGCTGCGGGGGTCGTAGGCCTTCTTGAGGCCGACCTCGCCGTCGACCTTCAGCACGCCGTCGTAGTTCTGGAACATGTGCCCGACGATCGGGCGGGTGAAGGCGTACTGGGTATCGGTGTCGATGTTCATCTTCACCACGCCGTAGGCCAGCGTTTCTTCCAGCTCTTCCTTGGCCGTGCCGCTGCCGCCGTGGAAGACGAGGTCGAACATCGCCTTTTCGCCGTACTTGGCGACGACGGCGTCCTGCCCCTGCTTGAGGATCTCCGGCTTCAGCTTCACGCTGCCCGGCTTGTAGTGGCCGTGCACGTTGCCGAAGGTCGCCGCGAACATGTACCGGCCGAGCCCGTCGAGGGCCTCATAGACGGCCAGCATGTCCTCCGGCGTGGTGTAGAGCTTGTCGGCCGGGGTGTCGTGGGAGCCGGAGGCGCCGTCCTCTTCGCCGCCGACCACGCCGGCTTCGACTTCGAGGATGATCTCCTGCTCCGCACAGAGCTTCATCAGCTCCTTGGAGAGCGCCATGTTCTCCTCCAGCGGCAGGTTGCTGGCGTCGAGCATGTGGCTCTGAAACAGGTTGCCTTTGCCCTCGGCCCGGCGATCGGCGGTGGCCTGGATCAGCGGCTTGAGGAAGCTATCGACCGCGTCCGGCGGGCAGTGGTCGGTGTGGAGGGCGACGAAGATGTCGTACCGCTCCGCCAGCTTGTGACAGGCTTCGGCGAGCACGATGGCACCGAGCACGTTGTCGCCGACGTTCAGCCCGCTGGCGAACTTCCCGCCGCCGGTGGAGACCTGGATGATCCCGTCGCTCTTGGCGTCCGCGTAGCCTTTCAGCGCCGCGTTGAGCGTGACGAGGCTGGTGATGTTGACCGCCGGGTACGCGTAGTCGCCCGCCTGGGCGGCGTCGAGCATCTGGGCGTACTGGGCGGGCGTGGCGACGGGCATCGGGAGGCGGTGCTTGGTGTGGGACGAAAGATCGGCGCGCGGGAGACTAGCGGCCGCGACCGGATCGGTCTACGAACGCGGGCCGAGGAGCCGCGTTCCATAGGCCGGAGGTGGGGGCGGCCCCGGAATCCCGTGCAGCGATGCAGGATTCCGACGTTCGGGCGCCGCCCGGGGTGGACCTGTGCCGGTCGCGGGACCGATGACAGGTGAACCGACCGTGCGGCCTGGTTCAGTCAGCCTGGATCAGTCTACGCGGAGTCCGGCCCGCCGTCCGTATCGCGATGTCGTTGAATGCCGCCCACGCTTCGTCTGTTCGCCGGCCCGGACTCGCCCTACGCGGTGGAGTCCCAGCCGCCCTCGGTGACCGTCACGTTGGGCGATCTGCTTGGGGCGTGCGGCGTGCCGACGGAGGAGCATGTCGAGGGCCGCGTCTGGCTGTGCGACTTTGCGGACGAACCCGTGACGGTCAGTGCGGACCTCGCCGACCTGATGCACGCGGCCCGCAACATGGACGCCGACAATGCGCCTCCCGGCGCCGGAGAACCGGCGCGACGGGCCGCCTGAACGTCGTCGCGGGAGCGCTGCTCTCGCTGACGATCGCGCTGCCGGGCTGCCTGATCGTGCAGACCTCGGTCGTAAACCCGGCGCCGAACCTCCCCGTGGTGGCGGTCGCCCCGTTTCTGAATCTCTCCGCCGAACGCGCTGCGGACGGCCGTCGGTTCGCGCTGGCCTACGCCACGGAACTCCAGCAGGTGCCCGGGTTCGAGGTCGTTCCGGTGGGGGTGGTCGAAGTCGCGATGAAAACCAGCGGGTTGGATCCCTCCGACCCCGCGGAGGCGGTCGCTTTGGCCCAGTTGATCGGCGCCGATTCGATCGTCGTGGGGGCCGTCACCGACTATTCGCCCTACTACCCGCCGCGCGTGGGGCTGAAGACGGCCTGGTACGCCCGCGAGTCCGCGATCTTCTCCCCCGGCCCGACCGTCGAACCGGGCGCGCGCCGTGCATTGGGCGAAGCCGTCGAATGCGAAACGCCTGCTTGGAAGCGAGGAGTCCGCGGGGCGGCGGATCTCTTTCGCGCCCAAAGCCCCGACCTGGCGGACGCCCCCCTCGCCGGCGCCCCGGTCTCCGTCCGCCCGCCGGCGCCGCTGCCGTACATGAGCTACGTGCGGTTGTACGACGGAGCCGACGAAGACGTCGCCGCCGCCCTCCGCGATCGGCGGGCTCTCTCGGGCGATCTCCGCAGCGGCGGCTGGGAGGCCCAGCTGAACCGCAGCGAAGACTTCATCCGCTTCTGCTGCCGGCGCAGCATCCAGGAGATGCTCGAACTCCACGGCGGCCTCGCGGAGCGGGAGTACATCCTGCGCTGCCCGGAGTGCTGCAAGTAACCGGCGCTGCGTGAAGCCCGGCGGTTGAGCCCGAGCAAGGCCGCTCCCCCAACCGGACCTTGGGGCGTCGCGGTGCGTTTCGTCTGCCGTCACGGCCGATGGGGTTCCCCGGACCACCCTCGGACCGGAAGGCGGAGGACCGTTGATGCTGACTCGCCCGCGTCGGAACTTCGGCCTGCCGGAGACGCCCCCGCCCACGGTCGCCACGCCCGTCGCGGGCAAGCGACTGGTCGCCCTCACACGCGGGGAGGAACGGTTTATCTACCTCTTCCGTGCCGATCGAGCCGCCGACTGCCTCGCCCGCTTGGCGGCCCACGCCGCGGACCCGTCGCTCTCCCTCACCGTCGACGACGCGGCGCTATTAGCGGAGCGCGTCCGGGAAGGGTGAGACCGCACCCCGTGAGCCCGCAGCGCAAGCGAGGTGGGTGACGTCCGACTCGTGATTCGGCTGCGGAACAAACGGCCACGCCACTCTCCTCGCTCGCGCATCGGGCTTACTGACGATTTTATGCACGAGTCGATCGACCTGTTTCTCCGTCATCTGACGGTCGAGAAACAAAGCTCCGAGCACACGGTGAAGGGCTACAGCGAGGATCTCGAGAGCCTGCTGGAGTTCCTCTCCGAAGCCTGCACCACGCTGCCGGCCGGCGCCGCGGCTCAGCCCGGCGATCTGACGGTCGCGGTGTTGCGGGAGTACGTCGCCTACCTGCACGCCTGCGGCTACGCGAAGAGCACCGTCGCCCGCCGACTGGCCTGTCTGCGGAGCTTCTACCGCTTCCTGCAGCGTCGCGGCGAGGTGACCAGCAATCCCGCGAAAGCCCTGCGGACGCCGCGGGCCGGGCGGAAACTGCCGCATTTCCTCACCGCGGAACAGGCCGCGATTCTGCTGGAGACGCCGGACCCGGACACCAAACCCGGCAAACGCGATCGGGCGATGCTGGAGACGCTGTACTCGGCCGGCCTGCGTGTGGCGGAACTCGCCGGGCTGAACCTTGACGACTGGGACCGCGACGCGGACGTGCTGCGGGTCCGCGGGAAGGGCAAGAAGGAGCGTATCAGCCCAATCGGCTCGCACGCCGCCCGGGCGCTGGATGCGTGGCTCGCGGTGCGGACCGTTTCGGCGAAGGGCACGAAGGACGATCACGCGGCGGTGTTCCTCAACCGGTTCGGCACGCGGCTGACGACCCGCAGCGTCGCCCGGATGCTGGACAAGCACATTCAAGTCGCCGGACTGGACGGGAAGACTAGCCCGCACACCCTGCGGCACAGCTTCGCGACCCATCTGCTCGACGGCGGAGCGGATTTGCGGAGCGTGCAGGAGTTGCTCGGCCACGCCAATTTGACCACCACCCAAATCTACACGCACGTCTCGACGGCACGCTTGAAGGACACCTACGACGCGGCCCATCCGCATGCCCAGCGGGCTGCGGAGACGCGTTAGAGCGTCGTCGCGTCCGGGATGCGCAGGGTCATGCCGACCTTCAAGGCGTCCGGGCTGGCGAGCACGTCGCGATTCGCGTCGTAGATCGCGTGATACTTGCGGTGACTGCCCAAGGCCTTCTCCGCGATGCCGGAGAGCGTGTCGCCGGGGGCGACGACGTAGGTCCGCGGCGTCGCGGCGCCGGCGTCGCTCTGCGGTTCCTCTTCAAACCCCTCGGGGATCGGGTCCAACCATTCCGGCGCCGGAACGATCGGGTTGAGGGAGGCGACACGCACCGGCGCCCCCACCGCGGGAACCGGGGCCGGCGGGGGACCGACGGGCGCCTCGGCGACGAGCGCTACCG
>NZ_WTPX01000105.1 GCF_013036045.1 Alienimonas chondri
GGCGGAGCGTTTTGGGCGGCGCGAGCCGCGGAGACCGCCGCCGATTGAGCCGCCGCCTGAGCCGAGGGCGACGCCCATCCCCTCCGGGGCGCCGGACGCGGTTGCCGACGCGGACTGGGCGAATCTTCGCCGCCGCGGCGCCGAAGACGTTTCGTCCGGTCGCTCGGCGGCGGTCTCCGAGGAGTACCGCGACAGCGTGAACGCCTATTTTCGGGTGCTCGCCGAACGCGCCCGCCGCGACGCCCAAGGCCGTGACGTCCAACAGGGAGGAAGCCGATGATTCGCCCGACGCTCCTTCGCTTCCCCGGCGAGCCGGGGGGCTTGTCCCCCCGGACCGGGACTGCGGAACGCCCGCGTTCGGTTCGCTGCGCTCACCGGTCCGGGGGGATGAACCCCCCGGCTCGCCGAGCGATCCTGCCGGCGATCGTGGCGGCGCTGTCGCTGGCGGTCGTTCCCCCCGGCTTCGCTCAGGAGGAACCCGTTCAAGAACTCGATTCGCTGGGCCTCCCCGCATTGGGGAAGGACGACCCGGAGGTCGACAGGGCGATGCAGAAAGCCGTCGACTATCTGCTCTCCACCCAGAAGGAGGACGGGGCGATCTACGATCGCGGCACGCCCACCGCGATGACGGCGCTCGCCGTGATGGCGATGGCCAGCGTCGGCACGACCCCCTCCGACCCCACCCCGGAGGGGACCGCGATGCGCAAGGCGCTGGACTACGTGCTGGACGAGGACCGCGTGGATAAGGACGGCTACTTCGGCAAATCCGACGGCTCGCGGATGTACGGCCACGGGATCATCACGCTGATGCTCTCGGAGATGCTGGGGATGGGGGCGGACGCCGAGCAGGATCGCCTGATCCGCTCACGGTGCCAGAAAGCGATCCAGGTGATCCTCAATGCCCAGAACCAACCCAAGGACGCCCGCAACCGCGGCGGTTGGCGGTACGAACGCAGCAGCAAGGACAGCGACCTGTCCGTCTCCGTCTGGCAGGTGATGGCTCTCCGCAGCGCCAAGAACGACGGCTTGGACGTGCCCGCCGAAGCGATCGGCGAGGCGGTGGAGTACCTGAAGCGCTCGTTCGATTCCCCCGTCGACCGCGACGGCGCCCCGATCGACCGCGTCAGCGGGTTCACCTACGAACCGGATCGCGGCAATCCGACCTACGCCATGACCGCCGCGGGGCTGCTGGCGATGCAGGTCTGCGGCCAATACGACGATCCGCGGGTCGGCGGGGCCGCGGAATGGCTCGCCGCCCGCCCGCCGAAGTGGAAGGACAAATGGTGCTCCTACGGCACCTATTATTATGCCCAAGGCATGTATCAACGGGGCGGCGAACACGCGGAGACCGCCGCGGACGTCGTGCGAAAGCTCCTGCTGGAACATCAGCATTCGGACGGCTCCTGGCTGGGCCAGAACGGCTCCGAAAGCGGGCACGGCAAGGTGTATGCGACCTCGCTGTCGATGCTGAGCCTCTCCGTGAAGTACCACTACCTGCCGATTTATCAGCGGTAACGGGAGGCCGTCGCCGTCCTTCTCCCCTCTCCCTCAGGGAGAGGGGCCGGGGGTGAGGGTGAGCGAACCCTCACACGCTTTTGTTGATCGGGGTTCAGAGCGAACGCAGGATTCGGGAACTCGAAGGGGCAGTCGGGCGGGGAACGTCCCCTCACCCCCAGCCCCTCTCCCCTAAAAAGGGGCGAGGGGAGCACGAGTTACAAACAATATCTGCGAAACAACGTTTCATAGAGGTCGCAGCCGCGGGCAAGTTGGTCGAGCGTGATGAACTCCGCCGCGGTGTGGGCCTGGGCGATGTCGCCGGGGCCGAGGACTAATAGGTTCGTCAATCCGCCGCCGCCGCGGTCCGTCGGGCCGGCGAAGACGCCGCCGTCGGTGCCGTAGCAGACGGTCCGGGGTTCGCTTTGATTCAGTAATCGTCGGACGGAGACCGGGTACGCCGCGTTCGGGTGGGTGCGGAAGGGGCCGGCGTGGCGGTCGTCGGTCGATTCAAGGCCGTGCTCCGCCGCGAGGGCGTGGAAGCGGGCGACCAGCGGGCCGTCGTCCACGCCGGGGACCGGGCGGGAATAGATCGTCGCGGTCGCCCGCTCCGGGGTGATGTTGAGCACCGTGCCGCCGTCCGACAGCGTCAGGTTCCAACTGAGGCCCGGCGGGTCGAACGTCGGGTTCTGGAGGGCGGGGTCGGTCTCGGTGCGGCGGATGAGGGGGAGCAGATCGGTGAGGAACGGGAGCAGTTTGAGGTTCGCGTTTACGCCGTCGGTCGTGCTGCTGTGTCCGGCGACGCCGCGGGCGGTGGCCGTCAGCAGGTGCGAGCCCTTGTGGGCGTGGACGGCGGTGAGGGAGGTCGGCTCCCCGATGATCCCCGGCGGGTTCGCCTGACGAAGCTCGGGGTAGGCGGTGCTGCGGGTGACGAGTTCCTTGGCGCCCTCGAAACCGATCTCTTCGTCGGCCGTCAGCCCGATCCACAGCGGGGCAGTCAGCGGTTCGCCTCCGGGCTGCTGCGAGGCGGCGTGCAAACGGGCGGCGGCGGCGATCGCACAGGCGACCGGTCCCTTCATGTCGCAGGCGCCGCGACCGTAGAGGCGATCGTCGGTCACGGTCGGTTCGAAGGCGCCTCCCGGGCCGGTCCAGTCGTTCGCGGGGACGACGTCGGTGTGGCCAAGCCAGACGAACCCGGGCCGATCGGGCGACGGATCGGGGCCGAGCCGGGCGAGCAGGTTGACCTTCTCCACGCCGCGGGCGTCGCGGTAGACGCCGCGCTCGAGAGTGAAGCCGGCGGCGAGGAGGGCCGCTTCGCAGACCGAGGCGGCGGCGGCGTTGGAATCGCGGCTGACGGAGGCCGCGGCGATCAGCTCGCGGGCCAACGGCAGCGGCTCGGTTACGGGCGTGTATTGGGGGGCCGTCATGCGGGAATCGTAACCGGCGGAGCCGCGAACGCTGCGGCCGTCCCGGCGCCGCGAAGGGTTGGGGGGCGAAGGGACATGGCCCCTAGATTCCGCATGTCCGGCGGGTTTCGCATCAGCGGTCGAACCAGGCGGACCGATATCGCAGTCACGACCGACGCCCCCGGAACCTTCCGAGGCGGCGCCGTGCGGACCGCCCGTCCGCCCGGCGAAGGCTTCGTTCCTCCCTTTGTTCGCGGGAGGAACGGCGGCGCGGTCGGTGCGTCGGCATGGTCGCCGGCGTGACCCCCGAGTTCGGACGCAGGACCCCGAGACGATGCCCCGCCGAACGAATCCTGCCCAACGGCTCTCCCGGTTCGGGAACCGTGCCCGCCGCCTGTCCGCCGCGATTGCCGCGGCGACCGCTCCGGTCGCGCTGGCCGCGGTCGCCCCCGCCGCCTCGGCGACCGACGGAGTGGTAGAACTCTCCGCCGGTCCCGGCTTCGGCGACGCCGCCCCGACCTGGGTCGAACCCGCCGTCGGCGCTTCGTACGAAGCGTCGCCGGGAACCAGCGGCTCAATTCTGCCCGCCGGATACGTCACCCCGCCGGCGCAATTCGGCCCGCACGGCGACGCCGCCGTCGGTCCGGCCGGTCGGCTCGCCCCGGGCGGCCTGTACGATCCGGCCGTCGCCCCGGCTCAGTACGGTCCGCCGCCGGCGCCGGCCCCGTATTATCCTCCGGAAGGGTTCGTCAGCCCCGGCGGACCCGCGAACTTCGGCGGCGGTCCGGCGATCGACTACCGCGTCCGGGGCGGGCGGCCGGAAGGTCCCGGCTCGTTGTGGACGACGATCGCCCGATACGCCCCGCCCGAGGGGAGCTTCGTTCGGGTGGAGTACCTCCAGTACAGTCTGTCCGGCGAAGAAATCGGCACCGTCGGGGCGCCGATCCCGGGCGTGACTACGTTCCAAACCGGGACCCCCGCCGATCGCTTCACGCCGTTCGGGAATACCGTCTTCGACGAAGAGCGGAACGGCGGGAACTTCAGCCTGCCGGGCGTGACCGACGACGGCACGACCTATGTGGTGCCCGGCCTGCAAGAGAACGAAGTCGACGACTTCGAAGGCGCCCGCATCACGATCAGCCGGCCCATCGCCGACATCGGCCGGGCGGAGGCGTACCTCACCGCCTTCTCGCAGGAGACGTTCACGATCCAACCGGAGTTGCCGTTCAACGTGGCGCAAGCCGTCGGCATAGGCTTCAAGGTCAACGGCGACCCGAGCGATCCGCTGATCCGTGTCTTCAACGGCTCCTATGAGATGGAGTACGAGACGGAGATGTGGGGGACCGGCGGTCGGATGTACTTCGACCACATTGCCGATCCGAACGGGTTCGGCCTGCGTCCGCTGGTCGGCGTGCGATACCTGATGCTCAATCAGAACATGTATCAGCGGGGGTCGTTCCAGACCCCGACCGCTATGTTCGACAGCGAGATCTCGACCACGGTCCACAACAACCTGTTCGGGTCGGAACTCGGCGTGGAAGCCGAATATCGTCACGAGCGGTTCACGCTGGGCGTCCGGCCGACCATCTCCGGCGGTCTCAACGTGGCTCAGGTGCGGACCCGCACGGACGGCTTCGCCGGTCCGACGGAAGGAGCGCGACGGCACACGGATCACTACGCGGAGTTCAGCCCCGTGTTCGATCTCGCCGCCTACCTGCGGATCCCGCTCGGCGACTCGTTCAAGCTGAGCGTCGGCTACGACTTCCTCTACCTGTCGAACGTCGCCCAGCCGAACGAATCCACGAACTACAACCTCACGCAGGTGGGGGCGATCCCGGAAACCGACGTCAAACCGAAGCGGAGCTTCGACGACGTCACCTTTAACGGGCTGTCGATCGGTCTCGAGATGCTGATCCCCTGACGGTTCCGCCCCGCCGTCGGGGAAAGCCAACCCGCCAAACGCATCACGCCGAGACCCCGCGGGGCCTCGGCGTGACGGCATGACGAGTTTCCGACGGCGCTTACCGAGCGGCGGCGGTGCGGCCTTCGCGGCGGAGTTCGGCGCGACGGACGGACTCGGCGACGATCCGCTGGGCGCCGAACAGCGTGCGGGCGTTGAACAGCGGGACGTCCGGGCCGCCGGCGACGCCGCGCTTCAGGTTGGCCAACTGCACCCAGGACATGTCGTCGGCGAGGTGCCAGGCGGCGGCCTGTGCGGCTTCCTCGTTCAGCTTGCCGCTGCCGACCAGGATGATGAGTTCGCGAAGCGTTTCGTTCTCGATGACGTCTTCCAGCTTGCGGACTTCATAGGTCATCCGCGGGCGCGGTTCGGGCTTGCCGTACTCCAGGCAGACGGAGGTGTAAGGAATGCGAGCGGCGGTTTGGGGGGGGATGGAGAACGCTCCGCCGCCGCCGAATCCGCCGCCGCCGAACTGGTTCTGGACGTGCACGCCGACGATGCCGTCGGGAATCTGCACCGTGACCGGCTCATCGCCGTGGTTGGCGACCACCAGATTCCCGCCCTTTTCATCCTTGGCGATGATCCGAACGGAGAGATCGCCGCTCTCCTGCCCGTCAAAGAAGTCGACGTAGGCGGCGGCCGTATCGAGTTTCAGCGCCGTGACCGGCACCGTCTTCAGCCTCGGCTTGTCGTCCGGCTTGTCGCCGTCGGCGGCCGGGGCGGACAGCGGGCTGATGAGAAGGGCGGCGAGGCCAGCCCCGAGGAGGGACCGGCGGCGGAGCAGGATGGGCATGGCGGGGGTCCGACGTCGTGACGGGGCGGTTGCGGACCTCCAGCCTACCGGGGGGGAAGTCGCGCGGGCAATGACCTGATTCGGCTGGCGCAAGGTCCAAACCGCCGTTTCGCGGTCCCGGACGGCAGGATCGGCTCAAGTCGGGACGGGTGGGCGCGGCAGCGCCGGTTCTCCGCCCTCGTGGCGTTGGCGCCGCGCTACCTCGCAGCCGGACCGATCTCCCGGACCGCCACGTCCGTCATGCAGCGCCCCCCCCGTCCCTGCGGCGCCGCGTCCGGCAGCGACCGCCCCGCGCAGCAAAACGCCCCGCCGGGGGAACCGGCGGGGCGTGATGAGTTCGTCGCGACGAACGATTTACGGTAACGAACGAGTGGAGCTGATGAGATTCGAACTCACGACCTCTGCATTGCGAACGCAGCGCTCTCCCAACTGAGCTACAGCCCCGTGTCGACCTGTGGTGGGTCGTCGGCCCGCGGACGGGTCGGGACCCCGGCGGGCCGAGGGAGAGACACCATACCCGGGCGGTGGCCGGCGGGAAAGCGTCTCGTTCCCTGCAACCCCTCCGACACGACCGCCGCCGCGCGGTTCGCTTCCGCCGCGCGGTTCGTCGTTCTCCCGGCGACCGGCGCCCTCCCGGCGACCGGGGCGTGCCGGGGCGTCACGACGCTCGGGGAACGTCGGCGTGTTGACACCTTGCGTAGCCGGTCGGATGATCCGGTGTGCCGCTCCGGCACGATTCATCCCGCGTTCGCACCGCGTTTCGTCCCGGCTCGTCCACGCCCGGCTCGTTTCCCCCTGATAAGACGCCGGCATCGCCGGCCGACGCCCCCGCATGGCCGCCGACATCCTCCAAAAGTTTGTCGCTGACGGCGCTATCAGCCGGGAGCAACTCCATGAGGCGCAGGATCTCGCCAAGGCGAAGAAGACCAGCCCGGCCCAGATGCTGGTCATGCTGGGCTACATCGACGAGAAGGAACTGACCGCCGCCGCGGGCGGGGGTCCGGCCCTGGATCTGGCGAACCTGACGGTTCCGGACGAGGTGATCGCCCTGGTGCCGGTGTCGGTGGCCCGGGAGAACACCGTGCTGCCGATCAGCGCGACGGAGCGATCGGTGACGATCGCCTTCGCCGACCCGTCCGACATGGGCGCGCTGCAGAAGTTGGAGTTCCTGCTGACGCCGCGGTCCATCGACATCGCCGCCGCCTCGAAAAGCGACGTGCAGGCCGCGATCGACCGCCACTACGGCGGCGCCGGCGAGGGCGGCGGCGGGGAGGACACGATGCACACCATGCTGACGGAGATCACGGAGACCCAGATCGACGTCAGCGGTCAGACCCTGCTGGCCAACGACGACGGCGACGAGGACGAATCCGCCCCGATCATCCGGCTGGTCAACCTGATTATCTCCGAGGCCGTGAAGATGCGGGCTTCGGATATTCATATCGAGCCGTTCGAAGACCGGGTCCGCATCCGCTATCGGATCGACGGCTCGCTGGTGGAACGCGACAGCGCCCCCCGCCGGATGCTGGCCGCCATGATCAGTCGTATCAAGATCATGGCGTCGATGGACATCTCCGAGAAACGCCGCCCCCAGGACGGCCGGATTAAAACGCGGGCCGGCGGCAAGGAGCTGGACCTGCGCGTCTCCATCCTGCCCACCAACCACGGGCAGGGCTGCGTCATGCGGATTCTGGACCGCGACAACATTAAAATCGGGCTGCGGAACCTCGGCTTCGGGGAGGAGAACTATAAAACCTTCCAGAACATCATCCGTCGTCCGAACGGCATCTTCCTCGTCACCGGGCCGACGGGGTCCGGCAAGACGACCACGTTGTACTCCGCGCTGGGCGAGCTGAACCGGCCGGACCGCAAGATCATCACCGCCGAAGACCCGGTCGAGTATTATCTCCCGGGGATTAATCAGGTGGAGGTCAAGCACAATATCGGGCTGGACTTCCAGCGCATCATTCGCGCGATGCTGCGGCAGGCCCCGAACGTCATTCTGGTCGGCGAGATCCGCGATAAAGAGACCGCGGAGATGGCGATTCAGGCCAGTTTGACCGGTCACTTGGTGCTGTCCACGCTGCACACCAACGACGCCCCCAGCTCCATCACCCGGCTGACGGATATGGGCGTGCAGCCCTTCCTGGTGGCCAGCAGCGTGCTGGCGGTGCTGGCTCAGCGGTTGGTGCGCGTCGCCTGCGAGAGCTGCAAGCAGCAGTATATGCCGGACGAAAGCGAACTCGAATACTTCGACATCACCCCCGACGAGGCGGAGGAATCCACCTTCGTGAAGGGCCGCGGGTGCAATAAGTGCTCCCACACCGGCTATCGCGGTCGGCGGGCCGTGTTCGAATTGATGGGCATGAACTCCGCGATCCGCGAGATGACCTTCAAAAACGAGCCCGCCCAGGCGATCCGTCGGCAGGCCCGGTTGTTCGGCATGCGAACGCTGGTCGACGACGCCCGCGAAAAGGCCATGGCCGGCATCACCACCCTCGCCGAGGTACAGAAGCTCATGCGCGCCAGCGACTGACAGATCCTCCCCGTCACGCCGAGGCTCCGCGGGGCCTCGGCGTTACGGGGCCGCTTGAATCCCGCCGGCTCCGGCCGGCACACTCCGCCCCGACCTCCTTCCCTTCGCGTCCCGAAAGTTCCGCCCGATGGCCACCGTGCAGATCGACAAGCTGCTGGAAACGGTGGTGAAAGAGAAGGTCTCCGACCTGCACATCACCGTGGGTCAGCCCCCCGTCATCCGGGCCGGCGGGCGGATGCGACGCCTCGAAACCAAGACGCTGGACGCCGACGACACCAACTCGTTGATGAAGTCCATCACCCCGGAGCGCAACCAGCAGGAGCTGCAGGAGGTCGGCGGGACGGACTTCGGTTTCGCCTACGGCGACAAGGCCCGCTTCCGGGTCAGCGTGTTCAAGCAGAAGGGCACCATCGCGATGGTGCTGCGGCGGATTCCGAACGAGTTCCTCACGATGGAGCAGATCGGTCTGCCGCCGGTCGTGAAGGATCTCATCACCCGCCCCCGCGGGCTTTTTCTGGTCACCGGGCCGACGGGTTCCGGCAAGACCACCTCGTTGGCCAGCATGATGAACTGGATCAACGAGACGCACGCCCACCATATGATCACGCTCGAAGACCCGATCGAGTACTACCACGAGCATAAAAAGAGCACCGTCAACCAGCGGGAAATCGGCGTCGACGTCCCCGACTTCCCCGAGGCCTTGCGCCGGGCGCTGCGACAGGATCCGGACATCATCCTCGTCGGCGAGATGCGCGACTTGGAGACGATCTCCAGCGCCATCACCGCCGCCGAGACCGGACACGTCGTGTTCGGCACGCTGCACACGACCGGCGCCCAGGGCACCGTCGACCGGATCATCGACGTGTTCCCGACCAACCAGCAGGAACAGATCCGCACGCAGCTTTCGGTGGGCATTTTGGGCGTGCTCTCCCAGGCGCTGCTGCCCCGCAAGCCGTCCGGAATGGTCGCCGCGTACGAGTTGCTGGTCGTCACCCCCGCCATCGCGAACCTGATCCGCGAAGGCAAGACGTTCCGTATTAACTCGTCCATTCAAACCGGGCGGAAATACGGCATGCAATTGCTGGACGATCACCTGTTCAGCCTCTGGAAAAACAATATCGTCGAGGAGGAGGACGTTCTCTATAAGGCGAACCAGCCCGGCGAATTGAAGGTCCGCATCGAGAAAGCGAAACGCGGTCTCTACGACGACGAAGAGGAGGAGGACGAGGACTTCGACGAGGACGACGACTTTGATTGAACGATTCAAGGGGAGAGGGGGAAGGCGTAAGGCGTAAGTCTTCGCAGAATCCCGCCCCGCTTCCCTTTTCTTACGCCTTACGCCTCGCCCCTTTCCCCCTATTTCGTTTCATGGCCGCCCGCCGCAAAATCGGACAGATCCTTCAGGATCTTGGTTACCTGTCCGAGGATCAGGTCTGGGACCTGCTGGAGGAACAGAAGCAGAGTCCCGGGGAAGTGTTCGGGCAGGTCGCCGTTCGCAGCGGACTGGTCACGCAGGCGCAGGTGACGGAGGCGCTCGCCGAGCAGTGGGGCATGCCGGTCGTCGATCTGGAGCAAACCCAGATCCCGGCGAAGGTGCTCGAAAGCGTGCCGCAGACGATGTGCGAGATCTATAAGATCTGCCCCGTCAGCCTGAAGGGCGACGTGCTGACGGTCGCGATGGCCGATCCGCAGAACATCGAGGCGCTGGACGACCTCAAGAACTTCCTCGGTCACGAAGTTCGCGGCGCCGTCTCCAGCGAGGCCGACGTCGCCGCCGCGATCGAACGCAACTACGCGGAGCGTCCCGACAGCATCGAGGACGTGATCGGCGAATTGGAGATCGAAGCGGGCAGCGAACGCGACGCCTTCGACCTCTCCGATCCGGAGGAGATGGCCGACGCGGCGCCGATCCGCAAGCTGGTCAATATCGTGTTGTTGAACGCGATTAAGGATCAGGCGTCCGACATTCACTTCGAGCCGTTCGAGGATGAATTTAAAATCCGCGTCAAAGCGGACGGCGTGCTGTACGAGATGATCCCCCCGCCGCGGCACATGGCGAACGCGGTGATCTCTCGTATTAAAATTATGGCGGATCTGGACATCGCCGAGCGCCGGCTGCCGCAGGACGGCCGGGTCGAATTGAACGTCGGCGGGAACCCGGTCGACCTGCGGGTGTCCATTCTGCCCACGATGTTCGGCGAAGCCTGCGTTATGCGGGTGCTGGACCGCACGGTGGTCTCGCTGGACCTCAATAAGATCGGGATGGACGCCGGCACGCTGGACCGGTTTCGCGGGATGATCAAACGGCCCAACGGCATCGTGCTGGTGACCGGGCCGACGGGCTCCGGCAAGACGACGACGCTGTATTCCACGCTGAATGAATTAAACGACATCACGGAGAAGATTATCACGACCGAGGACCCGATCGAATACGATATCGACGGCCTCATTCAGTGCCCGATCAACTCCGACATCGACGTCACCTTCGCCTCCTGCCTGCGGGCGATCCTGCGGCACGACCCGGACCTGATCCTCGTCGGCGAGATCCGCGACTACGAGACGGCCGAGATCGCCGTGCAGTCCGCCCTCACCGGGCACCTCGTGTTCAGCACGCTGCACACCAACGACGCCCCCTCCTCCATCACGCGGATGTTGGATATGGGCGTGCCGAAGTTCCTGCTGACCGCCTGCGTGGAGTGCATCCTCGCCCAGCGGCTGGTGCGACGCATCTGCACCGACTGCCGGACGGAGTTCGAACCGTCGGACGAACTGCTGATGGAGCTCCAACTGCCGGTCGAAACGGCCCGCCAGTACAACTTCTATTACGGCAAGGGCTGCGCGACCTGCCACAACAGCGGCTATAAAGGCCGGGTCGGGCTGTACGAGCTGATGGACGTCACCGACGACATCCGCGACCTGATCTCCGAGGACGCCAACGTGGACGACCTCCGCAACCTCGCCCGCTCGCAGGGGATGACCACCCTGCGGGAAGCCGGCCTGAAACTGATCTTCGAAGGGGTGACGACCATCGACGAGGTCGTCCGCGAAACCGTCATCGAGGACATCAACTAGCCCCGGCGCCGTACTACTTCCCGTTCTACTCAACCCGGCTTCGACGCCGGGCGTACGTTTCCCCCTCCTTCACACAGCATTCGCGGCTCGACAGGATACTCCCCGGAACCCGTTTCCCGGCTCCTCCTCCCGCCGTCGCACGTACCCCGCCGCCCGAACCCGCCGCCGCAAGGCCGCCCCGGAGACTGCTATGCCCACCTTCGTCTACGAGGCGATGGACAACACCGGGTTGGAGATCAAGGAGTCGATCGACGCGCCCACCAAAAAGGACGCCGAGGCGAAGGTCCGCGAGAAGGGCTTCTTCGTCACCGACATCCGGGAGTCCAAAAGCCGCAAGAAGAAATCCGCGTCCAAGGACGGGGAGAAGAAGTCTTCCAAGAACGCCCGCGCCAAGAAGAAGAAGGGCGGCTTCACGATCGGGCGGGTCAGCCCGAAACAGCTCACGACGTTTACCCGTCAGCTCTCGACGCTGCAGGACGCCGGTCTGCCCATTCTGCGGTCGCTCCGCATTCTGGAAGGGCAGAGCAAACCGGGGGTGATGAAGAACTCCCTGATGGGCGTCATCGAGGACATCGAAGGCGGGATGACGCTGTCGGAGTCGATGGCCAAACAGCCCAAGGCGTTCGACGGGCTGTACGTCAACATGGTCAAAGCCGGCGAGGCCGGCGGCGCTTTGGAGATCATTCTCCAGCGGCTCGCGGACTTTAAGGAACGCTCCCAGAGCCTGAAAAAGCGGGTTCAGGGGGCGATGATCTACCCCGTCGCGGTCGTCACGGTGGCCGTCGCGATCGTCGGGTTCATCATGTATTACATCATCCCGAAGTTCAAAAAGATCTTCGAGGACTTCGGCACCCCGCTGCCGGCGATCACCGAGACCCTGATCGCCTGCAGCTCCTTCACGGTCAAGTACTTCTATCTGTTCCCCGCGGTCCCGTTCGCGATCTGGCTGATCCTCAAGATCATCCGCAAGAACCGCACGGGCAAGTACGTCACCGACTGGATCCTGCTGCACATCCCGGTCCTCGGGAAGATCGTGGAGAAGGCCACGGTGGCCCGTATCTGTCGAACGCTGGGCACGCTGATCGCCTCCGGCGTGCCGATCCTGGAGGCGATCATCATCGCCCGGGATACGGCCGGGAACGGGGTGTTCGCCCGCGCCTTCGACAACATCTACGCCGCGATCCGCGAGGGCGAATCGATGGCCGTGCCGCTGAAGGAAGCCCGCATCGTGGACGACATCGTCGTCAACATGGTGGACGTCGGCGAGGAGACCGGTGCCCTAGACACGATGATGTACAAGGTCGCCGACGTGTACGACGAAGAGGTGAAGGTGCTGGTCGACGGGCTGATCAAGCTACTCGAACCGATCATGGTCGTCGTGCTCGGCTTGGTCGTCGGGTTCATCGTCATCGCGCTGTTCATGCCGCTGATCGACCTCCTCAACGACCTGTCCTGAACGGAAACTCCAAGGACCAGGAAAGCAAGAACCAAATGGAACGAGCGGCCTGTCGAGCGTGTTCGACAGCCCGATCCCTCGGCTTTGGTTCTTGCCTTCTTGAGATTTGGAGCTTCCTCCCCCCGCTCCGTCCGATTCCGCAACGTCGATTGTCCCCGAGTGTTGCGAAATGCAGCGCTCGAATCGGCGTGGGTCGATCTCGTCAACCCTCTACCCCGCATGGGATTAGAGCGGGTTTCAGGGGTCGCGGCGCACCGTTTGCAACATTCTCCCCGGCCGTTCGGCACTTTCCCCCGGAGCCACCCGTGATTTCCCGCCCGCAATCCCCCGTCACCGCTGTTCCCTCATCCCGGCGGGGCGGTTTCACGCTGGTCGAGCTGCTGGTGGTGATCGGCGTGATCTCCCTGCTGCTGGCGCTGTTGGTGCCGGCGGTGATGAACGCCGCGGGCGGGGCGAACGACGCGGCCGTTCGTGCCGAGATGAGCGGGATGGAAGCGGCTCTGTCGCAGTTCCATGCGGAGTACGGCCGCATGCCCCCCAGCTATCTCGACCTGCGGCGGACCTCCGCCGGGAAGTTCGTCGATCCGGCCACGATGTCGACGCTGCGCGGGATGTTCGGCACGGCCATCAGCGAGACGGCGATGATCGGAAGCCTCAACACCATGAGCTTCCCCGGTCAGGACGTCAGCGGAGCGGGCGATTATTCCGAACGGGGCATCCTCCGCGGGGCGGAGTGCCTGGTGCTGTTCCTCGGCGGATTGCCCGCGAGCGGAGACCCGGTCTCCGGCGAGATGGTGCCGTCCACCGATCTGGCCGGCTGGAGCAAGAATCCCCGCGACCCGTTCAACGCCTCCGCCAAGAGCGGCGGCGGGTTCGTGATGCTGGACAAGGCCCGCCGGACAAAACCCTTCTACATGTTCGAGCCGGATCGTCTGAAGTACGTCAACGAGATTGAAGCCTCCGGCGACACGCCTTCCTCCTCGGAGCCGCTGCTCTCCTACTTCACCTACCTCGACCGCTACGAGAGCCAGACGGCTCCGATGATCTACGCCAGCAGCGACGGCGGCCGCGGGTATCTCGCTCGGGACGTTCGTTACGGCACCGGCGTGTTCCTGAACGACGACGGCACCGCCGCCATGCAGAACGGCGCCTATACGACGCCCGCGGGCGACCCGATCAACCCGAACGGCTATCAGATCATCTCCCCGGGGATCGACGCGAAGTTCGGCGTGGGCGGCACGTACAGCGAGGACGACGGCTATACGTCGGCACAGGCGGGCGGCGTGATCGTCAACGGCGGGGACGACAACATTACCAACTTCTCCTCCGGACTGCTGGGCGACTGACCGCCGTCGCTCTTCGCCCCTTCCTCCCGCCGGCCCGCCGTCCCATGTCGCCCCGCTTTTCCCGATCGATCGCCTCGCTTCCGCGGACGCCGCGGGGGGCGTTCACGCTGATCGAACTGCTGGTGGTCATCAGTATCATCGCGATCCTGCTGAGCCTGACGGTGTCCGTCACGCTGGCCTTCGTGACCAGCGCCCGGGAAGCCGCCACGCAGACCACGCTGGCCAAGATCAAAGGCAAGCTGGAGCGCCGCACGCAGGCGTTGAGGCAGGGGATGGAGACCGGCAGCGGGAACGCCTCCCGCGTCGGCAGCGGCGCCGCCGGCCCGCTGCGGTTGAAGATGGAGATGCTCAACCGGATGCCGAGCTACCTGTACCCCCGCGGCGCCGGGCCGGACGGCGACTTCGGCACGGCGGACGATCCGCTGCCGCTCTCCGAGAACGATCACCTCGTCGCGCTGGTGCGGGGCAACGGGACCGTGACCGCGTTGTTTGACGATGCGAACTACCGCAACGACCCCACGGCCAGTTCCGAGGCGCTGCTGCTGTTCCTCACGCAGGGGGAAACCTACGGCGTGGCGGATACCGACGAGGACGCCTTCAAAGAGAGCGAACTGGCGGACGCCGACGGCGACGGCCTCCGCGAGATCGTGGACGGCTTCGGCAACCCGATCCGCTTCTATCGCTGGCCGACCCGCCTGATTCGCCCCGCCCCGGACGCCGACAACAACGGCCTGGTCTCCGAGGCCGAGGCCCAGGCCGACAATACCGACGGGCGCTGGCCGATGAGCGCCTACGGCACGACCGAGAGCGCCGGTTCGACCGCGGCGCTGCTCGGTTCGACCCTGCCCAGCCGCGAGTTCGGGGACGCCGGCGAGATCACCGCCGACGCGACCAACGGCGACCCGTTCCTGCCGACGCTCGGCAGCGCGCTCCGCAGCGATCCGGACGACCGCTTCGCCCAGATTCACTTCGGATTCGCCACGATCTTCCGCCGGGCGTTGACGAACCCGGCGGATCCTTATTCGGACATGCCGGCGCTCGGCAAAGACTTCGAGCGGCTGTTTCACACCCCCACGACTTTCTATAGCCCGATCGCCGTCTCCGCGGGGGCGGACGGGGAGCTGGGCCTCTACGAGCCGCAGGACCGGGAGAACTTCGGGCACCTCGCCCAGTTCAAGGAGCCGGTCGCGGCGCTGGACAATTTGACCACCGCGCAGACGGGATTCTGAAATGAAGAAGACCCGACGATTCATCGATTACAAGCCCGAGGCGCAAGCCTCGGCCGTGCGTGGCGGCGGCTTATCGAACCGCCGGCTGCGCCGACGGCCGGAGCTTGCGCTCCGGGCTGGTACCGCGCGTCCGGCCGACCGTCGCGGTTTCACGCTGATCGAACTGCTGGTCACGGTCACGATCTTTCTGATCCTGGCCACGGTGACGCTCACCGCGGTGGGCGCCTTCCGCAACGCCGATCAGGTCAGCGGCTCCGCCCGTCAGGTGCAAAGCTATATCAGCGGCGCCCGCGATCGGGCGATCTATACGACCCGCACCGACGAGGGCCCCCGCGCCCGCGGCGTGCGGCTGCTGGTGAATACGAACTTCACCGACGCCAACGGCGACGCCTTCGCCTGCACGACGCTGCAATACGTCGAAAGCGCCGGCTACTTCCCTCCCAAAGCGACGGAGCGCGTCGAGCTGCTGCCGCGTGAGGTGCTGTACCTGGCCGGCGGTCCTTTTGAGGGAACCGTCGCCGAGTTGCTCCCGCCGGTTCCCGACGGCAGCGGCGGAAGTCTGCCGTACGGCGATGGAAACGACGGGAATCCGCCGGACTTTTTCGTCAATGCGCTGTCCTCTCCCTCCGAGCGCGAGCCCGTCGCCGACAAGCCGGTCCCGTTAACGAACGCGTGGGCGTCGGCGGCGATCAACCGCATATTCCAAGCCGGCCTGCTGGGCGAGAGGATCACCGAGGATCTGTATTCCGCCCGCGTGCGGCTGCCGAAGTACGCCAACGGGTCGGGGCGGTGGTATCAGGCGTTGATTCGCTCCGCCGGCGACCCCGCCGCCTCGGAGCAGGCACAGCGGATCGCGGGCATCGCCCGGGTCTTCCTGATGACGCTCGCCCCGTCCGAAAGCGAAAACGCCCAAGCGTACAACCTGAACGCGGCGGAGGAGGGCTACATCTTCGAACTGCGGACCGTGCCGCTGGCCGGCGAAGATCCGCGGACGCTGCCGAACCAGACGGCGATCGACCTGCGGGGCAGCGCCCGCTTCGGCGGTCTGCCGATTTCGTGGCTCGACCCGAGCAGCCCCGCCGTCCCGGTGCCGCAGGGGCCGCTGGACATCATGTTCGACCCGGCCGGTCTGGTGACCGGTCCGTTGGCCGCGAGCGGGTTGGTGCACCTGCCGGTGGTGAGTTTGGAAGACCTCGATGAAGGCTCGAACGCCTTCGACGGCGGGGAGACGCCGCCCGGCTTCGTTTCCGGGGCGTTCCTGCCGCTGGGCTACGTCGGCTCCGGTCCCGACGACGCCCCCGCCTACGACACGGCCACGAAGGTGTACGCCGGCCCCGGCAAGAGCGGGGACGACCTGATCGTGACCGTCAACACGCAGACCGGCGCCGTGACGGTCTCGCCGGTGAATCAGAACGACGCGGTGAACAACTCCACCGGGGCGGCCACGCCGGACGGCCTCGCCGACGACCCGCTGCAGTTCGCCGAGACCGGACTGGAGGCGCCGTGATGTTCGCCCGCCGCCCGGTTCGCAACGCTCCCCCGGGCGCCCCGCTTCGCCGTCGCCGTTAGGCGGCGCGCAC
>NZ_WTPX01000106.1 GCF_013036045.1 Alienimonas chondri
ATCAGGCGGTTTCGGTTCGGTCATGGGTTCGCTCCGGTCGGTTTGAGTCAGCGGTGTGAGGGGGCGGGCCGCGGGAACGCGCGACCCCCACCTAATGCGGGACCGGGACCTATTTGGTCCGAACCGATTGCTACCCAAGCGCTTCGGGCGACCAACTGCCGGACGCGGCGACCCATCGACGCATTCGATTGCGACGCGATCGCCCCCCGCGAATACTCGGCGGGCCGTTCCGCTGCCCCTTTCGAGAAGCGCCCATGTCTCGGCCGACGTTCCCCGCTCTGCTGCTGTCCGGACTGCTGGCCTCAGGGCTGTCCGTGGGCTGCGTGCCCGATCAGAACGACTCGACGGGCCGTGACGTCGTTGAGGACGAAGACGAGGACGACGCGGCGTACGTTCCGCCGGAGACGTTCAGCGCGTTCGTGGGGGACTTCGGGGAGTACTCCTGGGTCGTGCTGTTCGCCCAGGCGCCGATGGACGCGGTCTCCGAGGCGTACGGCGAAGCGGCCGGCGCCGAGGTCACGCGGGACGTGCCGGTCACGGCCACCGACGAGGCGATGTACGGTCCCTCCGGCACCATCGCCCAGGTGGAGGGCAGCGATTGGGTGCAGATCTGCCACCGGGTGGGCCACTGGGAGTCGTTCGACGCCGCGGCGTTCGCGAAGACCCTCAACGCCCCCGTGCTGATCTTTCAGGGCGAGGACACCAGCGGGTCGGTCTCGCTGGAACAGCACGCCGCCGACGGATCGGTGCGGACGTTCCTCACCGCGGACGACCGGGACTTGATGCAGGAACACGCCGATTCGATCGGGACCGCCCCGCCACCGGCGGACGCGAAGATCGTGGAGGACTACGACGCGGCGCTCGCCTCGCTGGGCGTCCTGCCGGTGCGGTTGATGATCCCGGCGCCCGGGGCGGGGCAGGACTTCCCGGACGGCGTGGGCGGGGTGATCGCTCCCCCCGCCGAGGCCGCGAAGCTGACGCGGGTCGACGCCACGCCGGTCGTGTTGGACTGACCGCCGCAGGTCCGGCCGGCCCCCCCTTCTCTCCGCCCTGACGGGAAGGGCGAACTAGTGTTTCTCCGCCGCCCTGCAAGATAACGTGCGCACGTTATCTTGCAGGGCGGCTGGTGGCGCTGGTAGTTGACCCAGTCGGGGTGGCACCTGTGGGAAGTCCGAAGTCAAGGACGGAACCTCCCCGCGACGCCCGTGAGGCTCCTTTTTTCGGAGGGGCGTTTTTGTGCGGGGGCGGGGCGTTCGGGCGCAGGTCCGATCGGACCGGGGGCGTCTGGGGCGAGGGAGCGGCCGGGCGTTCGCGGAAAGACTCTCGGGCGGTTCGGGGGATCGCGGTCGGCGTTCGCGGCAGCGGACGGACGACGGCGTCGCCAGGCACCTGTTGGGGAACTCGCTCCGATTCGGCAGCGCCGGGCCGGGCGGTTCAGTGAGAGGTCTGGGCGTGACGCGAAAGCGTCGCGACGAGGTCGCGGGTCGGCGGTCGGTTCAGTCACTGGTTGAGACTCGGTTCCCGAGCCGCAGCGAACTGCGGCCGGGATCGGTCCAAATGCCACCCTGGGGAACTCGACCGCCCACGCCGACGAATGCGAATCGGGGCCGTTCGAACTCCTCAGGCGGGCGTCCCCCGTTCAGGTCGGGCTCCGCGGCGGACGCGGGTCGGGTCGTAGTTCTGTCCGGTTTTCCACAGGCTCCAGAGCGTGCACGCCAACTGGCGGGCGACGATCCGGCGGGCCTGCGAACGGGGCGCTCCTTGCTGAAGATGCATGTGGAACAACGCGGAGAATGGGTTTTCGGCGCACCGCAGCGTCGTTTCGGCGGCGCCGATCAGCAGGTCTTTGAGCCGGCGGTTCCCCTCCTTGGACAGGTGCGTCTGCGGCCGGCCGGAGCCGCTCTGCCGCTGCCGCAGACCCAGCCCGCAGTATTTCCAGAGGGCGCTTTTGTTTCGGAACCGTCCCGGCGTATCGATCGCGGCGTAGAAGGTCACGCCGCGGATCCAGGCCACGCCGGGAACCTGGGCGAAGCGGCGGACGACCGGCACGTTCCTCGCCGCGGCGGTCAGCTCCCGTCCGGCGGCGACCTCCCGCTCCCGTTCCTGCAGCAGCGCTTCGTGCAGCCGCTCCAGACTCGCCCGCAGGAGGCGATGATCCGGCAGGCGTTCCAGCGCCGAGCGCCAGTCGTCCGGATCGGCCAGCCGGGCGGCGGAGACGAACCGGCCGTGGCGGGCGAGGATCGCGGTCAGCTGGTTCCCCAGCCGGACCCGGCGGCGGACCTGATCGTGATACAGACCGACCGCCTGCTTGAGAGCGCTGCGGCCCGGGTCGGCGACCTGATGGACCGGCTTCAAGAACCCGCCGCGGAAGAGCCGGGCCAGCTTTTCGGCGTCGACCGGGTCGGTCTTGTCCCCCTCGCGGGCGACCCAATGGTTGCGACGGGCGTCGCAGACGACCAGCTCGTCGACGTGGGGCCGCAGCGCCCGGGCCAGCCAGTCGGCCAGCGGTCCCTCCTCGAAGGTCAGCCGGCGGGGCCGGGCGACCTGCCGGAGCGCCTCGACCAACGGCGGAACCGCCGTGGGCAACCGGCGGCGCTGCGTGATCTTCCCGGCGGCGGACAGCACGGCCATTTCGGAGCGGGACTTATGCACGTCGAGCGCGATAAACTTCAGAGCGTGAGACTTCAGTTCGTGGTCCACGGGTCGGGGCTTTCGAAGGGAGACGAAGGACGTCAGACATCCCCAGTTTCCCTCCGAGAGCCCCGGCTTCCCACACTCTCACTGGCATCTTGCCAGTGTTGAGTGACGTAGGCGAGCAGCTCCGCGTCGAGCGAGGAGCAGCTTCGCTCTCACTGGCGACACGCCAGTGGCACGCTGCAAGACCTGTCTGAGGCGGGCTATGATCGATTCGCCCGCGATGCCCGATCTCCCCGCCCTGCCGCTGACTGCGTTTCCCGACCGGGAGTCGGCGGGGGCGGAGTTTAAATCGAGCCTCACCGGGTTTACGGAACTCGGCAAGAAGCTCTGCCGGGCGGCCAGCGGGTTCGCCAACACCGGCGGCGGGCTGTTCGTGATGGGCGTGGACGATAACGGCAACGCCGACGGCGGGATCGACCGGCTCGTCGGTCGGCAGCCGCTGACGGACTGGATCGATGTGGTCGTGCACCGCGTCCTGCCGGCGCCGCGGTATGAAGTCCACCTGATCGACGACGCCGACGGCCGGGGGACGATCGCCCCCGGCCAATGCGTCGCGGCGGTGGAGTTCTTCGAGTCCGCCCTCGTCCCGCATATGGCGGACGACGAACGGTATTACATCCGCGCCGGCGCCCACACCGTGCCTGCCGGGCAATATCTCGTGGACGCGCTCTATGCGAAGCGGGGCGTCGGCAAGCCGTTGATCTCGCACGTCTTTCGCGTCAAACCGGGCTTCCCCGGCACGGTGCAACTGGGCGTGGTGACGCTCAGCGAGACCCCGGCGGTGCAGGTGCGGATCGACCTCTCCGACACCGCCCCGCACTTTAAAAGCGTCGAGAAGCATCTCCCGTTGACGGTACCGGTGATCGGTTCCGGGACGCCGTTCTTTATGGACGTGGCGACCCTGCACGACGCCGACGAACGCTTCGGCACGAACGTGGGGTTGTCGGTCGAATATCAGGATCTCGCCGGGAACCTCTATCAGCACGCCGCCCGGTTGAATATCTCCGACTCGCTGCCGCCGCTGTCGATCGGCACGGAATCGAACGAGAAAGCCGCCAAGGCCTTGGAGAAGATCGAACGGTCGCTGCGAGAGTTGTTGAACCGTCTCGCCCCGGACGGCGATTAAATTGCTCACCAACCCGAAGCGTTAGAGCGAGCCGCGGCGCTTCGTAGCGGCGGCTTCCAGCCGCCGACTCTCGGCGAGGCCATCACGACGCCCCCCGCTCGCTGCGCTTGCGGACGGCGGCAGGATGCCGCCGCTACGGCTCAACGCGGACGGGGCGACGCCCGCCTTGCGGGTCGCATCCCTCGCTGACGCTTCGGGTTGGTAGGGGAACCTCGGCTTGCGCCTCGGGCTGCCGGGGCTTATTTCTCCGACAGATCCAACACGCTGCCGAACAGTTCGACGACCTCGCCGTCGGCGCCTCGGATCGGTTCGCCGCGGGTGAGGACGCGGTTCCAGCTGCCGTCGGGGCGGCGGTGGCGGACTCTTAATTCAAAGCCGTCGCCGCCCTTCCCGGCGGCGTCGAGCGCCGCCAGCAGCGGGGCGCGGTCGTCCGGATGCACGGTGTCGAGGTATTCGTCGAACGCCGGCGGCTCGTCCCCGGGATCCAACCCGGCGATGCGGAACGTCTCCTCGCTCCAATAGACCGAGCCGTCGGAGACGCTCAATTCCCACGTCCCCAGCCCGGCGAGCCGTTGGGTGCGACGCAGGCGGTCCTCGCTCTTCTTGAGGCCGGACTCCTGCTGCTTGCGGACGGTGATGTCGCGGGCGTTCGTGACCACCACGTCCCGACCGTCGACCTGCGTGACCCGGGCGCTGACTAAGACGGGGATCGGGGCGCCGTTTTTGTGATGAAAGTTCACCTCGGCGTTGTCGAACTCGCCCCGCTCCTTGAGGCCGCGGACGAAGGCGTCCCGGCAGGGGCTGGCCGGCCAGAAGGCCGCGTCGTGCACCGTGCGACCGACGATGTCGGACGGCTCATAGCCCAGCAGCTTCGTGAATTGATCGTTGATCTCCGTCACCCGGCCGTCGGCCATCTCGACCAGGAACACGCAGTCCGGGCTGGCCAGAAACGCCCGGCTCCATTTGCGCACGCCCTGTTCGAGCGCGGATTTCTCCGCCTCGGCGTTCGCTAATTCGGCGCGAGCCGCGCGGCAGCGTTCCGCGACGGGGTCGTCCTGCAGGTTTCCTAATTTAATGACGCCCTCGGCGAGTTCGAAATCGCCGTTGTCGCAGGCCCGCTCCGCGAACGCGATCCGCGTCGCCCGCAGCGCCTTTTGGGCGCAGGGGTTCTCCTCCCACAGCGAGATCGCCTCCACCAGCGTACGGCCGGCGAGACCGAAGGCGGCGTAGTCGCCGGTTTCGTTCGCTTCGGCGGCCAGGCTCCGGCCGCGACGGGTGAGGCGGGCGCTCTCGGCGTGGGACTCGTACTCCTTTAACAACTCCTTGAACGCGGCGACGCCGGGGGGGCGGTCGGCGGGGTCGGCAGCCATCGTGAGCCGGGCGATCCGCACTAATTCCGCATCGCCGGCCGCTTGGTTCATCGATTCTTTTGCGGCGGCGCGGTCGTCACCGCAGGCGTCGGAGGAATCGAGCACGCCCGCGACGGCGTTGGGGTCTTCCTCCTCCGGCAGATCGAGCCGGTTCGCCGCGGCGCTGCGGAGGCAGGCCGTCAACGTGTCGCCGGCGTGCGGACGACGACCGACGGCGACCTCGAACAGCACCGCCCCCAATAAATACACGTCGGTGCCCGGGCCGAGATCCTCCGCGTCCCCGCGGGCCTGTTCGGGCGCCATATAAGCCGGCGTGCCGGCGATCCCGGTGACGTCGATGCCCCCGCACAGGCGCCCGGTCGGACGCCCCGCCTGCTGCCCCGCCTGTCGGTCCGCCTCGCACCGCTGCGCCTCGCGGGCGTCGGCGCGGTCCTCTTCGGTCAGCGCCAGACCCCAGTCGTTCAATAACACCTCGCCGAACGCCCCCAGCAGCACGTTCTCCGGTTTAATATCCCGATGAACGACGCCCCGCGAATGGGCGAAGGCGACGGCGTCCGCGACGGCGGAGAGAATCCGCAGGTTCTCCTCCCGGCTCATGGAGCGAATGGAATCGCTCCAGGGCGTGCCGACGATCCGCTTCATCACCAGGAACGGCTCTCCGCTCTCGTCGGCGGCCAGCTCGTAGACCGGCAGGATGTTCGGATGGTCCAGCCCGGCGACGACGCGGGCCTCCGCGAGGAACCGGTCGCGCGCGTCCGGACGACCCGGTTTGAGGGTCTTCACCGCGACGGTGCGGCCCATCGCCGTCTGGATCGCCTCGCGAACCACGCCGCTCCCGCCTTCGCCGATGACGTCCCCGGGCTGGTAGTCCGCGGTCGGCTCGTCACGCAGCGTGCGGGTCGGCAGCGGCGGGCCGGCGGCCAGCTTCGCCCCGGTGAGGTGGGTGAAGCCCCCGTCGGTCGTCGGCGTCAACTGCACCGTGCGACCGTTCGGGTCGGCGGTGTCGCCGCTGCTGTCGACGTCGCTGCCGTCGGCGGCGGTCGCGGCGTCCAGCGGACCGCTGCGGCCCGTCGCCCGCAGACCGGTCAACAATCCCCGGGCGTTCCACCGATTCGGAATGAAGGTGCGGGCGGTCGCGTCGGCCGTGCCGGCGGGCGCGGTCCCGGCGGACGCGGTTTCAGCAGACGCAGTGTCGGTGGACATCGGAAGCAAGCGGGGCGGCGGAGCCAAGGGGAGGCGCAGTGTAGACCGCCCGCCGGTCGTACGTTCGCATCGCTTGCCGCGTGGGGACCGAATCGTCCGCAATTCGGAGATCGCCCCACTCCCGCAGACTCCCCGATCGGCGCCGCGATCAGGTTCCGTCGGCGGCCGGGTTCGCCGGTACGAACCGGCGGGGGTTCTTGAGGAACGCGGCCCGCGTTTTCACGGAAGCGAACAGATACAGCTCGTTTCCGAACACGGCGGACAGCTCCGGCCGACCGGCGACGCGGAAGCCCTCGGCCCTCATCAACACCACATCCTTCCCCCCGACGGCAGGCCGATAGCGGCTCGGGTTTTTGACGAACGCCGCCCGCGCCGCCGGCGTGGCGAATCGCCAGACGTGGCCGTCGTAAGAGGTGGAGATTTCCGCGACCGCCGGGGTCAGCCGCTGCTCATCCCGCAGAGCGACGGGACAGAACCGGCCGTAGTTCCGCGTGTGCACCTCGACCGATTTCGTCTCCGCCGCCCGACGCTGCGTCTCACGACGGACCGCGGCGACCCGCTCGGCCTCCTTGCGGATTGTTTCAAGTCGCTCGGCCTCGACCCGCTCGGCCTCCTTGCGCGCCGCCTCCAGTCGCGCCGCGTCCCGGCGGGCTGCTTCGGCTTGCTTCGCCGCCAGCGCTTCCCGCTCCAAGCGTGCGCGTTCCATTCGGTCGCGTTCAAGACGCTGCCGTTCGAGCCGTTCCGCCGTCGCCTGCTCGGCCTCAAGACGTTCTTGCTTCAGGCGTGCTGCGGCGGCCCGCACGGCGTCGGCCCGCTCGGTCGCGGCGCGGAGGGCGGCGGCTTCGCGAGCTAGACGATCCGCTTCGGCGTCGCTCTGATCGGTGAACGGATCGACCCACCCGGACGGGGCGACCGCCGCGGTTTGAACGGTCGGCGTCGGTTGCGGTTCGAGGCTCGCCGGCTGTTCGACGGACGTTTGCTCGACGGACTCCGGCGCCATCGCCGGCGCCATCGTCGGGGCCTTCGTCGGCGCGGCGGTCAGCATCGGCAGAGGCTCCGGTTCCGGCTCGGCCTCGGGCGGCAGAACGATGATCTCTTCCGCCTGGCCCCGCCGGGGAGCGAGCGCGGCGCCGGGACGGCGGGCGTCGAGAATGTCCAGCTCGGCCAGCAGCGCCGTGCGGAATCGTCCTGGCGGCAGATCCTCCGCGGCTTGGCGGCCGGCGGTTTTCGCGACCCCGGACGGTTCGCCCGCCCCCGCCAGACCGGTCGCCGCGCAAACGGCCAACGCAACGGCGAATCGCAGGACGGGAGGACGGAACATGACGACGCGGGGCACGAGGACGGGGCCTGTGCGAGAGGTATCGGCCGTCCGGTCGCACGGTCCGCGGCGAATCTGAGGGCGGAGTGAAGAAATCGCGGCCTCGCGGTCGATGTCCGCTCATGTACGCGGCGTCCCCGGACCGGGGTCGGCCGCGGTTCCCCCGCTATTCCCCCGTTCGGACCGTGCCCGTGCCCGTCTCGCTGCCGGCCGTCCTACTCTGCGCCCTGCTGCCGGCCGACCCGGCGTCCGGCCTGCCCCGACACGAGGAGAACGCGGCGCTGCTGGATCCGGCGACGGCGGACTTCGTCCCCGCGGAGATCGCCGCCGCGGACGCCCCGCCGATCTCCGCGTTGGGCACGCTGTGCGTGGTCTCGCTGGCGGAGCGCCGGTTCGAGCCGGCCGCGCCGTACTACAGCGCGGTGCACGCCGGCCGGACCTACTTCTTCGCCTCGGACCAGGCCCGCACGCAGTTCCTCGCCGCCCCGGAGACGTATGCCCCGGCGTGGTGCGGCATCGACCCGGTCGCCTATCTGAACGACGGCGTGCTCGCCGAGGGCGCCGTCCTGCGTCGGCACGCCGGCCGGTTCTATCTGTTCCTGAACGTCACGAACTGGAATACCTTCCGCGCGGCGCCCGGGCGCTATGCGCGGTGAGGTGACGGGACGAATGGCTCGATTCCCGTCGGAGTCAGCGGCTGATCGTCCCGCAGGCTCCGCTCACAAGATCTTTTTGATCGTCAGGACCCACTGAACCACGTGCATGACGATCAATGCACAGAGAGCGAAGGCGAAGAACCCCAGCCCGACGTTAAAACCAATCGCACAGTCGAGCCGCGCGTAACGCTGAATCGAATAGCTGATTACCAAGCACCCCACGGAGATCACGAGCGGGACGTCCGCCCACAACAGTGCGGCGGCCTGCATGAAGCTCCCGCGGTCAAAACACCGATGGCGAACCGTGGCCAAGTACGCGGACAAAGCGATCGCAGTCGCGATCACGGCCAATACGACGTTCTCGTCCATAGGTCCGATGCACCGGCCGACAGGGTTAGCGGAGTCGAATTTTATTATCCCCGATCTCCAACCGCACCTTCAACCCGGGCCGGAGTTCTAATCCCGCGTTGTCGATCGTCGCGCGGACGCGCACCTCGCCGGTGCTGGGGACGACTTCGCTGCCGATATACGTCACCCGGCCCTCGCGGCGGATCGGCTTTTGTTCGGGCGGGGCGCCCGGGACCGTATAAATCACCGCGGCGGGGGCGTTCAGACGATCGCGGACGGCGTCGTAGTCGGCGAAGCCCTCGGCTCGCAGTACGTCCAACCGCAGCACCCGCACCACGGGGGTTCCCGGTTCGACCCACTCGCCGGGCTGGCGGAGATGCTCCTCGACCACGCCGGCCAGCGGCGACGTTAGTTGATGCCGGGCCAGCGTGTGCTCCGCCAGTTCGAGGTCCAGCTTCTCCGCGGCGACCTCCAGCGTTTTGACCTCCTTGTCCAGCGTCTTCTGGGCGAGCGCCGCCTCGGCCTCGGCGAGACTCCGCCGGCGGTTATCTACCTCGTCCAGCGAAGCCGACGCCGGGTTGCGCTCGCGGATCGCTTCGATGCGGCTCAACGCCTCCCGGGCGAACTCGACCGCCGTTTCGGCGTAGGCCCGGGCGCTGTCCTCCTCCGCCTGCCGGCGGGTGAGCGCCAACTGACCGGCGGCCGCGTCGCGGGCGATGCGGGCGGCGGCATCGTCCAACGTCGCGACGACGTCGCCCTGCTTCACCACGCCTAATTCCGGCACGGCGAGTTTTGAGAGCACGCCGGCGGTCTCCGCGGGGACGTCCGCTTTCTGATCGACCCGCAGGAAGGCCGCCTCGATCGTCACGGTTCCCGACGGCGGCGCTCCGGCGAGCAGCAGGGCGAACAGCGCAGCGGGCATGGCGAAGCGAGGGGGCCGGGAGGCACGGGACCGCCGCACGATCCTCCGCCGCGGCGGCCCGTGCCACCGTCCGTCCGCAGTTCCGCTCTCTTCCTTCCGCCGACCGACCTATCGAACGGCGAGGGCGACGGGGCGCGTCTCACAGGGGCCGCAGTGCGACGAGCGATTCGTCGACGGGTCGAACACCACCGTGCCGCCGCAATGCGCACAGGCCCGCGTCTCCACGGCCGCGTCCCAATCGCACATCGCCGTCCCGCGGACCACCGAGCCGCACACCAGCAGCGACCCGGCGAGGAGGGCGGCGCTCAGGAGGCGAAACATGGGCGGGTTCTCAATAACGGGAGCGATCGACGGTCGATGGCGACATCGACCCCCATCTTCACGAAATCTTAGCACAATCTTCAAGAGGAGTTCCCTGTCTCCAGCGGGGGAGATCCCGGGAGCAGCGGAGGGAGGTTCGGCCCGACGCCGGTTGCGGGGGCGACCCCGAGCGGACCAAGCTGACGGGATCACCCCGCGTCGCTTTGAAGGCCGCTCAATGCCCGCCGCCCTGCTGCTCGCGTCCGCTCTTGCCGTCGGGACACCGCTGGGGGGCGCGCCGCCTGTCGGCGACGGCCAAGCGGGGGAAGCGGTTCCTTCGGTCGACCTGGATTGGGCGGGCGCCGCGGATCGGATGTGGGCCGGGCCGAACCTGCGGGCGAATCGGTTGCAGGACTGGCGGGTTCGCGGCGGGCGGTTGGAGTGCGTGGAAGCCGGGCCGAACAAGCCGCTGCGAACCGTCGTACATACCGGCGTGCGACTGGCGGGCCCGGGATCGTTCACGGCGTCCGTGCAGATCGAACCGGCGACGGGCGACGGGGACTCGCCGATCGGACTCGTCGGGGGGTTCGCCCGAGACAGCGCCGCCGGGCTGCTGATCGGCGCCGAGCCGAACCTCGAACCCCGCGGCGCCGCGATCGTGCATCACGCGACCGGGCCGGGCGCCGGCTACTTCTGCGGCGTGACGGCCGAAGGCCGGGCGTTCCTGCGGGATCTGGAACAGCCGCTCGATGCGGAGCCGATAAAGATCTCCGGCGCCGCGTTCCCGCCGTCGGCGAAAGGGCCGATCACGATCACGGCGACGGTGGAGGGCGGACGGCTGAGCGTGAAGGTTACGCGTGGCTCGTCCAGCGCCCGGTTCACCCGCGGCGATCTGCCCGCCGAACGGCTCCGCGGGAGCGTCGGCCTCGTCTCGCACCCCGGGTCGAAGGCTCCGGATACGACGACCGGTCGGTGGGCGTTCTCCAACTGGACGATGAGCGGCGACGCCCTCGCCGTCGCCGACGCCGCCTGCGAGATCGGCCCGATCCTCGGCACGAAATACACCCTCGACGCCTCCCGCGGCGACGGCCCCGACCGCGGGCTGCTCACCCTGCAGGCCCAGTTCTAGCCGCTGCAATGGGAGGCCGGCCAACGGGAGGCGTATTCCATGACCGCCCGCCTGGAACTGGATCGCGGCGACGGCTTCGCCCCCGCCGGGCGCCATGCTCTCACCGCGGCGGGGCCCGCGGGGGGCTGCTCTTCGTATCCGTCCGCCGCGGGGTGAGCATGCGGGGTGACGCCCGACCTCGATGGGCGGGACCGCGTCGCCCTCCATGCTCACCCGCCTCCGCTACCGCTACGGCGTGAGAGCATGGCACACGGCAACAGTTCGTACGCCGAAGTCATGGCACGATCAGCGGTTCGGACAAAATAGGTCCCGATCCCGCAATAGGTGAGGGACCGACGTTCCCGCCCGCATCGATGCGGGCGGCCGTCGGCGTCCTCGCGGGACGAGCGACGCGGCCGACGTGGGTGACGGACGCCGCGGACCTCGTCCCCGCGCCGGTCGGCTTGCGCAGCCAATCGACGCGATCCGCCCCCCGTCCGCAGGCAGGACGCCGACCCCGTCGCGCGGTGGTCCGGGAGAGCCAGCGAAGCCGGTTCCCATGAAGAACTCGCTTCGCCCGGCCCCGGGCACCGCGGGCGGTTCGACCCCGCGGCCCGGCGAGCGCCGGATGCCCGTATTACACCTTCTCCACTCCCAACCCCGGCGAACACCAGCCGGGCCTCGGTCTTGACCGGGCGGGGCGGCGAACGTTGAGCGTGCAGTGAAGTACCTGAGTCGACAACCTGACCGAGCGGCCCGACCGCGGAGCGACTGCTCCCCGGCCGGGTTCGCCGCTGCGCAGAACGAGGCGTCACGACCGCCGCCGATCGATTGAGTACTCTGCCGAACCCGCCGCTCGCTCGTAGTCTCCCCTCCGTGACCTCGCCCGCGAATCCGCCGCCGCTCGATCCGCCGCCGATCGATCCGTCGACGCCCGCAACGCCGGTGCCGCGGCCGGTGCGGTCGGAGTTTCCCGAGCCGGTGCGGCCGGACGATCCGGCGGCGGTCCGCGCTGCTCGTCGCAATCGGACGCGGCGGCTGATCTTCGCCGGGGCCGTGGGCGTCGGCGTGCGGTTGGTGGTGATCGTCGCGGAGTTCGCCGCCTACGTCGCCTGCGGGGCGGAGGTGCTGTTGGTGGACGCCGTGGCGAGTCTCGCGGACGTCGCCGCCAGTTTGGCGCTGCTGGCCGCGGTCAAATATGCGGAGCGCCCGCCGGACGACGATCACCCCTTCGGTCACGGTCGGTTCGAACCGCTCGCCGGGCTGCAGCTGGGCGTGTTGATCGTGCTGCTGGGCGCCGCGCTGGGCGGCCGGGCGGCGTGGGACGCGGTGAGCGAAGACGTCGCATTGATCCTGCCGCTGTGGGCGGCCGCGGTGCCGCTGGCGGCCGCCGTCTTGTTAGAAATCACCGGCCGCGTGGTGAAAAGCGTGGGGCGCCGGGAGCATAGTTCGGCGCTGGTCGCGGAGGCGTATCATTATCGAATCGACGCATTCACCAGCTTGGTGGCGGCGATCGGATTGGCGGCGGCCTCCACGGCGCCGGAGTGGGGCGGATTGATCGACCGCGCCGGCGCCGCGGCGCTGGCCTCGCTGATGATCGCCTTGGGGCTGGCGGCGGTCTGGGAGAACCTGCATCAACTGGTCGATCGCGTGCCGGACGACGAGCGGTTCGAACTGGTGCGGGACGCGGCGGCCTCGGTGGAGGGCGTGCTGGAAGTGGAAAAGGTCCGCATTCAACACGCCGGCCCGGACGCCCACGTAGATATCGACGTGGAGGTGAACCCGGAAGAAACGGTCTGCGAAGCCCACCGCACCGCCCAACACGTGCGAGCCGCCGTGCAGATGGCCTGGCCGAGCGTGCGGGAGGTCGTCGTGCACGTCGAGCCGTATTACGAGGGGGACCATTGAACGGTCCGATTGAACGTTCGCCGCGTCCCGGACGCTTGAAGCGTCCGGGACGCTCGGTTCGACCGTCCGCGCTTCGCCCTCGGCTGTGCGCCGTCTCCCGGAGACCTACACTGATCGTCCCCCGCCCCGAACTGTCCGCCTCGCCGATGCCCCGTTCGTCGCTTTACGCCGCTGCGTTCGCCGCCGCCCTCCCGCTTCTGTCCGCGGCGCCGGCGCAAGCCGACGTGCTGGAACTGCGCGGCGGCCAGAGCGTGACCGGGGAGATCCTGAAAGAGGACGGCGACGCGTTGTACGTCGATCTGGGCGTGGACGTGGTCCGCATCCCCAAGGACCGCGTGCTGTCCCGGCGGGCCGAATCCGAGGCCGACGCCGGACGGGACGTGAACGACAAAGGCGTCTATAAGACCGCCGACCTGCCCGGCGGGAGCGTCAAGCAGCTCGCGGACAAATACGGCGAAGGCGTCGTCTTGATTCAGACCCCCGGCGGGCTGGGCAGCGGGTTCATCATCAACGAGGACGGCCTCGCGGTGACGAACTATCATGTCGTCGAGAAGGAGACCCGCCTCGCCGCGACGCTGTATATCAAAGAGGGCAATACGCTGCGGCGCCGGCGGGTGCGGGACGTGGAACTGGTCGCCTTGAACCCGTTCCTCGACCTGGCGCTGGTCCGCATCCCGAAACAGGAGGGCGTGACCTTCAAACCGGTGTTCCTCAGCGAGGAAGCGGACTACCGCGAGGGAGACACGGTCTTCGCGATCGGCAACCCGCTGGGGCTGGAACGCAGCGTCAGTCAGGGGATCGTCTCGAACCGTCACCGCAACTTCGAGGGACTGACTTATATTCAGACCACCGCCCAGATTAACCCCGGCAACAGCGGCGGGCCGCTGTTCAACGCCCGTGGGGAGGTCGTCGGCGTCACCAACATGAAACTGACGTTCGGCGAAGGGCTGGGCTTCGCGATCCCGGTGACGTTCGTCAAAACGTTTCTGGATGAATGGGAGGCGTTCGCCTACGACCGCAACAACGCCAACAGCGGATATCGCTACCTGGAAGCGCCGACCCGCCGCGACCCCAACCCGCCGCCGGCTGCGGAGGAGTAAACGAGTCGCCCGCCGATCGCACGGTCGGCCGGCGAACGAACCGAAACGCGCGACGGCGACGGCAAACCGGCGCGGCGGCGCTCGATCGCCCCGTGAAACAGGGCTGTGCGGTTGACGGTGAGCGGCGCCGCTTCAAGAATCGCCGTTCTTCATTCGGCGAACGCGACGGCCCGCAGTCGGCCACGCGCCTCCTCGCCCGCGTTCCCCACCGTCTCCCGCAGCGCTTCAATATGAGCGGCCCGATCGTCCGCACCGGTTCCAACGACAAGTTGCGGGACGGGTGGGACCGCATCTTTGGCGACGGGGACGGCTCCTCCTCCGCCAAGAAGTCGAGTTCTAAAAAGTCGGCCGCCAAGAAGCCCTCCGCGAAGAAGTCGCCGGCGAAGAAGAAGGCGCCGGCCGCGACGGCTGCGGCGAAGAAGACCCCGGCCAAGAAAGCCGCTGCCAGCAAGGCTCCGGCGAAGAAAGCCTCTCCCAAAAAGGCCGCCCCCAAGAAGGCGGCCGCGTCCGTCAAACAAGCCGCCGCCAAAAAGGGCGCCGGCAAGAAAACCGCCGCCGCGAAGGCCGCGGTCGAAAAGGCGTCCCCGAAGAAAGCTGCCAAAGGCGCCGTAAAAGCCTCCGCCGCCAAAAAGAGCACGGGCAAGAAAGCCGCTCGCGGCAAGAAGAAATCGAGCTGATTCGTTCGTCCTGAGGCGTGCCACCCCGAACAAGCCGGTCGCGATGCAGTCCGCCGCCGCGGGAACCCTGCTGTTCGGGACGCTGATCGCCTACTCGCTCGTGCAAAGCCCGATCCCGGGCGTGAACGAGCCGCAATACCTCGGCAAGGCGCTGCATCTGGTCGATCCGACGTATTGCCCCGGCGATTTCTTCCTCGATTCGTCCGACCCGCATGGGGTCTTCGGGTTGCTGTGCGGCCCCGTCGCGGAGCGATTCGACCTCGCGACCGCGGCATTGTTCGGACGCGTCTTAGGACTGGCGCTGCTGGCCTGCGGGTGGACGATGACGGCCCGGCGGACGCTCGGCACGGCGTGGGCGGCGCCGATCAGCGGCGCGGCCTTCCTCGCGGCGGCGGCGGCCGGGAACCTCTCCGGCGAGTGGCTCGTCGGAGGAGCCGAGGGGAAGGTCTTTTCCTACGGCGCCCTGCTGATCGCCTTCGCGTGGGCCGTCGATCGCCGCTGGGCGCTCGGCGCCGCGGCGGCGGGCGTCGCGGTGTCGTTTCACCCCGTCGTCGGCGTGTGGGGCGTCGGCTGCGGGGCGTTCGCCGCGGTCGTGCTGGCCGTGCGACGCCTGCGGCGGAACGAACCGATCGGGCGTCCAGGCTGGGGAACCACGACGCTCGCCGCCGTCGGCTTTCTGCTGTGCGCCGCCCCGGGGCTCTGGTTCGCCCTCGATGCGTTGGAGGCGGCGCCGGGCGTGGATATCGGCCGGGCGAACTTTCTACAGGTCTATTTACGGCTGCCGCACCATCTCGACCCGATGACGTTCCGCACCCCCGCGTGGATCGGGTTCCTGCATCTCACCTTCGTCTGGGCCGTGCTGCGTCGCTGGGGCGCCCGCTCTTCTGAAAAAGCGGCTGCGGCCGAATCGACGCTCGCCCTGACCGTGCTCGGCAGCCTGATCGTGGCGTACGTCGGCGTTTTAATCGGGCTGCGAACCGGCGAACCGCACGAAGCGACGGCCCCCTATTTCCGTGCGTTTTTGTTGAAGTTTTATCCGTTTCGGCTCGCGGACGTGTTGGTCCCGCTGGCGGCGTCGCTGGCGGTCGCGGGCGTGGCCGCGCGGTTCGCGCGGAGCGCCCCGCGAGCTCTCGGCGTCGGCGTCGCGGGGGTCGGGCTGTTCGTCCTCGCCCTGTGGATTCCGTTCTACGACCGCGACCCGGCCGGGCTGACGGACGAGGAGGCCGCCGATTGGCGAACGATGTGCGCATGGATCGACGCCTCCCTGCCGGCGGATGCGGAGGTCGTCACGCCGACCCGCAATCACGCCTTTAAGTGGTACGCCAAAAGAGCGGAATACGTCTGTTTTAAAGACTGCCCGCAGGACGCCGCCGGGATCCTCGAATGGAACCGCCGGCTGCGCATCCTGCGAACCTGGGCGGGCGTGCGGTACGGGGACGACGCCGCGATCGGCTACGACCAAGCGGAACTGGCGGAACTGGGCGTCGCGACGGAGGCGGACTATCTGCTCACGATGGCCCTCGGCCCGATCGACGCCGCCCCGACGCACGTCGCCGGCGCGTGGCGGCTTTATCGATTGCGGTCCGCCCCCGCCGAATAGAGAATCGTTCCGGCAGAAATCAAAAACGGCCGCCCCCGTGTCCGGGGACGGCCGCGATCAGCGTTTACTCTTCGACTCGCGTCTCAGACGGCGTCAGTTGGCGGCGTCCGGGATCGGGAGCAGCGGCGCGGTCTTCTCCTCGGTGACCGGCGGGCACCCGTCGTTCGGCAGCTTGCCGTCTTTAATCTGGTCGCCGTAGGTCTTGGAGGTATCGCAGCTCTTCATCTCCGCGACCTTGGCCATGGCGGCGTTGAACTTCTCCTGGTCCTTTTCGTTCTCGCCGACCAGCTTGGCCAGCTCGGCGCCGTAGGGGTTGCGGAGCTTTTTATTCTTGGGTTCGGTCTTCTCATGACAAATATCGCAGCGACCTTTATTGATCGTTTCTTTGCCGAGCGTCTCTTCGTACTTCTGTCCGAAGAATTTGAGGTGCTGCGGGCGGGCCTGGGCCTCGTCCGTGCCGTTGGGGGCCGGGGCGAGCAGCAGGCCGCCGG
>NZ_WTPX01000107.1 GCF_013036045.1 Alienimonas chondri
GATCGCCCCCTCGCCCCAGGCTCAGGCGCCGGCTGTGAAGCCGATGGTCGTCGCTCTGGTGGGCAACCCGAACACCGGCAAGAGCACGCTGTTCAACGCCCTGTGCGGCGCCCGCGCCCGCACCGGCAACTTCCCCGGCGTGACCGTCGAGAAGAAGGTGGGCCGCTTGAAGCTGCCGACCCTCGGCCCGTCGAGAAGCGGGGGCGGCGGGGCCGCGGAGGTGATCGATCTCCCCGGCACCTATAGCCTCTCGCCGCGCAGCGCCGACGAGATGGTCTCCGTCGACGTGCTCTTGGGCGACGCCTACGGCACGCCCCGGCCGGATGCGGTGGTGTGCGTGGTCGACGCCTCCAACCTGCACCGCAACCTGTACCTCGTCTCGCAGGTGCTGGAACTCGGCCTGCCGGTCGTGGTCGCGTTGAATATGGGCGACGTCGCCCGGGCGCGCGGGACGACGATCGACGCCGGCGTGCTCTCCGAGAAGCTCGGCGTGCCCGTGATTCCCACGGAGGCGCACCGCCGCCGCGGCTTGGAGGAACTGAAGACCGCCATCGTCGCCGCGGCGAGCGGCCCCGCTCTCCAGCCGGTGCGTTCGCTGCCGGACGCGGTCGTGGCCGAGGCGAACGCCCTTGAGGGTTGGCTCTCCGAACACGGCTGCCCGGACGTGCCGGCCTATCTGCGGGAGCGGATGGTGCTGGATGTCGGCGGACAGGTGGTGGAACGCTATCGCACCCGTTGCACCGGCGATCTGCCGGCCCATCTGGGCGAGGTCCGCAGCCGACTCGCCGAAGCGGGTTGCCGGGTGCCCGCGGTCGAGGCCGCCGGTCGCTACGCCTGGGCCCGCGAGGTTCTCGACGGCGCGGTCGAAACGACGCCCGAACCGGCCGCGACCGGCAGCGATCGGCTCGATCGCATCCTCACCCATCGCGTCTGGGGCCTGCTGGCGTTCGCCGCCCTGATGTTCGCCGTATTTCAGGCGATCTTCAGTTGGGCCGGTCCGTTCATGGACGCCATAGGCGAGGGTCAGGGCTGGCTCTCCGGGCTGGTGCAATCGGCGATGCCCCCCGGGGCGTTCCGCAGTCTGATTATCGACGGCGTGATCGCCGGCGTCGGCGGGGTGCTGGTGTTCCTGCCGCAGATCGTGATCCTGTTCCTGGCGATCGCGATCCTGGAGGACTGCGGTTATATGGCCCGCGCCGCGTTCCTGATGGATCGCCTGATGAGCCGTTTGGGGCTGTCCGGTAAGAGTTTCGTTCCGCTGATGAGTTCCTTCGCCTGCGCCGTGCCCGGCGTGATGGCGACGCGCGTCATCGAGAACCGCCGCGACCGGATGGTCACGATCCTCGTCGCCCCGTTGATGAGTTGCTCCGCCCGACTGCCGGTGTACTTGTTGCTGATCGGAGCGTTCGTCCCCGCGACGGCGTATCTCGGCGGGTGGGTGACGCTGCAGGGGCTGGTGCTGTTTGCCATGACCTCGCTGGGGGCCGTGGTGGCGATCCCGGTGGCGTGGCTGCTGCGAAAGACGTGGTTCAAGGGAGAGACGCCGCCCTTCGTGATGGAACTGCCCCCTTATCGCTGGCCCTCGCCGAGGAACGTGGCGTTGCGGGTCTACGACCGCGGCAAAGCGTTCGTCACGCGGGCCGGCACGCTGATCTTCGCGGCCTCCGTGCTGATCTGGGCCGCGGGCTACTTCCCCGGCGATCACACGGAACTGCACGCGGTGCAGGCGAAGATGGAGAACCCCCAGGTCGCCGCCGACATGAGTGCGGAGGCTTGGGACGCCTTGGAAGAGCGCCGCCGCAAGCTCAGCGCCGATCTCATCGCCGACAGCGCCCTGGGCCGCACCGGGCGTTTCATCGAACCGGCCGTCAAACCGCTGGGGTGGGACTGGAAGATCGGCGTGGGCGCCCTCGCCAGCTTCCCCGCTCGGGAAGTGATTATCGCCACGCTGGGGACGATCTATAGCCTCGGCGGAGACGTGGACGAGACCGACGACGGCCTCCGCGACGCAATGCGTCGCAGCGAATGGCCGGACGGCGACCCCGTGTATACGCTGCCGGTCGCGCTGTCAGTGATGGTCTTCTTCGCCCTGTGCGCCCAGTGCGCGGCGACATTAATGGTCATCAAACGCGAGACGAACAGCTGGCGCTGGCCGATCTTCACCTTCGTCTACATGACCGGCTTGGCGTACGTCGCGGCGTTGCTGACGTATCAAATCGGTTCGAGACTCTTTTAAGAAGAGGCTGACGATGAACGCCGACGTGCAAACGATCGCCGCCCTGCTCTGCGTCGCCGCCGCGGCGTTGGAAGTCGGTCGCCGTGCGTGGAAACTCACCCAGACCGGCGGCGAGGCCGGCTGCGGCTCCGGCTGCGGGAGTTGTCCGGCGGCAAAGCCGTCGAATGGCCCGACGGTGGTGACTCTGGACATCCTCCATAGGCCCTGAGACCGGAGCGCAAGCTCCGGCAGTGCGTGGCCGATCGGAGAACAGTTCGCCGCGACGGCTTCGCTGACGGCCGGAGCTTGCGCTCCGGTCTCACTATTCGTCAGACGACCACAGCGGGTCGCCGAACGGTTGCGGCTCCGGGTCTGGCAGCGCCGCGGCGAACACGTCTCTCAGCCGCGCCAGCGCGACCTCCCCGCCGCTGGGGAGAACGACCTGATTCACACCCGGCTTCTCTCCCTCAGGAACGAGAGACAACGCCGCTGGCAGTCGTTGCGAACGCTCGCCCGGCGGGTCGGGCGGATCGAACGCGACGGGGAACTCTGCCGCCAGCACTTCGACCAGCCGACTGAAGGACGCCGCAGGGTCCCTGCCGGCCCCGACCCGCAACGGCCGATCGAGAAGCCGCTCCCGAAGGGACCGCAACGGAACGCGGCGGGTCCGCCAGTCGCCCGCCACCTCGCAGGCCGGATCGAGCACGAACCGCCGCCACGCGAGACCGGGGTGCGGGACGGTCAGGCGATCGTCCTCGATTCGCTCCTCGCCATAGAGGATCAAATCGAGATCCAATGACCGCGGCCCCCAATGCACGGTTCGCTCACGCCCCGCATTCGCTTCGACCTGCTTGAGCACGTCGAGCAGCCCGTGCGGGGAGAGCGTCGTCTCCAAGGTCGCCGCGGCGTTTAAGAACTCTCCGCCGGCGTCGGCGCCCACCGCCGGCGTGCGGTACGGCCTGCTCGCCGCGGTGAGCGTCACGCCGGGCGTGTCGTCCAAGTCTTGAAGCGCCGTCTCGAACGTCGCCCGCACGTCGCCGACGTTTCCGCCGAGCGCAATCAGGGCCGGGGCGTTCATGCCGGCAGGATAGCGAACCGGCCCCCGGGACGCTCGCGGCGTTCAAAAGGCATGGCGTTCAGAAGCCGACGGCTTCCAACTCGGTCTCGGAACTGGCGAACAGCCCGCCGGCCGCTCCGCCGACGGCCCCGATCGAGCCGAAGATCGTCGCGAGGATCAGGGCCAGCATGACCGCGTATTCCACCGCCGTCGTGCCCTCCTCCTCGCGCAAAAAACCTTCGAATGCAGCGAGCGCCCGGCCCCCGAGCGATGCTGGCAACGGCGCGACCGGCGATCGGGATGTGGTGTCGGCGAGCATGGCGGGCGGGTGCGGGGGAGACCCGATCGACGACCGGGGAGACTTCCGAAAGCTAGGTCGTCACGAACCCAAGCCGGGCGAAACCGCTCTCGGGCGTCCCGAACGCGCTTCCCCGCGGCTGCTTGGGCGTTAGAATCGGACCGTTCCCCCCGGGCTGCCGGTCGCGTTCCGCGCGGTCGTCGTCCCGATCGGGCCTTTTCGGGCACGGCAGGAGGATCTTGACTCAATACTTTTCAGCACACAGGCGTTCGGGTTCATGGCGAAAGAGGAGGCGATTGAGATGTCCGGCGAGGTGGCCGAGGCACTCGCCAATACCCAGTTCCGCGTGAAGCTGGACAACGGCCACCTGGTCATGGCCCACGTCGCGGGCAAAATGCGCAAGCACTTCATTCGAATCGTGCCGGGCGACCGCGTGCTGGTGGAGGTCAGCCCCTACGACTTCAACCGCGGCCGCATCGTTTACCGCGAACGGTAAACCTCGACCGCAATCGGTCGATCTCGCTTCTGGCGTCGCCGTGGGGCGGCGTCTCGCTCTTTGCATGGACGCCTCCTCGATGGCCGACGCTCCCGTTCCCGCCGTCACGCTCTTCACCGACGGCGCCTGCCGCGGCAACCCCGGCCCCGGCGGCTGGGCGTTCATTCTGCGGCACGACTCGTCCGGCAAGGAGAAAGAGGGCAGCGGCGGCGAAGCACTCACCACCAACAACCGCATGGAGTTGGGCGGCGTGATCGCGGGACTGAAGTCCCTCAACACCCGCACCCGCGTGGACGTGGTGACTGACAGCACCTACGTCGCCAAGGGCAGCGCGGAGTGGATGGCCGGCTGGAAGAAGAACGGCTGGCGGCGTCGTGTGAAGGGCAAAGGCTGGGGCGAGGTGAAGAACGTCGACCTCTGGAAAGAATTGGACGACCTCCTCGCCGAGCATGACGTGACCTTCAAAGTCGTAAAGGGCCACAGCGGCCACGCGGAGAACGAACGCTGCGACGAACTCGCCGTCGCCGCCGCGAAGAGCTTTCAGAAATAATCGTTCCCGGCAGCCCGAGGCGCAAGCCGAGGCTGTGAACGCTTCGCACACTGGAGAACCTCGGCCTGCGCCTCGGGCTGCTGATCCCTCAGCGTCAGCCCTCGCGCAGCCACTCCGCCGCTTCCCGGGCGAAGTAGGTCAAGACGCCGTCGGCCCCGGCTCGCTTGAAGCAGAGCAGGCTCTCCAGAACGGCCGCCCGGCGGTCCAACCGGCCGGCGTCGCACGCCCCGGCGAGCATGCTGTATTCGCCGGAGACCTGATAGGCGTACGTCGGTACGCCGAACGTCCGCTTCACCGCGGCGACGATATCCAGGTACGGCATGCCGGGTTTCACCATCACCAAGTCCGCTCCCTCGGCGATGTCGAGGGCGACCTCGCGCAGCGCCTCGTCGCCGTTCGCTGGGTCCATCTGATAGGTCTTCTTGTCGCCCTTCAACGCCGCTCCGCTGCCGACGGCGTCGCGGAACGGGCCGTAGAAGGCGCTGGCGTACTTCGCGGCGTAACTCAGGATCTGCACGTGTTGCAGGCCGCGGGCGTCAAGGGCGGTGCGGATCCGGCCGACGCGACCGTCCATCATGTCGCTGGGAGCGATCACGTCGCAGCCGGCCTCGGCCTGCACCAAAGCCTGTTCGCACAGGGCGTCTAACGTCGGATCGTTGACCACCTCGCTGTTCTGAACCAGACCGTCTTGGCCGTGGCTGCTGTAGGGATCGAGGGCCACATCGCAGATGACTCCCACGTCGATCTTCGCCTCTTTGATGGCCCGCACGGCGCGGCAGACGAGGTTCTCCGGGTTGAACGCCTCCGCGGCGTCCTCGGTCTTCAACGCCGCGTCCGTCTGTGGGAACAGCGCGATCGCCGGCACGCCGAGGTCCGCGGCCCGGCCGACTTCATCCACCAGTTGCGAGACCGTATAGCGACTCACCCCCGGCATCGCCTCGATCGGCCCGGCGCCGGCCTCGGTGACGAAGCAGGGCCAAATCAGATCCGCGGCGGTGAGGACGTTCTCCGCCGTCAGCCTGCGCGACCACGCCGTCCGGCGATTGCGGCGGGGACGTGCGGCGGGAAAGGCGCCGGGGTTCGCGGGGGGGCCGTTCGACATTGCGGTCAACCTTCCAGCAGGTCGCCGACTCGCAACGAGAACCCCGGCAGGAAGTCGCCGGGCGTCAATATCGCATCATCGCCCAACGGGGCGGGAAATTCTTCCTCCTGGGTAAACATGTGAGCGGTTCGCCGCTCCGGATCCAGCAGCGTCACCACGTCCACCCCTCGGGCCAGATATTGGCCGATTTTTGTCAGCATCGCCCCCCGCCGGTCGGACGGACTCCGCACCTCGACGATCCACTCGGGCGGGTTCGGTGGGAGGCCGACCGGCCGCTGATCCCGCGGCACGCGGTCCCAACTGAAAAACGCCACGTCCATGCCGCGAACCGTGTCCGTGCCGCTGTCGTCCAGCGACGGTACTTGCAGGTGCGAGTCATTGCTCAGCACGCGGCCGAGATCGTGCTCCTTCGCAAAATTCGCGAGGACGCGAGAGGTTTCGGCGCAGACGACGCCGTGTTGAAAACCGGGCACGGGTAACTCCACGATGCAGCCGCGATCCAGTTCCAAGCCGCGGGTGTCGGGCAGATTGATGAACTGCTCCGCCGTGAGAATCGCCGGCGTGCCCGGCGGCAGCGAGCGTGAGAGGCGTGAGGGCGGGGCGGTTGAGGCGTTCACCGGATCGACTCAGGGGGATGACGGGCGTGCCATCCTACACCCCCCCGACCGCCCGCGTCCCCATCGGATCGTCGCCCCGCGTCGTCGTCGCTAGACTCCCGCCCCGTCGCTTTCCCCCACCATACGCACCAATGACCACCCGCACCGAACGCGATTCCATGGGCCCCGTCGAGGTGCCCGCGGAGGCCTATTACGCCGCTCAGACCCAGCGGGCGGTCGATAACTTTCAGATCTCCGAACAAACGCTGCCGAACGGGCTGGTGCGGGCGATGGGGCTGGTGAAGTACGCCTGCGGCGTCGCCAATCGGGATCTCGGCAAGCTGACCGGCAGCGGTAAGAACCCGCTGACCGACGACGCGGTCGACGCCCTGCTGAACGCCTGCCGCGAGGTCGCCGACGGGAAGTTCCGCGAGCAGGGGGCCGATCAGTTCCCGATCGACGTGTATCAGACGGGGTCGGGCACCAGTTCCAATATGAACGTCAACGAGGTGATCGCCGCCCGGGCGACGGAACTGCTGGGAGCCGACCGCTTCGCCGCGGACAAAGCGGTGCACCCCAACGACCACGTCAACATGGGGCAGAGCACGAACGACACCTTCCCCACCGCGATTCACGTCGCCGTCGCCCGGCAGATTGAGGACGATCTGCTGCCGGTTCTCGAGGCGCTGCGGGCTGAACTCAAAGAGAAGGCGGTCGCGTGGGACGACGTCATCAAAATCGGCCGCACGCACCTCGCGGACGCCACCCCGCTGCGGTTGGGACAGGAGTTCGGCGGGTTCGCCCGTCAGATCGAACTCGCCGCGAAGCGAGCGAAGAAAGCGGCGGAGCCGCTGTACGAACTGCCGGTCGGCGGCACGGCGGTGGGCAGCGGAATCAATACGCACCCGGAGTTCGGCGCCCGCGTCGCCGCCGTGCTGGCGGAGGAGACCGGAAGCCCCTTCGTCGAAGCCGCCGATCACTTCGAGGCCAATGCCGACCGCGACGGGCTCGTCGAATCCCACGCGTTGTTGAAGGCGGTCGCGGTGACGCTGTTCAACGTCGCCAACGACCTCCGCTGGCTCGGCAGCGGGCCGCGATGCGGGTTCTACGAGATTCAACTCCCGGACCTGCAACCCGGCAGCAGCATCATGCCGGGCAAGGTGAACCCGGTCGTCTGCGAAGCGGCGATGCAGGCCGCCGCTCGGGTGATGGGGAACGATACGGCGGTGGCGTTCTCCGGCGCCGCGGGCGGGAACTTCCAACTGAATATCATGATGCCGCTGCTCGGGGCGGCGACTTTGGAGAGCGTCACCCTGCTGGCGAACTCCGCCGCCGCGCTCGCCGACATGGTCGAAGCGACCGAGGCCAACACGGAAGCCTGCGAAGCGGCCGTCGAGAAGAGCCTGTCGATGGTCACCAGCCTGAACCCGCACATCGGCTACGAGAAAGCCGCGGCGCTGGCCAAGGAGGCGTTCAAAACCGGCAAGACGATCCGCGAGTTATGCACGGAGCAGAACGTCCTGCCGGCCGACGTGCTGGACGAAGCCCTCGATCCGCGGCGGATGACCGAACCGCAGGCCTGAGGGATCACCCGGCGTTCACCTCGCTCCCGCCAGGATGATGGTTCGCTCCGGCGTAGCGGGGGCGTAGGCGACGTCGTGCCCGGCGCGTTTGGCATCGACGGCGGCGACGAGGCGGGCGGTCGAGCCGTCGACGTGCGCGATCGGCACCGACTGGCAGCCGACGCTGCCGAACGACGCGGCGGCGAGGGCGATGAGAATGAGGGCGCTCCGGCCGAGTCGCGTCTTGCGACCGTCGGCGGGGCGGGCTTTCGATCCGAACCCGCGTCCCTGCGTGGCGGCGGTGAGGTTCGGGGCAGACATCGTATCGGTTCCTCCGTGGGTGGCGTGGGCGTCAACTCCGTGACTGCCCAAACGCTATCGCGAACCCCGTGCCAAACCGGTCTCCCGAATCCAAGCCGGGGAATTCCCGGGGGCCGGCGCGACACCAGGCAAGCTGGCGAACTTAGAGGCACCGGGATTTCCGAAGAACGGCGCCGGGCAATTCCCCGGGTGGTGCGGGCGCGACCGACTAGCGCGATCGCTCCGGCGCCACTTCGCGGGCGAAGGACATTGCAGGTCGTTCGCTCAAACCGCCCCGCGAGGTCCGCAAGCGGCGCTCAGTCCGGCTCGATCGGCTCGATCGTCACCTGCAACGGCACCGTGACCGGCGGCTTGTTGTAGGTGTCCGGGCCGAACTCTCGGATCTGGTCCCGCTTCAACTCGGCGACCTCCAGCGGGCCGGTCCAGACGGCGGCCCGGCCGGTCTTGTCGATCTTGTCCGTCAGACGCTCCGCGTCTTCCTTGGTATGGGCGCACACGGCCCGGAGGACGTCGACGAGGTAGCTGAAGGTGTGGTCCTCGTCGTTCTCCACGACGACCGCATACCGGGGATTGCGGTGCGGCTTCGTCTTCCGCTTGACCTTCGGCTCGGCCACAGCGGTCGCGGCTCCGCCGCCCAGCGTCTCCAGATCCGGGACGTCGAAGCTCACGCCGCCCGGCTCGAAGCCGGGAGCGTCTTCATTCTCGTGCGGGTCGGCAGTTTGCGGCATCGTCAGGTTCGGACCGATCCGTCGGTAACGGGGGAGCGGGCATCGCGCGGTGCTGCAACGGCCCACGGACTACGGGGGGCCGATGCTAGAGCGCCCGCACCGCCGGTCAAGGCGAGCGGCCCCGGCGCGCGTTCGCTTTCCCCCGCCGCCGCCCGCCGCCGCTTCCCGCCGACGCAGCGCGACGGCTAGGGTGATTGATTCGACGTCCTCCGTCTCGGCCCGCTTCGTCCACCTCGGCCCGCTGTCGCTCGCCATGTCCCGGTTCGCTCCGTTCCGAATCACCGCCGCGCTGCTCCTGCCCTTGCTGAGCGGCTGTGCCGCGGAGGCGGCCCCGCCCTCGCCCGCCGAGGTCCCCGCCGATACCGCCCGCGCCGTCGCCGCGAATCAGCTGCTGGCCCGGACGATCAACTTGTCGAACAGCCTCGAAGCCCCGACGGAGGGCGAATGGGGCTACACGATCACGCCAGAGCACCTCGACGCGATCCAAGCCGCCGGCTTCACCGCCGTCCGCGTTCCGGTGAAATGGACGGCCCATGCCCAGCAGACCGCCCCCTACACCGTCGACCCGGCGTTCTTCGCCCGGATCGACGAGGTGTTGAATCAGGCGTTGGAACGCCGCTTGGCGGTCGTTTTGGACCTGCATCATTACGATGAGATCCACGACGATCCGTCCAACGCGAACTTCGACCGCCTCGTCGGCATCTGGCGGCAGATCGCCCGCCGCTACCAGAACCGCCCCGCGGCGTTGGTCTTCGAGCCGCTCAACGAACCGAGCCTCCAGCTCACCACAAAACGGTGGAGCGAGAAGTTCCCCGAGGTTCTCGCCGCCATTCGGGAGACGAACCCGACCCGGGCCGTGTTGGTCGGTCCGGGCAACTGGAACCAAATCCAGGAATTGAAGGATCTGACGCTCCCGCCGGACCCGGATTTGATCCTCACGGTGCACACCTACGAGCCGTACGAGTTCACCCATCAGGGAGCGACGTGGAGCGAGAACCCGCCGCCGACCGGCCGCGTCTTCCCCCGCCCCGGCGAGGAAGCGGAGATCCGGGCGTTTCTTGACGACTGCGAGGCCTATGCGAAGCCCCGCAACCGTCCGGTGTTCGTCGGGGAGTTCGGCGTGATTCGCCACGCGCACGAGGCCAGCCGTGCTCGCTGGGCGCGGTTCATGCGCACCGAGTACGAACGCCGCGGCTGGAGCTGGGGCTACTGGGGCTTCGCCGCGGAGTTCCCGGCCTATGACAAGGTCCAGGGCCGTTGGATCGAACCGATGCGAGCCGCCCTGCTAGACGATTGAGTCGCGACGGCTCCCGCGCCGGGGGCCGATCACCGCCTCGCCCCGACGGCGGCGTTCGGGAAGAACCCGTGCCGGCCGGCCGCGGAGATCGGAAGGGTAGGAGTCGTTCATCGCCGCCGCTCCGGCCGGCGCCCGCGCTCCCCCCACCCCGTGCTCCCGTGATTCGCCTCGCCCTTCGCCCGCTATCCGCCACGCTCGCCGCGACGCTTTGTGTCGCCCCCGCGCTTGCCCAACAGGAGGGCGACGATGCCTCCGCCGTTGTGCCCGACCGTCAGATCCTCTCACTCCTGACGCCCTTAAACCGGACGGAGGTGGACATCAGCAAGTTCGCCGCGGAGCGGGCCGTCTCCCCGGAAGTAAAAGACTTCGCCCGCAAGATGGTCGAGGCCCACGAGGCGCTCGCCCGCGATCTCTCCGGCGCCGCCCGCCGGGCGAACGCTCAAGGCGATCTGCCCCGAGGTCAACGTCGCCGGGCGGGGGGCCCGCTGCGGGACCGCGGCGTAGTCGGCGAGGAAGCAGCCGAGCGGGCTGAAGAGGTGATGGAGCAGCGGGAAGAGGTCCGTGAGGAACGAGCTGAAGCCCGGCGGGAGATCGTCGAGGAACGGGTCGAGTTGGAGGAAGAGAGCCGCGAGGAGATCCGCGAGGCCCGCGAGGACGTCCGGGAAGAACGGATCGATTCGTTGGGCGGCGTGGTCGACGAAGCCGTCCGCGACGCGCGGGAAGCGGGCGACGAGATCGATGAGGAAGTTCGCGAACTCGGCGCCGAGGCCCGTCGGACCGGCCGCCGCATGCGGAACGACGTTCGGGAAGGGGCCGCAACGCTGGCCGGCCGCGCCGATCGCGAATTGAACGGTTCGAACGCCCGGACGAATCGGCCGGCGGTCAATCTGCGACGCAAGGCGCTCGCGAAGTCCCACCAGATGGTGAAGGAATCCCTCGGCGCCCAGAGGGGGTGCCAGTTCGATATGGCGTATCTCAATCATCAGATGCTCGCGCACCTCAAGATGCTCGCGGCCGTGCAGGTCTCCGCCGAACACGCCGGACCGGAACTGAAGACCGTGCTGCGGGAGGCCGAACGCAAGATCGACGGTCACCTGAATCAGGCCCGCGAACTGGCGATGAAGGTCGATCGGATGGAGGACTGAGCCTCTCCGTATCCCGTCTTTGATGACCTCGCGATCCGGCCGCTTCCCAGCGTCCGGGTCGCTTTCGTTCGACGGTCAGATCCCTAGCGTCTGCTTCGCCCATGCCCGGGCGGCGGGGTCGACGCCTCGCATGTCCCAGACCGCCCCGCCGAAGCCGAGTTGGCCGATGGCGATTCGGCCGCAGGCGATCTGACCGATCGCCACGTCCGCGACCGCGAACTGACCGAGGGCGAGAACGGCCCCGACCGCGAATTGACCGATGCAGACGGCACCGGTCGTCAGTTGTCCGAGCCCGAACAGCAGGCCGAACCCAGCCTGCCCCACCGCGACCACGCCCGCGGAGACTTGCCCGACGGCGACCACGCCCACGGCCCAACGGCCAAGTGCGAACACCCCCTTCGCCGTCTTTCGCCGGCGGGTGGCCGGATCTTTCCCGAACGTCATGTGCACCCAGGGCAGCCGGCCGAGCGAACCGTGTGAGGTAAACTCGGAGAACGATTTGCCGTCCTCCCCGAGATGCCGTCGCCAGACGCCCAGCCGCGTTCGTTCGATTGCGTACTCGACCGGTTCGGCATCGAGCAACAGGTTGCGACGCGAGCCGCCGCCTTCTGTGGGCGGGGAATCGTTCGACGCCGGGGACGGGTCGGTCGGCGTGGCGGACGGCTCAGCCCAGCCGGAGGCGAAGCGGTATTCGTCGTCGACCATCGATCATCCAACCGGCAGTGAACGTCCCCCGACCGTCGCCAACGCCGCGGCGGTCAGTCCGGATCATACCCGAGGTTCGGGGCGAGCCATTTTTCGACCTCGGGGACCGGTTTGTCGCATCGGGCCGCGTAGCTCTCGATCTGGTCCTTCGTCACGCGATCGACGCTGAAGTAGCGGGCGTCCGGGTGGGCGAAGTAGAGCCCGCTGACGCTGCTCGCCGGCCACATCGCGAAGCCCTCGGTCAGCGTCATGCCGCAGTTTTGCTCCACGTTCAACAGATCCCAGAGTTCCGTCTTGAGCGTGTGGTCCGGGCAGGCCGGGTAGCCGAACGCGGGGCGAATGCCGCGGTATTTCTCGCCGATGAGTTCGTCGGTCGATAAACCCTCCTGCTGACCGAATCCCCAGTCGTCGCGGGCCTGTTTATGGAGCCGCTCGGCGAAGGCTTCGGCACAGCGGTCGGCGAGCGCCTTGACCATAATGCTGCGATAGTCGTCCCCGCCCTTCTCTAATTCCATCGCATATTCGTCCGCCCCGTGGCCGGCAGTGACGGCGAAGGCGCCGATGTAGTCCTTCACGCCGCTGCCGACCGGGGCGACGTAGTCGGCGAGGCTGCGGAAGTCTTTCTGGCCGCGACGTTCCCACTGCTGGCGAAGCATGGGGAACCGCAGGCGTTCCTTCGTGCGGTCGTCGTCGGTATAGAGCACGAGGTCGTCGCCGTCGCTGGCGGCGGGAAAGAACCCGTACACGCCGCGGGCGCGGAGCTTGTCGTTGTCCAAGAGGTTCTTTAATTCCGCCTGACCGTCCTTGAGCAACTCGCGGGCCTGTTCGCCGACGACTTCGTCATCGAGAATGCGGGGATATTTTCCGTGTAAATCCCACGACATAAAGAACGGGGACCAGTCGATATATTCCGCGATCTCCCGCAGCGGGTAGTTATCCAAGACCTTCAGCCCGGTAAACGCCGGGGCCGAGACGTCCGTCGCCGCCCAATCCGTCTGGAATCGGCGGTCGTAGGACTCTTTGTAAGGCACGAGCTTTTTCGCCTGCCGACCGACGTAGGCTTCGCGGTGTCGCTCCTGAGAGGCGGCGTTCTCCTTCTCCAACACCTTGAGTTTGTCCGGGTCGAGCAGCTTCTCCACGACCGGAACGCTCAGGCTGGCGTCGCCCACCCAGACGACCGGCGCCGCCTCGTAATGCGGGGCGATCTTGACCGCGGTATGTCGCGGGCTGGTAGTGGCCCCGCCGATCAACAGCGGGGTCGTCAGTCCGCGGCGGGTCATCTCTCGGGCGACGCCGGTCATCTCCTCCAACGAGGGCGTGATGAGACCGGACAGACCGATGATCTCCGCCCCGCACTTCGCGGCTTCGTCGAGAATCTTGTCGGCCGGAACCATCACGCCGAGGTCGACTACCTCGAAGTTATTGCAGCGCAGCACGACGGCGACGATGTTTTTTCCGATGTCGTGCACGTCCCCCTTCACCGTGGCGATCAACACGGTGCCGCGGGTGCTTTTGGCCTCTTCGAGCGAGGCGACCTCGCCCCGCTCCGCGGCGAGACGGGCGGCTTCTTCCTTCTCCGCCTCCATATACGGAGTGAGGTAAGCGACGGCCCGCTTCATCACGCGGGCGCTTTTGACGACCTGCGGGAGGAACATCTTGCCGGCGCCGAAGAGTTCGCCGACGACGGCCATGCCGTCCATCAACGGTCCCTGAATCACCTCCAGCGGACGGCCCAACGCCTGCCGGGCTTCCTCGGTGTCCTCTTCGATATAATCCGTCACGCCTTTGAGCAGGGCGTGCTTCATCCGCTCGGCGACCGTGCCCTCCCGCCACTTGAGCTTGTCGGAGTCGTCGACCTTGCCCTTGGCTTTGACGGTCTCGCCGAATTCGATCAGGCGGTCAGTCGCCTCCAGGCTGCGGTTGAACAGGACGTCTTCGACCAGGTCCCGCAGCTTCGGGTCGATCTCTTCATAAACCTCCAGCTGACCGGCGTTGACGATGCCCATATCGAGGCCGGCGTCGATCGCGTGATACAGGAAGCAGGCGTTGATCGCCTCCCGCACCGGGTCGTTGCCGCGGAAGCCGAAGCTGACGTTGCTGACCCCGCCGCTGGTCTTGGCGCCGGGGCACCGCTTTTTGATCTCGCGGACCGCGTCGAAGAATTCGACGGCGTAGTTCGCGTGCTCCTCCATCCCCGTGCCGACGGTGAGGATGTTCGGATCGAATATAATATCCGTCGGATCCCAGCCGGCCTGCTCGACGAGCAGCTTATAAGCTCGCTCGCAGATGGAGACTTTATGATCGCATTCGGTGGCCTGACCCTCCTCGTCGAAGGCCATCACCACCGCCGCGGCGCCGTAACGCTTGAGCAAACGGGCGTGCCGGAGGAACTCCTCCTCGCCGCCCTTTAAACTGATCGAGTTAACGACCGGCTTGCCCTGCACGCACTTCAGGCCGGCTTCGAGAATCTCCCAATTGGAAGAGTCGATCATCACCGGGACCGCGGCGATATCCGGTTCGGCGGCCAGCAGGTTGAGGAACCGGGTCATCGCGGGGACGCCGTCGATCAGCCCCTCGTCCAGGTTCACGTCGATCAGGTTCGCCCCGCCCTCGACCTGCTGACGGGCGACGGAGACGGCCTCGTCGTAGTCGTCGTTTTTAATCAGACGGGCGAAGCGCTTCGAGCCGGTGACGTTGGTCCGCTCGCCGACCATCTGAAAGCCGCTGTCCTCCTTCACCACGACGCGTTCCAGCCCCGCATAGGTGCTATAGCGGGGCACGTCGGGAACGCGGCGGGGTTTCACGCCGGCGGTCTTTTGTTGAATGGCGTTGATAAACTCCGGCGTCGTGCCGCAGCACCCGCCGACGATATTTACCCAGCCCTGCTTCGCGAAGTCGGCGACGAGGTCGCTGAACTCCGCGGCGGTCGCGTCGAACCCACCCATTCCGTCCGGCATTCCGGCATTGGGATAGAGACTGATCTGTCGATCGGCCAGCCCGCTAAGAGTCTCCGCGTAGGGGCGAATCTGCTTCGGTCCCAGCGCACAGTTCATCCCGACGGACAGGCTCGGGAAGTGCTTCACGCTGGCGTAGAAGGCTTCGAGCGACTGGGCCGTCAGCGTGCGGCCGCCCTCGAAGACGGTCCCGGAGATCATCACCGGCACGTCGAACGGGTCCATCCCCCGCTCTTCGAACACCCCGCTGATGGCGAACAGGCACGCCTTCATATTGAGGGTGTCGAAGCTCGTTTCCGGCAGCAAGAGATCGACGCCGCCGTCTAACAACCCGCGGACCTGCTCCGCGTAACTCTCGGCGACCTCATCGAAGGTAAACAAGCGGTGGCCGGGGTTCTCCGCGTCCTGCGACATGGAGAGCGTGACCTTCGTCGGGCCGATGCTGCCGGCGACGAAGCGGGGTTTGTCCGGGTTCTTTTTGGTGAACTCCTCGGCGACGTCGGCGGCTAACTCGGCGGCGCTTTTATTCAATTCGTACGTCAACTCGGCGAGGCCGAACTCCTCCATGCTGACCGACGCCGCATTGAAGGTGTCGGTCTCGATAATGTCGCTGCCGGCCTCCAGATACTGGGCGTGGATATCCCGAATCAGCTTCGGCTGGGTGAGGACGAGAACGTCGTTCGCGTTCTTCAGGTCGATCGGGTGATCTTTAAACCGCTCGCCGCGGTAGTCCTCCTCCTTCGGCCCGGCGCCCATGATGAGGGACCCCATCGCCCCGTCGAGCAGCAGGATGCGGTCCGCGAGGTGATTGCGGAGCAGGTCGGAGCGGCGGCGTTCGTTCGGCACGGGGCGGTCAGTTTGATTCAGAAGCGAGCCGGGGGAATCGTCTCCCCGGACTGGATAGCGGTCTTGGTAAGTTATGGCGGAAAATGCCCTAGCGGGCGTTCCGCCAAGCAGCGATCCGTTGCGCCGCCCACTCTGCGGCGGGGGGCGGCAGGGGGGGATCGGGCGGTTCGGCGTAGCGGGACGCCTGCCGGCGGAACGGCCCGCGGTCGTAGGCGGCGTTGAAGCAGTATTGCAGGTCCAACGGCACCTCCCCGTCCGCCTCCCGCAACGGCACCGGGACGACCGGGAGCGGGTCCGCCAGGTTCAGGAACCAGCCGTGCCAGCAGAACCCCTCGGAGGGGTACGGCGGCTCCCCCCGCTCCCAAGGCCGGCTGACCAGCACGAGGTACGCGGTCCCGACCGGCACCCGCACCGTCGGCCCGCCGATGGAGTCCCCGCAGACCCGCCGCCCGCGGCGGAGCAGGTCGATCTCCACCAGCCCGGCGTCGGACCGTAGCAGCGTGATTCGCTTCTCCAGAAACTCCTGGCGGTTCTGCCGCTTGTTCGCGGGACTGAGGATCTCCACCAGCGTCACGAGGTCGTTCGACAGGTCGTACACGCCCACATCCAGCAGTGTCGGCAGGTCGTCGGCGGTGAGCCGAACCGACGGCGTCACCTCGGTTCGCATCCCCGTCAGCACCGCCGCCCCGCCGTCGCTGTCGCTCGTCCGTCCGACGCCCACGTCCGGCACGGCCTTGAACGATTCGTCCCCGTCGAACGCGACGATCTCCGTCCGCTCTTCGAGTTGGGCGTAGTAGCCGCCCGGCAGCGAATCGTTCAGTACCGCCCGGATCTCTCCAGCGAGGGCGTTATGAACGTCCGGCCAGACCCGAGGATTCTCCAGCCAAGGGTCCATCCCGGGAAACGGCGAGGGCATCGGCGGCGTTCCTTGGGGCGGGGGGGAGC
>NZ_WTPX01000108.1 GCF_013036045.1 Alienimonas chondri
CCCCGCCAGCCCCACCCCGAAGCCCGCCCCCGCGGTCAACACGGAGGAGACCGCGACCTGCAAGACCGCCAGGGCGACCAACGACCAGCAGACCTTGAACGTCTTCTTTTGCAGGGAGACGATCCAGGTGAGGTACACCAGCAGATGCGCGCCGAACAGCAAGCGGGCTTCGATGTCGCCGCTGCTCAGTTCCGTCACCGCGAGCGCCGCGGCGGCCAGTCCCAGCAGGTTCGCCGCGATGGCCGGGAGGTGAAACGCCCGCCGACGATCGACCAGCCAGTGTCCGCAGAAGACGATGACCGGGGTGAGGGCCGCCGGCCAGGGCCGACCCTCGCCGATCGCCAGGAGCGTCCCGCCCGCCGCGGCGACCGCGATCGGCCCCACTGCCGCTTCGGCCGGGGCGACCGGCGTCCGCTTTGCCGCGGCCAACAGCCAGACCCGCCAGCCGGTCGGCCGAGCGGGGGGAGGGTGATTCGCGGTGAGGGCGGCGGCCGTCATCGTACGAGGCTCCCAGGCGGCGAGTCGTCGGAATAGGCCTCGAAGGTCGCCGGCTCGTAGAGGTCTTCGTACTGGCCGGGCCGGGCGCTGACGATCGTCCATCCGCTGCCCAACCCCGCGTCGCTCAGGGCGGCGTCCTCGGGGGCGCGGGTGGTGATCAGCGTTTTGCGGGCCGCCGGGCCGGTTTCGGTGGTCGCGTTGAACGCCGCCTTGCCGGGATCCCCGGACGGTCCGGGTTCGGCGAGGGCCAACTCGGTCAGCGGCCCCGTCAGATCGCCGCCGGCCCGGCCGAGGTACATGCGGTCCTCGGCGCCGGCGATGCGGAGGCTCAGCGTCGCTCCGCCGTGGCGGCGAAGGTGCTCCTCGACGATCGTCGCGGCGATGCTGGCGGCCCGTTCCTGCGTGTTCTCGTCCTCCAACCCCGGCGGCCCGTCGGCGTGAAAATCGAGGACCACGACGAGGTCGCGATCGCGGCTTTCGTGGTGCTCGCGGACCATCAATTCCCCCGCTTTGGCGCTGCTCCGCCAATGAATCGATCGCGGTCCGTCGCCGGGGCGGTATTCGCGGAGCTGGTAGAACTCGTCCTCGAACAACCCCTTGCGGCTTCGGGCGTGGTGAGCGAGCTCATCCGAGTGGGCGGACTGACGCGTCCACAACGGGAGCATTCGGCCGAGCGGGGGCAGCGCGAGGATCTCCGCCTCCTCCTGCACGACGGCTTCACGTCGGACCAGACCCAGCGGGAACGCCGTCGAGAGCGTGATCGGTCCCAGCGCGTGCACGCCGCGAATGCGGGGCTCCAGGCGGTACACGCCGGTCTGTCGATCGCGGGGCGGGAGGTGGGTAAACGAGACCGCGGCGACGAGTTCTTCTCGGCGGTTACGAACCCGGTCCGCCGCGGTGACCTGCACCGCCGGCAGCCATCGCCCGCGATGCGCAAGGGCGATTTCGACCAACGCGACCTCGCCCGCTGCGGCCACCGTGGGGGCGATCCGGCGCACCTCGCAGCGACGGAGCGACCCGGCGGCGAACCAGGCGTCCGCAGCGATCGGGCCGATCGTCATGCAGCAGACCAGAAGCAGCATATTGCTGGGGCCGAGAAACGCTCCCAGCAGCAACACCGCGGCGATGGCGACGGCGATCATGCCGGGCATCGTCAGACGCAGGCGTTCTTCCCGACCGCGAAACCGCGATCCGCCGCCGCGGGCGAGCCAGACGCGTCGCGCGGCGCCGGTGAGACACCAGACGCCGACCCCCGCGGCGATTAGCGGGAGAAAACCGTATAGCCCGGTCCACGAGGTGAGGTTCGCCAGCGACGCGGCGAGCGCCAGGGCGCCCACGCCGATCCACCCGCGACGGCGAACCGGCCGCGGACGCCCGAACCGATCCGGCCGCAGTTGAGCGTCGATTCGGGCGGCGAGATCCGCCGACAGCCAGACCAGCACGGCGCCCGCCGCGGCCGCGATCAGCAGCGGAACGGCCGGGTCCAGCCGCTCCAACATGCCCCACGTCATGCCGAGGCCCAGCACGACGCCGCATAACCCCAAGACCGCGACCGCCCGGCCGAGCAGGGCGGGGGCGCCGAAGCGAAGATCGGCCGGGGGAACCTCGGTCATGCGGCGGGCGTGAAGGGGAACGGACGCGAGCCGCTGGGCAGATCGACGGATCAGCGGAGCGGTCGCAGGCCGCGATCGGTCCGCTCGCGGTTCAGCAGTGTGTGGGCGCGCGGCTCGGTCTTCAACACCCGCACCACCCGGCTCGCCGAGACGCCCAGTCGCTGAGCCGCCGCTTTCACGTCCCATCGCTCCAGGGCGCACTCGTCCAGCGTCGCCGCGAGGACCGCCGGCCAGTCGACATGCGAATCGCTGACCTTCAGTCCGTCCCCGGCTCGCCGTTCGATCAACTCGCGAACACGCGGATCGGCGAGGCCGTCTCCTCGCAGGCTCAGGGCGAGATTGACCCGCAGGCGTTGCACCGCGGCGGCGTGATTCCGTTTCTGACTCCGCGTCTCAGACCCTTCGCCGATTGCTCCGGTGGGCGTGTGCGTGACGACGACGCGGGTCTCCACCTTATTGCGGTGCTGCCCGCCGGGGCCGCCGGCTCGGCCGGTGGTCACTTCGCACTGTTCGAGGAGCACCTCGGGCCAGAGAGACGCCGGGTGCCGGCGGAACGGCTCCGGGGTGCCGAGGTCGATCGCTGCGTCGCTCATTCCGCGTGGTTCGTCACTCATCGGAGGCCGGCGCGTTCCAGGGGACGGCGCCGTCGCGGCGGATGCGGTCCTGCATGATCTTGGCGAGTTCCCGGGCCTTGTCCTTTCGCTCCTCGATCAAATCGTGCTCCTCGTACGGGTCTTCTGTGAGGTGGAACAATTGCAGCGCGTCGTAGGGGCGGTTCTGCACGAGCTTCCAGCCGTCCTCGACCACCGCGTCACCGGTCTTGCCGCCCCAGATGAGCGGCCGTCCCTCGCGGCGGGTGAAGTGCATCGTGGAGCGTAGCGGGAGCTGCTTCGGCACGTCGAAAACCTTCCGCATCGAGACCGCGTCGACGCCCTCGGGGATCTCCGCCCCGGCGACATCGAGCAGCGTGGCGTACCAGTCCATCGTCATCGCGGTCAGATCGGTCTGCGAACCCGGCGTGATGTGACCCGGCCATTTCACGCCGCAGGCGACGCGGTGGCCGCCTTCGTAGAGATCCTCTTTCCCCCCGCGGTACGGGCCGTTGTTCGCTCCCGGGCCGAGGTGCCCGCCGTTGTCCGAGGTGAAGACGACCAGCGTGTCGTTCGCCTGCCCGCTCTCCTCCAGCGCCGCCAGCACGCGACCGACGCCGGCGTCCATGTGTTCGATCAGGGCAACGAGCTTCGCCCGGCGATCGGTGATGCCGGCTTCCCGTTGCTTCACGCGCTCGACCCACTCTGCCGGCGGTTGGATCGGCGTGTGGGGGGCGTTGTAGGCAAGGTAGAGGAAGAACGGCGTTTCTTCCTGAGAATGCGACCAGAGGAACTCGCCGGCCCAGTCGGAGAGCAGGTCGGTCGCGTGGCCTTTCGGGTCGATGACCTTTTCCCCGCGTCGCATCATGTTGCGATGTTCGCCGTTGGGATAGACGCGCGTGTGCGTGACGTAGTCGGAGAGCATCCCCCCGAGGAACCCTTCGAAGTGATCAAAGCCCCGCTTGAGCGGGTGATTGCCGATGCCGTTGTGCGGCTCCCCGCCGAGGTGCCACTTGCCGATGAGCGCGGTGTCGTAGTCCGCCTTCGAAAGCTGCTCCGGCAGGGTGGGGGCGTCCGGCGACAGATAACCCCAGTTGTCCTCCGGCCAAGGCCGCACGACGCCGGGCACGCCGACGGAGGCGGGGAAGCGGCCGGTCATCAGCGCCGCCCGCGTCGGGCTGCACACGGTGCAGTTGGCGTAGAAGTTTCGGAACGTCAGGCCGTCGTTGAAAATCGAATCGATGTGCGGCGTGCGCACATCGCTCGCCCCGCCGAACTGCTTTTGGATCGAGAGATCCCCAAAGCCGAGATCGTCCGCGAGGATGAACAGCACATTGGGACGCGGCGCTTCCGAGACATCCGCAGCGGCGGGCGAAACGACGGCGAGCGAAAAGGCGAGGGTGGCGAGCATGGCGGGGCAAGCGAGGGCAAGTAAACGTTCGTCACGCTGAGACCCCGCGGGGCCTCAGCGTGACGGTGAGGGAAGATCAGCTGGGATCAACGCTGCGGTAGGCGGCGATGACCTTCTTCTCGCCCTCGGCGCCGCCCTCCGAGTTGCCGTGCTCCATACCGAGGATGCCCTCGTAGCCCTGCTTCTGAACGAACTGGAAGACGTTGCGGTAGTTGATCTCGCCGGTGGTCGGCTCTTTGCGACCGGGGTTGTCGCCGATTTGGAGGTAGGCGATCTCATCCCAGGCCTGACCCATGTTGGGGATCAGATTTCCCTCGGTGATCTGCTGGTGGTAGATGTCGAACAGAATCTTGCAGCTGGGCGAGCCGACGCCTTTGCACAGGGCGTAGGCCTGATCGCTGCGCTGCAGGAACGCGCCGCCGTGGTTGGCGTACCAGTTGAGCGGTTCGAGAACCATCACCAGCTCGTGCGGCTCCAGCTCGGCGCTGCACCGCTTGAGCAGCTCAATGACGTTCGCCGTCTGGAAGCCCTCCGCCAATCGGGCGCCGCCGTAGCGGGTCCACTTCCCCGTTGATTCATCCTTGGATTGCTGATCGACGCTGCCGGGGACGACGGTCATCCACTTTGCTCCGCAGCGCTTCGCCACGGCGACGGAGTCCTTCACCTTCTGCACGATCGTGTCCCAGCGGGCGTCGTCGCGACGGGCGAAGCTGGGGGAGGCGAAGTCCGCATAGGCGACGAACACGCCCATCCGCATGCCGAGGTCCGACAGCTTCTGGCCGATCTTCTCCTGCGTCTCCACGCTACGGCCGCCCATGCCGTTGTCTTCGAGGCTGCGGAATCCCGCGGCGTGCATGAACTCCAGTTCCGCCATCAATCCGTCATCGCCGTTCCCGCCGCCGGCGAGGTTGCGGAACATGCCGAAGTGCGGGGCGAAGTCGCAGGTGAACGGTTCGCCCTTCGTCACGTCGGTCTCGCCCTCGTGATGATCGGCGCGGGCCAAAACGGGGACCGCGGCGAGGGCGGCGGAGGTGGCGAGCAGGTCGCGGCGATTCATCGGGAGCGTCCGGAGCGGGGCGGAGGGGGCGCCGCAGTGTGAGGAGAGCGGCGTGCGATTCGCAACGCGCCGCGCCGCCAACGGAGCAGACCCGGCTAAGCTGACTGCGTGATCGACTCCGCCCCGACGCCGCCCCGCCCGCCGCTGATCTACGAGCGGTCCACGCCGCTGTCGGTCCCCGCCGCCGAGGGGTTCGCCTGGCATGGGCGTCCCGGGGCGCTCGCCCGGCTGGTGCCGCCGTGGGAGGACGTGACCGTCGAATCCTCCGACGGCCATATCCGCGAGGGGGCGAAGGTCGTGCTGAAGATGAAGCTTGGGCCGGCGTCGCTCCGCTGGCACGCCCTGCACACTGTTTACGAAGACCGCGGAGAACGTGGCGGCCTGTTCCGCGACGTGCAAACGTCCGGCCCCTTTGCATTCTGGGAGCATACCCACGGGATTGGTCCGGCCGATCGCGGCCCTGATGAAGAGGACGACCCGACACGCAGCGTCCTCACCGATTACGTCCGCTACCTTCCGCCGGGCGGTCCGCTCGGCAGGGCGCTGGGGAAGGGCTTCGCCGAACGGAAGCTCGCGGCGATGTTCGCCTACCGACACGCCGTGACCGCGGCGGACCTCGCCGTCCATCAACGCTTTCGGGACCAGCCTCGTATGAACGTTCTCATCTCCGGCGCCGGCGGGCTGATCGGTTCGCAGCTCTCGGCGTTGCTGACCGGCGGCGGCCATACCGTGACGCCGCTGTCGCGCTCCGAGAAACCCGGGGCGATCCAATGGAACCCGGAGGCAGGCGAGGTTCCCAAGGAGAAGCTCACCGGGTTCGACGCCGTCGTACACCTCGCCGGCGAGCCGGTGCAGGGCCGGTGGACCGAGGCGAAGAAGCGACGCATCCGCGACAGCCGCGTGAACGGCACGCGGGCACTGGCGGAAGCCCTCGCCTCGCTCGACGAACCGCCGAAGGTCTTGGTCTGCGCCAGCGCCACCGGCTATTACGGCGATCGCGGGGACGAGTCGCTGACGGAAGCCAGCCCGCCGGGTGACGGTTTTCTCTCGGAGGTCTGCCGCGAGTGGGAAGCGGCCGCGGACCCGGCCCGGGACGCGGGGATTCGCACGGTGCACAGCCGGTTCGGCATCATCCTCAGCTCGGAGGGCGGGGCGCTGGCCGCGCAGTTGCCGATCTTCAAGCTCGGCGGCGGCGGGCCGGTCGGGGGCGGGAAACAGTGGTGGAGTTGGGCCGCCCGGGACGACGCCGTCGGCGCGCTGCACCACGCCTTGATGACCGAATCGATGAGCGGCCCGATGAACGTCGTCGCCCCCGGCGCCGTCACGAACGCGGTCTTCACCTCGACATTGGCGGACGTGCTGAATCGCCCGGCGATCGTGCCCGTGCCGGCGTTCGGCGTGCGGTTGGCCTTCGGGGAGATGGGCGACGAACTGCTGCTGGCCAGCGCTCGGGTGAAGCCGACCGCATTGCTGGCCGCGGGCTACACGTTTCGATATTCGGAGTTGGAAGCGGCGCTCCGGCATCTGCTCGGCCGCCCGGCCTGACGCCGCGACGCCGGAGGGAAGGTCGCGATTGCACTGGCGACGCGGCGCCCCGTCGTCACAATTAGCGGAGATGGCCATGTCTCCCGCCCGCCGCCGGCGCCTGCTGGCTCAGAAGAAGTCCCCCCGCGGCGATCGCGGCACCGACTATCCCGCCTCCGGACCGGCGTACGAGCCCGCGTCGGACTCCGAAGAGCCGGAGTCCGAAGAGAACGCTTCGGAGATCGAGGCGCCGTCCGAGGACGAGAACGAACGCTCCGAGGCAGACGACGACATCGCAGCGTCGCCGGCCCCTCTCACGAAATTGAGGGCGCCGGAGGAGAGCGATAACCCGGACGCGGAACTCATCAAGAGCCGGTCTCCCGCTCTGCCGCGGGTCCGGGCCAACCCCGGTCCGCTGCCAGAGCCGCTGCCGCCGCGGTTGGACGACGTGGTGCGCCGACTGCGAGACGACCTGCTGACCTGCGGCGGCGATGCGGCGGCGCTGGCCGACGAAATCTGCGCCCGGCACCGCGATCGGCTCCGCGAGGCGCTGGGACTATCGGAGTAACCGGGCGAGAGCGCGGCCCGCGGGCGGCTCAGTTCTTCTCGCCGAACTCGTTGACCGGCCGGTCGCCGCCAGTGGGATCGAACGGTTCGCAGGCCTTGTCGACCGCGGCGATCTCCTCTTCGCTGAGCGGCCGGATACGCACACCGCGGATCGCGCCGGTCGTGATGTAGGTGGCGATCCCCAGCGGCTTGGAGAGATTCACCTCGCTGCGGGTGGAGATCAGGCTGTCGCGGATGTCCGCGGCGAACAATTCTTCCCCGTCCAACAGCGCCCGCACGCCGGACTTCGTGACCTCCACCCGCACCTTGTACCAGGCGCCGTCTTCGAATCGGTGATAGGTGGTGGTCGGGTTCTCGCTGGCGTCGAAGCGGTTGATCGAACTCAGCCCCACCAGCCCGCCGCCCCATCCGCCGAGAATCAACGTGGCGTGCGACGCCTTCTCGTCCTTGGGACTCCAGACCGGCAGGGTCAGCCCGCAGAAGAAGTCGTTGCCGCTGACCCGCTTCGCTTCGAGTTCCAGAACGTAGTTCGTGCCCGGCAGCGTCTTGCCGACGGCTTCGGAGACCGTCACGCCCGTCACGTTGTTTCCGAAGGGCAACACGATCGCGCCGTCCTCCACGGCCACGTCGCCCTGTCCGCCGAACTCCGTCACGACCCAGCCGTCCAGGCTCTTGCCGTCGAACAGCGACCGCCACTTCGGCTTCTCCTCATCCGTGGCGGCAGGCTCGCCCGGTGCGGCAGGCTCGCCCGTTGCGGGAGGGGCGCCGGTGGCGGGGGGAACGGCGGCGGCCGTCGGACCGTCGGGAGCGGGAGCCGACTCCGCCGTGGGCGGGACGAACAGGGCGGCGACGAGCAGCGGAGCGACGAACATCGGCACGGGCGGGTCGGGGGGAGAAACGATGCGAACCGTCGGACCGATACGATCCGTCGTCCGGCGACGCCGCGACCGCTCGCGGAAGCGGTCCGTCCAGCCGGCGCCATGCGGCGACGTAGTGTAGCGGGATCGTTCCTCGTTTCGGATCACTCGTTGTCCACCGTGCTCCAGTCGCTTGAAGCGCCGCCCTCAGCGTCCTCCGCACCTGACCGGTCCGATCGACCGTTGGGACAGAACGGACAAGACTTCGCCCCCCCGGCCGGGTCCCCTTCTGCCCCGGATCCGTTGGGCGAATTGAAGGCGGAGAATGAAACGCTGCGGATCGCCGCATCGACGGTGGGTTATCGGCGTCTGGTGACCGAATTGCATCGTGTCGCCGCCGGGGAGGCCGGACCCGCCGGCACGGCGCTGCTCGAACGTTCCTCCGGCGGCGGTTCCTGGACGGTTCGTGCGTTCGCGGGTCGAGAGCTGTCGACGGCCGTGTTGCGGACGCTGCCGGACCCGCTTAAGCCGCCGCGACGAACGGAGCCGTTACCCTCGCCCACCCCGACGTTGAGAGGCGCCTGGGCGGTGCCGTTGAGCGGCGGGGGACGAACCGGTTTGTGGATCGCCCCGCCCCCGCCCACCGGCGGGGACGAGGGCCGCGGACGGCGCTTATGGGAGCTGGTGGGCGACGCCGTCTGGGACCGCTACGTGACGGGCGAGGCGCTGTCCGTCGCCCGCGACGCGATCGCTCTGCGTGACGCTCAGGTCGCGCTGTACAAGGCGGCGTCCGAATCGGAGACGCCGCAGACGGTCCTGACGCAGCTCCTCACCACGTTGGCCGCGGCCTGCGGAGCGGACCGTGCCGTACTGCACACCGTCGGCCCGGACGCACGCCGCATCGCGGCCGCCGGGGTCGAATTATCCCGCCCCGTCGCCGCCGTCGCTGCGGAGCAGGATGCGAAACTCGCGTACGCCGTTGCCGAGACCTCGATCCTCGCCCCAAGCCCGAACGGCGTGGTTCCGTTTGATCGGGAGGCCTTGGCGAAGATCGGAGTGAAATCGCTGTTCGGTCGGGCGGCGGGAACTTCGTTGGGCGGCGGGGGCAACGCGGCGGTGCTGCTGATCTCGAAGTCCGACTCGGGCGCCTTTCCCTCGCACGCGGTACGAACGTTGTCCTGGGCCGGCGGGTTCTTCGCGTCCGTGCTGCCCCGGTGTTCCCGGGCGGCGGTGGCCAGTCGATTGGCGCGTCGCGACGGTTTGACCGGCTTGGCGAATCGGCGGACGTTCGACGAGCAACTCGCCGGGCTCTCCGCCGCCGCCGTCGCCGCCCGGGGCGATCTCGCCGTGCTGATGTTCGACCTCGATCACTTCAAATCCGTCAACGACACGCACGGGCATGCGGCCGGCGATCGCGTCTTGCGGGAAGCCGCCGCCGCGATTCAACAGGTCGTGTCAGGTTGCCGCAGCAACGACAGCGCCGTCGCCGCCCGATACGGCGGCGAGGAACTGGTGGTCCTGCTGCCCAACTTCGGCCCCGCCGGCGCCGAACGGGTGGCCGAAGAGATCCGTGCAGCCGTCTCGCGCATCGAATTGCCGCCCGGCGGCCCGCGGACGCATGTGACCACGAGCGTCGGACTCGCGGTTCTTCCTTTCGATGCGGACGACGCCGCCTCGCTGATGAGCGCCGCCGACGCCGCGCTCTACGCGGCGAAAAGCGGCGGGCGAAACCGGGTGGTTCGTGCCCGGACGCGCGGCGCCGCGGAAGGAACGACGGCGCCGCGATAGACTGCGGTTCCGTTCCCTCGCCAGTGTCGTGATGCCCGCCGCCCCGTCGCCCGTTCGTCTCCCCCCGACCGGGGAGCCGATCTCCCTGCAGGACGTTCAGCGTCTGATTCGCAGCATGTTCGGCGAGAAGGACGCCGCCCGGGGACCCGAAGCGACGTTTCTGTGGTTCACCGAAGAGATCGGAGAACTGGCGGGAGCCCTGCGGAACGGGACCCGCGAGGAGTTGGCGCTGGAGTTCGCCGACGTGCTCGCGTGGCTCGCCACGTTGGCGAATATCGCGGGCGTCGATCTCGAGGAGGCCGTCCGCGCGAAGTACGGCAGCGGCTGTCCGCGCTGCGGGGCGGCCGTGTGCGTTTGCGATCCTGCGAAGAAACCCTGAATTTCAATCCCCCGGGCGGGCCGTGAGCGTGGGGACGCTCTTGCCTATCGGGGCGTTCCTGAGGCTCGCAACGTCGCTGCGGGACGTGTCGACGGTCGCGCTCGTCCCTCGCGGCGGGGGTCTCGATCCGTTGGGCGGGTTTGACCGTCGGACGTAAGCCCCCGTAGCATTCTTGAAGGTCGCGGCTCCCGACCCCTCTCCCGTCCGTTCGGTCGGTCCCTATCGCTATGACTCCGTCTCGCCAGTGGAAGGTCCTCCTCGCAGGAGCGGCAGCCGTGCTGTGCGCGGGGCCGATCCGGGCCGCCGATCCGGAAAGCGCCCAGGTCAAAGCGGCGATCAAGAAGGGCGTCGAATATCTGGCCAGCAACCAGAAGTCCGCAAAGGGCGACGGGCGTCACATCCTCTCCGCCTTGGCGATGGCCAAGGGCGGCGCGGACAAGAAACATCCGGTGATCGTCGCCGCGCTCAAGGCGATCGACGAACGCACCGCCGGGGGGACCTATAAGCCCGAGCGCGACGAACTCTATACCGCCGGGCTGGAGCTGATGTTGCTCGAAGCCGCGGGGGAGGCGCGAACGAATCAGGAGAAGATGAAGCCGATTTTGGCTTACATCCTCGGTCAGCAGCAGCCCTACGGCGGTTGGTATTACCCGCGGCTGGCGGCGAAGAACCCCGGCAGTTACTTCGGGGACACCAGTATCACGCAATATTGCGTGCTCGGACTCTGGACCGCGGAGCGAGCCGGGCTGGATATCGACACCGGGATTTGGAACGGCGTGGCGAAGTGGCAGGTCGCCACCAAGCGGAAAGGCGGCACGTTCGCCTATCACCCCAGCCGGAGCGGGGGCGGTGAAGTCAAAGATACGATGACCGCCGCCGGCGCCTGCAACCTGCTGCTGTGCGCTCGCTATCTGCACGGCTCCTCCGCGATGGACGCCGCCCGCTCCGAAGCCGAAGCCCGCGACCGAGCCGAGCGGGATCGCAAGAACGCCCTGCTCAGCAAGTACGCGGCGTTGGATCGGCGCGTCGATCCCGCGGAGGCCGCGAAAGAAAAGGCCGCCGGGGACGTCGTCTCCCTCAACGCGTTGACGGGAACCGCGGACGGCTCCATCGGCTCGCTCGCCCGGGGGATGCGGTTCGACAAGGGGCCGCACCGCAACTACATGATGTACACGGTCGAGCGGCTCGGGGCCCTGTCCGGCCGGCGGATGTTCGGCGACCGCGACTGGTACGAGGAAGGGTCCGAACTCCTGTTGAAGACACAGGCCAAAGACGGATCCTGGAATCAGGAAGGCACGAAGGAAGTCAGCACGGCGTTCTCGGTCATGTTCCTCGCTCGGGCGACCGCCAAGGCGCTGGGCGACACCAGCATGTACGGCGGCGGCTTGTTGAAGGGCGGACGGGGCTTGCCGGACGACTTCACCAAGGCCCGCTTCGACGGCGAGGACATCACCTACGATCGTCCGACCGGCGACTTGGCGGATCTCCTTACGCAGTTGGAGAACCCCCAGGCCGCCGACGTTCCCGCCGCTCGGGAAGCGGTGTTGGAGACCGTTCGGCTCGGCGATCGCGAAGCGTTGATCGGCCAAACGGCTCGATTGCGTCGGCTCGTGGACGATCCGCGGCCGGAAGTGCGGCAGGTCGTCGCGTGGGCGCTCGCCCGGGGCGGCGGCGCCCAAGACGTCGAGGCGATCTTCAAGATGCTCGCCGAAGACCCGGATGCGGGCGTCGTGCAGGAAGCCCACAACGCCCTTTGCGTACTCAGCCGCCTCCCCCGTGGCCCCGGCATTCCGCTGGCGATGCCGAGAGCGGAAGAGGCGTCGCTGGATCAACTCGAAAAACGCGATCTCCCGTACACGTATATCACCAATAAGCGCCTGCGGGTGCTGCCGGGCGGACCCTTCGAGGGGCTGCCCGCGGGGCTGGACGAGGGCGAACGGATCAAGGCGTTCCAGGATTGGAGGGCCGTCGCGACGGCGGCGTGGGCGGCCTGGCAGGACGCGGTTCGGCCCTATGACCAACGCGACCTCATCCCCGCCCCGAAGCGGCCCTGACTGATGAGCGCCGCGTCTCCCACTTCCGCACCCGGCTCCGACGGCGTGCCCGCCGCCGAGCCGGTCATGGGCGTCACCGGCTATGACCGCGTGAGCGCCGGCGTCATTGCCGGCGTGCTGGGGCTGATCGTCACGGTGACGTACCTCTTTATACAGTGGTACATGCAGCACGAGTTCGCCGTCGATACGCTGCCGCCGATGGAGATTATTCAAATCGGGGGCGGCGACGAGAACGGCGATCCGGACGACAGCCCCCTTCTGGAAAGCCTTGCCGAAGAGATCCCGGACCCCAGCCTGAACGAGCTGCGTGAAGACGAGATGCAGGTCGAGGAGCTGATGGAGACGGTCGTGGACGTCTCCGATCGCGCCGCGAATCCCTCGCCGACCGCGGTCTCCTCGGAGGCCAGCGGCGGCAAAGCGGGCAGCGCCAGCGGGACCGGCGGTCGCCCGTTGGGCTTCGGTCCCGGCGACGGCGGCGTCCCCGCCGAGCAACGTTGGTATATCGCCTTCAACGACCAGGGCGGTCTGGAAGAATACGCCAAGCAATTGGAATTCTTCGGGATCGAACTGGGCGCCTTGGACACCGGCGGCGGGACGTTGACCATTCTGTCGAACCTCACCGCGGCCAAGCCGAAGGTGGATCGAAAAACCGGCGGCGGCGCCGACGAGCAGCGGCTTTATATGATCTGGCAGGGCGGCGGCCGGAAGCAGGCGGACGTCAAACTGTTCGCCAAAGCCGGCATCGACGCCTCCGACCTGCCCATCCTGCACTTCTACCCGTCCCGGACGGAGCAGATGCTGCTGCGGCTCGAACAACAGTATGCGAACCGTCCTTTGCGGGACGTCCGTCGAACCTACTTCGAAGTGAAGCCGGGCGGCGACGGTTATACCTTTCGCGTTTCCAAGCAGTCCTACAGCCGCTGACGCGGTCGCTGCGCGCACTCCCCAGACGAACCGGATCGAACCTCACCGATGCAGATTCTCGATTTCGCCGGCACGGCGATTTATATCGCCCTCGGGTTGACCGCGCTGATCGGGCTGTGGATCACCATTCTGTTGGTCCGCCGGGTGAGTCAAAAACAGTTTAAAAGCGTCAAGGCCGCTGATGAATTTATCGAGGAATGCCTGTCTCGGGTCGAACGGCGCGACTACGCCGGCGTGACCGAACTCTGCGACTCCCCGCCGTACTGGAGCAAGGCGACGCCGCAGTTGATTCAAACCGCGACCGAGAACCGTCACCTGCCGCCCGGCCGTCTGCGGCGGACCGTCGCGGAGCGGTTTGAACGGCACGTATTGGCGGACCTGGAGTACCGCTCCAGCTGGGTCGCGACGATCGTCAAGACGGCCCCGATGCTCGGGTTGCTGGGGACGGTGGTCGGCATGATCTCCGCGTTCGCAAAGATCGCCTCGTCCGGCAAGACCGGCACCGATCCGGCGGCGCTGGCCTCCGATATCGCGGTCGCGTTGAACACCACGGCCAGCGGTCTGGCGATCGCGATCCCGATGGTCATCGCCGGCAACTTGCTTCAAAATAAGATCTCGAAGCTGCAGGACGGCGTCGAGGAGCGACTCGGTCAATATCTGGACGGCCTGATCGAAGCGGAATCCGGCACGGCTTGATGAGCGATACTCTGAACCAACCGCGTCCGGCGCCGCCGGCGGAGGATGATTATCTCCCTCCGCCGAAGGAAAAGCGGAAGGAACTCGACTTCGACATCACCCCGATGATCGACGTCGTGTTCCTACTGCTAATTTTCTTCATGGTGAGTAGCACCATGCAGGAGCCGTCGAAGTCGGATGCCCCCCCCGCCGTCCACGGGCAGGGCATCGACGCCGGCGGCACGATTAAAGTCACGCTATTGCCGGAAGTCGGCGGCGAATATGAGGTGGAATTGCCCCGGGTGACGACGGATGCGGAAGGCCGCATGGTGGAGACGTTTGAGGTCTTCAAGTTGGAGGAGGCAATTGAGAACGATTTAGTTTCGGAAGCGGTCGCCTCCGTCAAACAGGCGCTTCCAGACAAAAAAGAGGTGGTTCTATTGGCCGACCGCGACGCGACCGCGGAGCAAACCTTTCCTATCCTCCGCCAGATCGGCGAGGTCGAAGGCGTGTCGGTCCATAACGAAGTGCAGGATCCTCGCTGAGCCATGCGGATTTCTTTCCCCTGTCCGCACTGTTCCGCCCCCCTGGGCATCTCCGCGTCCCGCGCGGGGGCCGAGGTCCGTTGTCCCGCCTGCCGGGACGTGCTGACCGTTCCCGAGGAGGATCAACCGCTTCCGGAACCGGAGGACGGGGGCGACGCCGCTCCGGCTCAGGCGCCGCTCAGCACGGCCAATGAAGAGGAACCGTTTAAGTTCTCGCCGAAGCGGCGGGATCAAGACGAGATGGACCTCACGCCGATGGTCGACGTGACCTTCCTGCTGCTGATCTTTTTTATGATTACGGCGAGCTTTAGCATTCAGAAGACGCTGCCGACGCCCGTCCCGGAACCGGACGAGGAAGGCGTCTCGCAACAATTAACGACGATGGAAGAGCTGGAGCAGGAGGCCGTCGTCGTGCGTCTGGAAGCCGGGGACGAGATCTATATTGACGACAAACCGGTGTCGTCGCTGGACGACCTCCCGGACGCCCTCCGCGATGCGATGAACGCCCCCGGCCAGCCGGGCCGCGGGGAGTTGGTCATCCAGGCCGCGGACGGCGCCCGGCACGAGGCGATCGTCGCCGCCTACGACGCCGCCGCCGGGTTGGGCGTCGAACGGGTTCGCCTCGCCGTCGCTGCCGAAGACTGACCGTCTCGGCCCTTTCCGTCGCTACACCGCATTTCTTCGTTCACACGCCTCGCCGCTCCGCTCTATGGCCCGTTTGGAGATCACCAGCCCGTCCGGCAAGGTTCGGGAGACCCCCCTCCCGGACTCCGCCGGGCTGACCGTGGGGCGTCACGCCAGTTGCGATATTCGGATTAACGCCGACGGCGTCGAATCGGTGCATTGCCGGTTTATGCCGGACGGCGACGGATATCGCGTCGCCTCCGGTGGGGACGCCGGCATCGTGATCAATGGGTCATCGGTGGCGGAAAAGCGGCTGTCGGAGGGGGACGCAATCAAGGTCGGCCCTGCGAAACTGACGTTCCGGGCGGATCTTGCGGACTCCGACTCGAACGACAGCGAAGAACTCGCCCTCGTCGCCGCCTCGTCGGACAACCTGCCGAGTTGGGCGGATCCGTCCCGGGCCAAAGCTGCGGAGAAGAGTCGCGATCAGGCGGCGGAGAAACGTGCCGCCGAAAAGTCGGCGGCCGCCGCGGTCAAAGCGGAGGCCAAGTTAAAGCGCGCCGCGAAGAAAGCCTCGAAGGCCGCGAACAAGTCCGCCGCGAGGGAGAAGCCGGCCGCAGCGGCGGAGAGCGACGTCAGTGCCGCGGCACAGGCGGCGATCTTCGACGACGCCGAGGACGACGACCCGTTCGCCGACGACGACAGCGGGGACGATTTGGGCGCCCTGGCGGCCCTCGCCGCGGATGAGACCGGCGAAACTCCGCAGCTCTCCGCCGACGAGGACGCGGCGGACCCCGCGGCGGAGGCCACCGGCGACGGGAGCGAACCGGCGAAGCCCGGCGACGCCGCAGACGACGGCCCCGACAGCGGGGAACAACCGGTCTTGCTGCCCCCCGGCGGGAAGTTCGCCCCGTTGACGAAGCTCGCCGGCCCGCCGCGACGGCCGGGCGAGGAGTCGATCTTCAAAAGCCCGCTGGTGATCGGCCTGGTCAGCGCCGCCGCGGTCCTGACGCTCGCTGCGTTCACCTTCGCGTTCCTCACCGCTCGGGAACAGGCCGAGCGGCTCTATCAAGAAGCTGTCTCCAAACGCGAGGGCGGCCAATACACCGCGGCGCTGGAACTCTACGACCGTTTCCTGATCGAACATCCCGCGGACGCCCTCACCGGCACGGTGCGAAAGGAACGCGGAATCGCGAACATCGAAAGGGCGGTCGACGGCTCCGCCGGCGACTGGGCGGAAGGGGTGGAGGCCGTCAAAGCGTTCGACCGGGAGAACCGCGATCTGGAGGACTACAAAGCGAGCTACCCGGAACTCGCCGCGCTCTCCCGCCGAGCGGCGCTGGGCGCCGCCCGCGAGGCGAAGAACGGCGGCCCGCGGGATCTGCTGGCGACGGTCGAGGACGCCTCCAAACTGCACCGTCGCTACGCGGATCCCGAAGCCGCCAGCACGACCGACCAGGCGCGGGAGATCGCCTCGGCGTTGAAAACGGCCACCGCCGCCGTCGTCAAACGAGAGACGTTCGGCGAGGCTCGCGCGAAGGTGCAGGCGGCCTTGAAGGAGAACGATTTCGCCACGGCTCACCGGGCGCGGGAGGATCTCGTCGCCCGGTATAGCGACCTGTCGACCGACCGCGACGTGAGAGGATTGAAGGCCGACACGCTCTCCGCCGAGGCGGACGCCGTCACGGAGATCCCCGC